>NZ_JAVSCQ010000008.1:0-130062 GCF_040560405.1 Facivitalis istanbulensis
CACATCGCGCAGCGATGTCGCCCACAGCTCCAGTGTCGTCTCGATCGATGCGCCCGCCATCCACGGCCTCCTTACCATGGAGACCTATTGATTCAGAATTCCGATCAATATGCAACTGTAATGCTAGAAGAATATTCTCGACACCGGACAACATGACTCGAAACTGCGATATGATAACATATCGTTCATTCAGCTTGGAGAAAGGCGCGAACGGGTTGGAAGGGGCCGTGGAAGGGGGATTTCACATAGCCTGTCGCCTACGACCCGGTCTGTTGCTCATGAGCCTGCTGGCGCTGTTCGCGCTCGTCTATGACGGCATCGTCGTGGGCGCGCATCGGCATGCCCTGCAAGGCCCCGCCATTCATGCGGGCGATCCCCCACGGTCCATGTCGGTGACCACGACCGACGAACCCTGCCTGTTGTGCCAGGCGGCAGCCGCGGCCGAGCCCTATCTGCCCACCACATGGGACAGCCTGGCAGAGCCGCTCCCCGTCGCCACGGCGATCGCGCTGGCGGCATTCATCGCCTCGGTCCTGCGGTCCCGCGCGCATATCTGGCGCAGCCGCGCCCCACCGGAACCCGTCTTGCTCCACTGAACGACACGCCCCGTTGTCATCGCCCAGAACCGGCGAAGCGGGCCTCTTTTGCAAGACCTTTCGGAGTATATCATGCGTCCCATCCTTCTGGCCGGCGCGGCGATCGCCGCCCTCCTCCCCGCCTGCGCCTTCGCCCAGCAGGCCAACCCTGCCCCTTCCGCGAACGATCCCGGCACGAATCGCGACATCGTCGTCACCGCTTCGCCCATCGCGCATGATCGCGACGACACGCCCGCCATCGTCGCCAAGGTCGATGCCGAGGACATCCGGATGCAAGGCGGTGCGAGCATCGCGGACGCACTGGCCAAGATTCCGGGCATCTCCACCACCGGCTTCGCCACCGGTGCCAGCCGCCCGATCATCCGCGGCATGGACGCCACCCGCGTCCGCATCCTGGAGGACGGTACCAGCGCGTCCGACGTGTCCGACATCGGCCCCGACCACGGCATTCCCGTCGATCCGCTCGCCGCGCGCAGCATCGAGGTGGTGCGCGGCGCGGGCACGCTGCGCTATGGCAGCCAGGCGATCGGCGGCGTCGTCAACGTGCTGAACAACCGCGTGCCGACCAGCCTGTCCGACAAGCCGCTATCGGCGGAACTGGACGGCACCTATGGCACTGTGTCCGACCTGTATCAGGGGGCCGGGCTGGTCGATGCCCGGATGGGCGATTTCGCGTTGCACGCCGATGCCTTTGGCCGCCATGAGGGGAATTACGACACGCCGCTGGGCACGCAGCAGAATTCCTTCTTCCGCGGCTATGGCGGGTCGGTCGGCGGCTCCTATTTCTTCGGCGCCAAGAATGGCAGCCATATCGGCGCCGCGGTCACCCAATATGACGCCAAATACGGCATCCCCAGCGACACGACCTATATCGACATGCGCCAGACCAAGATCATGACGCGGTCGTCCTTCGCGCTTGGCAGCGGCCTGCTCCAGCGGTTCAACCTGGACGGCAGCTACGCGCATTATTCGCATGACGAGAAGGAGCCGGACGGCACGATCGACACGACCTTCCGCAACAAGGAATACAATGCCCGCGCCGAACTGCTGTTCAACCGCATCGGCTTCATCGACAATTCGGCGCTCGGCTTCGAATATCAGCACCGCGATTTCTCGGCGGTCGGAGAGGACAGCAGCTATCTCTTCCCGGCGACCATGGAGAGCTTTGCGGGCTATCTGTTCACCGACACCCGCATCGGCGACCGCCTGCATCTGGAGGCGAGCGGCCGTGTCGAGCATGTCCGGCTTCAGGGCACGCCCGCCGCGGGCAATTTCGTCTCGCCCAGCTATACGCCGCTCAGCGGCGCGATCGGCGCGCTGTACGAGGTCACGCCGGGTCTGAAGTTCGGCGCGACCTTCTCCAGCACCGGCCGCGCGCCCGCTCTGACCGAGTTGTTCGCCCGTGGCGGGCATGACGGCCCCAATACGTTCGAGACCGGCGACCCCAACCTGAAAATCGAGCGCGCCAACTCGCTGGAGGGCACGATGCGCGTCCGTTCGGGCGGCTTCCGCTTCGACGGCAGCATCTACAGCAGCTGGTTCACCAACTATATCTATGGCGACCTGACCGGGCGGACCTGCGACGATGCCGGCATTTGTTCGGTCGGCGGAACGGGCGATCTGCGCGAGTTGAACTATCGCCAGCAAGGGGCGCATTTCCGCGGCGTCGAGGGCGAGGCCAGCTATGACCTGGTCCACACGCCCAGCGGAGTCTATCGTTTCAACGTCCTGGCCGATTATACCCGCGCCACGCTGGACAATGGCGGCAACGTGCCCCGCATCCCGCCCTATCGGCTGGGCGCGGGCCTGAACTGGATGGGCGACCGAATGGATGCCGGGTTCAACCTGATCTATGCAGGCAAGCAGGACAAATATGGCGCGTTCGACACGCCGACACCGTCCTATGTCTCGCTCGACGGCAAGCTGGCGATGCGGCCGTTCGCGAGCCATCCGAACATGGAACTGGCGCTGGTCGGGCAGAATCTGACGAACGACGTGCAGCGCCTGGCGACCGCGCTCAACAAGGATCAGGTGGTGATGCCGGGCCGCCGCCTGATGGTCACGTTGCGCATCGCGACCAACTGACGCAATTGGGGGGCGGGTCGGCCCCGCCCCCCTTCGATACGCGTACCGTTACGCTTACTGGCGCAGGCTGTCGGGCACGACCCCGCCATTTTCGGCCAGCTTGGCCATCACCGCCTTGTGCAGTGCGATATTCTGTTCGGCGGAGCCGTCTTCGCCAGCATGGACGTTCAGCTCATTGGCCAGTTCCTTGCGGGCGGCCAGGCTGGAATCCAGGTCGAGCAGCTTGAGCAGATCGACGATCGAGCTCTGATAATTGCCGCCGCCATTCTTCATCGACGCCATTTCGGACAGCACCGCGCCGACATCGACCGGCTGCGCGGGGGTGGGTGCGGCCACCAGCACCGGAGCCTCGGTCTCTGGCGCGGGCGTCGGCTCCGACTGGGTCGGCGCAGGCGTGGCCGGCGCCGCCTGCTTGTGGTGGAAGATCTTACCCATGATATTGCCGAAGATGCTCATCTCAACCTTCCTTCGTCGCGGTGGTTCGGGGGTTGAACGACGCCCGGCCCGATTGGCTCCGTCCGACTTGAGGGAACGTCCCGAAGGCTGATGCGCTTATGGCCGGAGGGACGCAATTTCAGGGAATTTCCGCCATGACCTTCCGAGCCACCATCCTCGCCGCCTCCGCGCTTCTGGCCCTTTCGGCCTGCGGGCGCAACAAGGACGCCGCGCAGACCAACATGACCAATGACACGGTCTCCGCCAGCCTGCCGGACGCCGTGGCGCCGACCCCGAGCGCGGCGCAGAGCTTCGCCGACACCGTGGCGGCCAGCGACGCGTTCGAAATCGAAACCTCGCGCCTCGCCCTGACGAACGGCGCATCGGCGCAGGTCAAGGCCTATGCGCGCAAGATGATCGAGGCGCATACCGCCTCGACCGCCAAGCTGAAGGCCACGACCGCCGGCATGGCCCCGGTCGTCACCCCCAGCGCGACGCTGAACGCCGAACAACAGCAGAAGCTCGACCATCTCAAGACGCTGAACGGCACCGCGTTCGACAAGGCCTATATCGCCGAGCAGACTGCGGGCCATCAGCAGATTCTCGACGTGCTGAAGGCCTATACCGCGACCGGCGATGCTCCGGCACTGAAGAGCTTTGCGACCGGCCTGACCCCGACGGTCGCCGCGCATCTGAACATGGCCAAGGGCCTCAAGGCCTGAGCCATCCCGATCCCGCCCGGTCCGATATGCGGGCCGGGCGGGACGCCCCCTCCCCTGTCACCCGGCTGGATCGCTCTCGTCATCGCGCAGGATGCGTCCGGCGAGGATGATTTCCGACACGAAACAGCTCAGCCCGCCGACCGCGCAGACCAGTCCGCCGCCGAAGAACAGAAACAGGATCGCGGAATGGCCGGAGTCGCGCAGCACCCCGAAAAACAGCGTGATCGCCGCGCAGCAGGTCATCACCCCGGCAGCGGCGGCCAGTGTCACCGCGACATCCAGGATGCGCGAGCGGACGCGTAGCCGCTGCATCTCCAGCGATGCGACACGCCCCTCTTTCTTCAGCAGATGAATGCGATCGCTGATCCGGCCCAGCCGCGTCGCGAAGACATTGAGCAGCGCCCCGACCGCGGTCAGCAGAAAAATCGGAGTGAGCGCCAGTTGGATGACATGCGCCGCCGCGCTTAAGGGTTCGTTCATCGGGTCTTTCTTTGCACAGCCGCCCGGGCAGTCGAGAGCGCCGCATCGCGCCGCGCCTCCAGTTCGGCCAGCGACACGCGCGACAGGTCGAAGCGCAGCTCATGCATGGTCATGCCCGAGCGATAGCCCTCCGGCCAGACCGCCGTCTGCTCGAACCCGCAGCGCCGGAAGAAGGGGGCGATCATCGGCGAGGTGTCGACGGTGACATAGCGCGTCGCGGGCCGCGCCGCCGACGCGACATGCAACAGCCTTTCCTCCAACAGCAGGCGACCGAGCCCCAGGCCATGACAATCGCGCGCGGCCATGCCCCAATAGAGCAAGGCCTTGTTATAATGCTCCCACAGCTCATAGCCGCCAAATGCCGCCGGCCGGCCGTCGATCGCGACGATAAACGCCGGGCCATCCGGCGCATCCAGCGTCTCCTCCAGCCATTCGCGATCGCCGCTGCCGAAGAATTCGGGCAGGTTGCTGTCGAGGATCGCCAGCACCGCCGCCCGGTCGGCCGGACCATAGGGACGGACGATCAGTTCGGGCATCGTGCACGCTCCCACCAGACCAGGGTTTCGATCGCGTCGCCACGATCCTCGCTCCATCCAAGCGCCTCGCCCTCGCCCCACGCCATCGCCCGATTCCGGTCGATCAACCGGGTATCGATCGCCTCGGGGGCGATCCGGCGCGGTTCGCCGACCAGCTTGGCATAGGCTTCCTTGATCGTCCAACGCCGGACCCATTCGCGCGGCCAGTCCAGCGCCGGCCGGGCACGGATCGCGCGCGCCTCGTCCCGCGTCACCATGTCCCAGAGCGGGGGATCGGCCTCGACCAGTTCCCGGTCCACGCCGACCGGCTGCCGCGCCGCCGCGATCAGGGCATGGCCGCCGCGCCCCGACAGCGAGACATGCCAGCCCGAGGGATACGCGACCCAGGGCTGTCCGGTGGCGTGGCGCGCCAGCCGGATATCGGCCTCCGCCATCCCGGCGAGATGCGCGATCAGCGCGACGACGGCCGGATGACGCCGCCCTGCCCCGGCATCCGCGACCCGCCATAGGACGGGCACCGCGCCGTCGGCATCCAGCCGCGCCAGCGGCCCGTGATGCCAGATCGGCCTCACGCCTCGACCACGATCCGCGCCGGGCTGCCTTCCCAACTGGTGCCGTCGGGCAGCGTCTCTCCCTTCATCACCACCGACAGGTCGCCCAACTGGGCATCGGCACCGATCTCCGCATCGTACAGCACGATCGCCAGCGACCCGATGGTCGCCCGGTCGCCGACCCGGATCGCGCCGACCTTCATCACCCGATCCTCGAACAAATGGGTCTGGAGCCCGGCATAGTCGTTGAGCGCGACATCGTCGCCGATCGTCACCAGATCATGCTCGGTCAGGTCGGTGGTATCGATGTAGCAGCGCTTGCCGACCTTTGCCCCCATCAGCCGCAGATACCAGCCGATCCACGGCGTCCCCCGCAGCGGTTCGAGCAGATTGGCGACCGCCAGATTCTCATAGGTCGCGGTGACCAGTTCGGTCCGCCAGACGAACGTGCTCCATAGCGGCGCGGTCATCACCCTGTAGCGCCCGACGACCGCCCATTTGAGCGCCAGCACGAACCCGCCACAGGCCAGGCAGAACGCGATATAGAGGAAGGGGAAACTCGTCGCGATGACCAGTCCGCCGCGCTCCAGATCGTCCAGGTCGCCGACAACCGACAGCAACAGGCTGAAGAACACCAGGAACATGGTCAGCGACAGGGTGGTGCGGATCGCCTCGATCGACAGGCGGGTGGCGATCAGGCCGCGCGACGGATTGAACCGCGCACCCTCGTCGAACATCGTCGCCACCTGCCGCACCGGCAGCTTGATCGCGGGCGACCCGAACCAGGTGCTGCCCGGCTCGGTCGCCAGCACCGGATCTTCGGGCGGCTTGGACAATACGCCGATCAACACCTCGTCGCCGATCTGCGCGCCGCTGGGCAGCAGCGCCGAGTTGCCGATGAAGCTGCGGCGACCGATCCGGGTATGCGCCAGCTCGATCGTGCCATGCCCGATCCGGGCCGCGCCGAAGATGACCGAGTCCGCGATGAAGCTTTCCTGCCCGATCTCCACCAGATCGGGGACGATCGCGCTGGCCGTCGAGATTTCCGCGCGCCGCCCGACCTTCACGCCGAGCGCCCGGTACCAGGGGATGACATAGAGCGTGGCGAAGATCGGGTGCAGCAGCCGCAGCGCCAGATCGTTGATCTGCTTGACCATCCAGTAACGGACATAGAACCAGCTGTTGAGCGCATAGGTGCCCGGCGCTACGCGTCCCATGATCAGCCGCTTGGCCAGCACGGTCAGGACGCACATCATGACGATATAGGTCGTCGCCAGCAGCGGGGAGACGAGGACATAGCTGTATCCCGTCGTCTCCCAATCGAGTTCGATCAGCGCGATCAGGCCCGGCGCGATCGGCAGGATGGCGATGATCGGCAGGAGCAGCGCGCCGAGCAGCAGGCCCAGCGCCGGGCCGAACGCACCATGCCGCGGCCGCGCCACGCCGCATTCGACCTTGCGATCAAAGGCGGCGGGCGATCCCGTCCACCGCTCGCCCGCCGGGATCGCCTTCCCGGTCTGCAGCGCCGACATGTCGTCAAGCACCGCATCCTCGCCCAGCGACGCGTCGCGCCCCACCACCGCCTGCGACCCGACAAAGGATCGCGCGCCCAGCGTCACGGGGCCCAGCCGCAACAGACCCCGCTCGACCGAACTGGTCGCGATCACCGCCAGATCGCTGACGATCGCGTCATCCCCGGCGGTGAACAGGTCGGCGGTGTCGATGATCCCGCTGCCCAGATAGGCACGCCGGCCGATCTTCGCCCCCAGCATCCGGTAATAGCCCCGGATCATCGGCGTGCCCGCGATATAGGGCGTCGCCGTGACCGCGATGATCCGCCGCACCAGCCACCAGCGGAAATAATAGCTGCCCCAGAGCGGATAGTCGCCCGCCTTGAACCGACCGACGACCACCCATTTGACCGCGATCGAGAACAGCATCGAGGCAACGGGAATGATGGTGAAGAACAACGCGCTGAGGATCAGCGCATCGATCCGGTTCATCCGCGCCGCCAGATGGGTATAGGCGATATAGGGCGAGAACCATTGCAGCCCTGCCAGGCCATAAATGGGAATCAGCGCCAGCGTCTGCGCCACGACACACATCCAGCGCTTCCAGGCGGGAACGCGGTGGAAATCGGCCTCCGTCGCGACCGCCACCGGTGCCTGCCCGCCAATGCGCAGCGCCAGCGCGCGGATGGTCGGCGCAGCGTACAGGTCTTCGAGCGAGAGCCCCTCAAGCCCGGGCACCTTGCGCGCCGCGGAGACCAGTCGCGCGGCCTTCAGCGAATGGCCGCCCAGATCCTCGAACAGATCGTCCAGCACCGATACCGGCTGCGGCGCGAAGGCCTCGGCCCAGATCGGATGGAGCTTTTCCTCCATCGGCGTCGTGGGCGGCTCTATCGCGCGGCCGGTGTCGACGACGATCTCCGGCTTTACCAGTGCCTTGCGATCGACTTTGCCCGACGCGGGCAAGGTCGGCAGCGCGGACAGAAGTTGATAGGCGGCCGGGCGCATATAATTGGGCAGCCGCTCGGCGACCCGCGCCCTCAACCCCGCCACGTCCACCGTCTCGCCGGTCCGCGCCACGATGAAGGCCGCCAGAAATTCGGCGCCATCGGCGTCGTTGAACAATTGCACCACGGCCTGGGCGACACCGGGCGCTTCGCCGATCACCGCCTCGATCTCCGCCAGTTCGACCCGGAAGCCGCGGATCTTCACCTGCGTGTCGATACGCCCGACAAAGTCGATGTCGCCGGCCGGATCGAGCCGCACCAGATCGCCTGACCGATAGATGCGCTCACGCCCGCCCGACACGGTATCGAACGGCGTCAGGGTGAATTTCTCGGCCGTCAAATCCGGTCGGTTGACATAGCCCGCGCCGACGCCGGGACCGCCGATCACCAGTTCGCCCTCCTGCCCGGCCTCGACCGGCTGCAACGCCTCATCGACGATCCATGCGGTATAGCCGGGCAAGGGCTTGCCGATCGTGATGCGCTTGCCCGGCTGCACCTCGGTCCAGGTGGCGGTGACCGTCGTTTCGGTCGGACCATAGGTGTTGAGCAACCGCAGGCCCGGCCGCGCCAGGCGACGCGGCAGGTCGGGCGGGCACGCCTCGCCCCCCATGTTGATGAGGCGCAAGCTGGGCACCGGATGCTCGACCAGCGCGATCAGCGAGGGCACGACATGCCAGACCGTCGTTCCCTGCTGCGCCAGCGCGATCGCGACATCGGGGCCGCTGCTCGCCAGGGCCTCGGTCGCGACCAGCAGCCGGGCGCCCGCGAAAAACGCGCTCCACATCGTCTCGACCGACATGTCGAAGGCCAGGCTGAACCCGCCGAACACGATATCGCTGGGCGCCAGTGCCAAGATCGCGCTTTCGCTGCGCACCAGATGACACGCATTGGCATGGGTGATCATGACGCCCTTGGGCCGCCCGGTCGTACCCGAGGTGTAGATGATATAGGCCAGGTCCTGCGGGTCCGCCCCCGTCACCGCGCGGTCCAGCGGCGCATCGGGCTCGGCCGCCAGATCGCCCAGCGCGGCATCGATCGCCAGCGTCCGGCCCGGTATCTCCCCCGCCCGGCTGCTGTTGGTCAGGGTCAGCGATGCGCCGCTATCCTCGACGATGAAGGCGATGCGGTCCTGCGGATAGCCCCAGTCGACCGGGACATAGGCCGCCCCGGTGCGCAGCACACCCAATATGGCCATATATTGGTCGAGCCCGCGCGGCAGGCACAGGACCACCCGGTCGCCCTTGCCGATACCGAGCGCGCGCAGGCGATGCGCCAGTGACAGGCTGCGCCGCGCCAGCATGGCATAGGTCCACGCGGTGACCCGTCCATATTCCTCATCGGCGCCGATCAGTTGGACCGCGACCGCACCGCCATGATCGCCCACCGTCGCATCGAACAGTTCGTGCAGCAACTCGTCGCGGGCATAGGGCTCGCCAGGGCGTAGCGCCGATGCCGGAGCGATCGATGCGTGGATGCTGAGCCCAATGGAATCCGAGTCACGGGGCGGCATCGATTCGACGGGCATGGACAAGCTTTCTCACGCAACAGCAACAACGAAAACGGCTCAAAGCCGCCCGACGATCCCCGGCCAAGACCCGGACTCTCACAGGAATGATAGATGGATATGGCGTGCCACGCCACTACCGCATCCTCGCGACCGTCGTGCCGCCCGTGCCGTCCTTTGACGCGGCCGACATCAATACAGATTGTCGCGATAGTCCTTGTCGAGGCCCTTTTTGAACAGCCCCTGTACCCCCGGAACCGCGAGCGCCGCGCTGGCGAGCCTGGCTCCGAGACCGGCATTGCGATTGAGCCTGATATGCTCGACGAACAGCTTGGACGGGTCGATGTCGGTCGCGCCGGGATGGACCGGCCAGAGCGCCGCGCGTCGCAGCGCGGGACTGGTCCGCAGGTCGATCCGCTCGATCCGGACCGCGATCGCCAGCAACGGCGTCTTGCCCTGCACCTCGAACCTGGCGCGCGCATCGGCGTCGGTGGTGAGACGCGCAGCCCCCCGCACGATCGCCACGGCGTCGGCACCGGGAACCAGCAAGGCAAGCGCGACACGCGGCTGGTCGAGGATGTTCCGGAAACTATCGACGCGGCGGTTGCCGGGGCGGTCGGCGAACCACAGCGTGCCCCCGTCCAGCCGGGCCATGCAACCGGCCGGGTCGCCCTTCGGACTGAGGTCCGCGCGCGCCGCCTCGCCAAAGGACGCCAAGGCCAGGAAACGGCTTGCAGCGACGAAGGTCGCGGGATCGTCCGGCGCATCGACCGGAGCGGCCGACCACAGGCCGGACCGGATAAGCGCCTTGGCGCAATGGCCGTAGCATTCCTCGACCGCGATCCGGATGCTATCGGGACCGATGGCGATCACCCGGCCGTTGACGCGCAGCGTTTCGCCGATCCCGGGAATGAGAAACAGGGACCCGAATGCGGCGCCGGGCCGCATCACGGCGGGATCGTCCAACGCCGCGATCGGCAGGTGCAACGCCCCCGTTTCGGCATCGACGAAGCCCGGTGCGCCGGTACCGAGCGTCACATCCATGCCCGTAGCGTCACCGACACCGGCGACCATGAACGGCGTGGCGCCGATCCAGCGTAGCGCGCCGGCGTCGAGATGGTCGATCACCTTGAGGTGCATCGCACCCGGGGTCCTGCCGATCACACCCTCCAGCGCCTCGACGGTGTCGATCACCCCGCTCATTGGACCGCCGTCGGAGATCCCAGCGTCATGGCCAGCATGATCCGCGTCGAGCACAACGCACAATCGAGCGTCCGCCCCGCATCGCGTCCACAATCGAGGCAGGCGCGGGGGCGTGAGCCGTCGACCAGCCCGACCAGCTGGTCCTCATCCTCGGATCGCGTCCGCGCGTTCCCCACCGCCATCCGCCGGCCAAGCGCGGACTCGTAGAACAGATAGAGACTATCGAGCACCGGCGCCAACATCGCGCAGCCATGGTCCGTCAGGATGCGCGCGAGGCGGGGCTGGATCGGCTCGCCCTCATCGCAAGCATCCCGCCAGCACCGCGCGGCCGCAACCAGGATCTCGGCCGGCGCGATCGTGTCGGTGGAGGGGGAAGGAAACTGGACGGTCATCGATACTACTCTCTGCTTGCCCCCTCATTTCGACGCTTATTGCGAGTCGTTCGTAACTGGATAGCCGGTGTCGGCCACGGGGACAAGGCATGTTCGTGCCGCCATTCCTCCATCGCGCCCGCAGCGCGTGGGAAGGCTGGCCGGTCGAAAGATTTTCGTCAGATTCATCGAACGCGAACGTTTCGCTCTCGGACCACGGACGCACCGGTTCTGCGTCCGCCACTGCACCCGGGGGGAAGCACATCATGAACGTTCGCGACCTGACGATTCTTGCGACCTGCACAGCCGTCGCTATCGGGGCGGTTGCTCCCGCATCCGCACAAAGCCTGACCCAGTTCTCGATCGGCGCGGGGCCGCTCGAACCGGCCTTGCGGGCATTCTCGCGTCAGACCGGGGTTCCGGTGCTGGCGGACTCAAAGCTGCTGCGCGGGCGCAACACCGCAGGCGTCGCGGGCAAACGCAGTGCGGAAAACGGTCTGCAACAATTGCTGCGGGGGACGGGACTGGCATTTCGCCGCGGCAGCGATGGCTTTATCGTAATGGCAGCCGCATCCCCACAGAATGTCAGGCCGCCCGCCGCCGCACCCGCGCCGCAGCGCATTGCGCGGAATACGCCCCGTCAGGCGCATCCTGAGACGACCGTCGACCTGAACGACATCATCGTGACCGGTTCGAACCGCGCGCAGGTGCAGTTCGACGCGTCCTATGCGATCACGTCGTTCGACTCTGACGCCATTCGCAAGCTGGCCCCGGTCAATCTGTCCGATCTGATGTCGCGTGCGCCCGGCATCTATTCCGAATCGAACGCCGGTGAAGTCCAGAATGTCTACCGCGTGCGGGGTATTCCGAACGAAGGCAGCTTCGTCGCCATCCTGGAAGATGGCATGCCGCTCTATCCCGACTCCGGCGGCATCGGCTTCTTCAAGGGCGACGCGATGACCCGCACCGACCTGATGACCCGCCGGGCGGAAATCGTCCGCGGCGGCCCCTCCGCCGTGTTCGGATCGAACGCCATCGCACTGATCGACGTCCAGACCCGACGCGGCACCGAAAAGCCCGAGGGCGCGGCCGAACTCACGCTCGGCGATGTCGGTCTCTATCGTCTGGACGGCTATTATTCCGGCCCGATCGCCCCCGGACTGACCGTCGCGGCGGGCGGCTTCTATCGATACAATGAAGGCTATCGCGACATGGGCTTCCGCGCGGACCAAGGGGGCCAGTTCCATGCCAACGTCACGAAGGCGATCGACGGCGGCCAGATCACGCTTGGGTTCAGGTATATGAACGACAAGAACGGTCTCTATATGCCGGTGCCGCTGGCCGATCCGCGCGACCCCTCGGTCTCGCTCGCAAAGCTGATCGATCCGTTCACCGGCATGCTCGGGTCGTCCGAGTTGAAGAACGTCAAGATGATCTCGCCCGAGCAAGGCGTCATCATCGACCGTCGTCGCGACCTGTCGGACGGGCGCTATAATCAGACATACAGCTTCGATCTTCTCCTGGACAAGGAGTTCGGGGACGGATGGCTCTTCGTCAACAAGTTCCGCTATACCGATATGACCGTCGCATTCGATGCGCTGTATTCGACCCGCAATCCGCAAGATGCCGTGAAGTACCGAAACGGATTCCTCGCCGCCGCGCAAAAGGCGTTCGGATCGGATGTCAGCCTGGCCTATCAATATAGCGGCAATGGCCAACCATTCGATCCCGCCACAACCATGGGACTGGTGGTCGAGGCGCAATATCGCCTGGCCGAGGTGAAAGCGCATGCGTTCATGGACGATATCCGCATCAGCCGGCAGTTCGAGTGGATCGGCAAGCATGACGCGACAATCGGCGTGTTCGCGTCGAAATATTTCCAGGACTATTCCGAACTTTACCAGGATCATCTCTTCGAGATGCGCGCGAACGGGCGCCAGATCGATATGGTCGCCATGTCCGCTGGCGGCAAAATGGTGGGCTCGGTCACCGACAAGGGCGTGCTGCGCTATGCGACCGCCAACAAGCGGACCAACACCTCGTCCAGCCTCATCGCGATCTACGCTTCGGACAATTGGGATATTACCGACAAACTCCGGCTGGAAGGCGGAATTCGCTACGAATTCTATGATTATGATGGCAGCGCCACGCTGTCCAACCGCATCAACGGCGGACGGTCTGAAACGCTGGCCGACGACAATATCGTCAATCTGACCGGAAAGCGCAAAAAACGCCACGAGAATTTCAGCTCGATGAACTGGACGATCGCTGCCAACTACGAATTCTCCCGTCTGGTCGGAATGTACGCCCGCGCCGCGCGCGCATCGCGCGTCGCCGCGGACAATGTCGCTACCGGCGACAATGAATTGTCGAAGAACGACGCCGAACAATATGAACTGGGCTTGAAGCTGAACCTGAAAAAGCTTCAGGTGTTCGCCACCGGCTTTTACACGATCTACTCGCCGTTCATGGCGGCCGACGGCGGTATCAATCCCAATACCGGGTTGGTCGAACAGAATCTGACCTATATCGGCACGTCGAAGAGCCCCGGCGTCGAAGTCGCAGCGTCATGGGGCCCGACACGCTTTTTCCGGCTCGATATGAGCATGACGTACAACGACGCCACCTTGTCCAACCTGACCAACCGGTATGGCGGCGCGTTGCTCAGCGTCAACGGCAACACGCCGATCCGCCAGCCGAAGATCTACGGCTATGTCATGCCGACGCTCAGTTTCGATGTCGGCGGTGTCGGAGCCAATCTCTTTTCGCGGGTCAATCTGGTCGGGCGGCGCTGGACCGACGTGAAGAACACCACCGCGCTTCCCGGCTACCAGAGCGTCACGCTCGGCTTTTCGCTTAACCGCGATGCCTGGAACCTCCAGGTCGTCGGCGACAATATCTTCAATGCCTATGGCATGAACGAAGGGAATCCACGCTCCGACCAGATCAATGGTCAGGGGACGCCGACCCCCATTTATGGCCGCCCGATCTACAGCCGCAATTTCCGCCTGACACTGACCCGCAAGTTCTGACGCACGCGGCGGGAGGAAGAGGAGAATGCGCAGCTCGCGCTTGTGGCCGCTTGCCTTGCCGTTGATGGCGAGCACGCTGGCCATGGCGCGGGAGCCATGGCCACCGGTCAACCCCTTCGTGGGAACGGCCGGCGACCATGGGCAACTCGCGCCGGCAGCCACCGGTCCCTATGGGATGGTGCAGCTTTCGCCGGACACCGTTCCGGCCGGCCACGCCGGCTATGACTATCGCGCCAGCGAATTGCGCGGCTTTTCGCACACCCGCGCGCAGGGCGTGGGATGCGGCGGCGCCGGTGGCGATCTGCTCGTCGCCGCCGGATATGACGGGGACGGCGATCGCTGGCCGATCGACAAGGCGAGCGAGGCCGCCGGCGCCGGTTGGTATCGGGTGCGCTATGGACGGATCCCGATCGAGGCGCAGTTGGTCGCTCGCGATCGCACGGGCGTGTCGCGCTTCATCTTCTCCAAGGCGGGAATCGCGGAGATCGTGATCGATCCGCGCCATGGATATACCACGCGTCTCGGCGCGTCGTGGGATCATCGCGTCGCGTCGCAGCTGGCCGGGACGATGTCGACAACGTCCGTGTGCGACCGGGGCGCCTATCGGCTCGCGTTCGCGGCGACCCTCGCGCGAAATGGCATCGCGCTGCCCGATATCGGCCATGAAACATCCGGGAACCGGCTTCGCTTTCGCATCCCGGTCCACCCGCGGGATGCGATCGAGTTGCGCGTGGCTTTCTCGGTGACGGACATTGCGTCCGCCCGCCGGGCGCTGGCTGTGGGCGTGGGAAATCAGCCATTCGCGTCCCTGCGACGGACGGTTGCGGAGGATTGGCAGCGCGAGCTCGGTCGCGTGCGCGTCAGCGGGGGCACCGCCAAGCAGCGCCGCCTGTTCTACACCCATCTGTTCCGCGTGATGCAAAGTCCGACGCGCATCGATGACGATGATGGCCGCTATCGGCTGTCGAACGGAGACATGGCTCGCGCTCCGGACGGGCATCACCGCTATACCGGCTGGTCGATCTGGGACAATTACCGCACGCAGCTGCCGCTGATCGCGCTGCTCGACCCACGCCGCGCGCAGGATGTCGCGGCGTCGATCGCCGAACTCTACCGCGCTGGCAAGACCGAGCGCGCAACCGACCGGGAACCATTCATCACCATCCGTACCGAGCATGCCGGCATCATCCTGCTCGATTACTGGCGCAAGGGCTTGCGCGGGTTCGCGCCGGACCAGATCCTGCCATTGATGGCCGGTGAGATCGCCCATGGGGCGGTCCAATCGCCCGATCGCCGGATCGAGGCCGCCTATGACGCCTGGGCGGTCAGCGAACTGGCGCACGATATCGGCGACGGCGCGACAGCAGACCGCTTCCGCCAGCTTGCGACGGCCTATCGGCCCGAGTGGAACAGCGTGTTCCGCGATCCCACCGCCCGCGATGGCGATGTCGTGAAGGCGCGCGGCCTGTATCAGGGCACGATCTGGCAATATCGCTGGGCTCCCGTCTTCGACCTGCTCTGGCTGATCGAGACGGCATTGGGGCGCGAGCGCTTCGGTCGCGAACTCACGAGGTTCTTCGACCGCAAGCTCTTCAACATGACGAACCAGCCCGACATTCACACTCCCTATCTGTTCACGCTGATCGGTAGAGCGGATCGGACCCAGGCGATCGTCGATCGAATCCTGAACCAGCCGATGGAGCATTGGTACACCAATCGCGCCAAGCGAATCCGGCCATGGATCGGGCGCAGCTTTGCCGATGATCCGGCGGGTTTCGCCGAGGGTATGGACGATGACGTCGGCACGATGGCCGGCTGGTATGTCTGGGCCTCATTGGGCCTCTATCCCCTGGTCATCGGCGAGCCGTGGTATCTGATTTCCGCCCCCACCTTCCTCCGCGCGGTCATTGCCCTGCCGGACGGGCGGACATTGGAGATCGAACGCCACGGTCACGGCCGGATCGTGGCAAGCGCGCGCTTCGCCGGCAGGCCCCTCCCCGCGCTGCGGATCGCCCATGCAACGCTGATGCGCGGCGGCAAGCTGGTGATTGCAATGACCGATCGGCCTCATGCCACGGCGACCGATCGCCATGAGAGGCAGAAATGAACGCCATGGTCCATATGCTACCAGCCCTGCTCCTGCTACCGATCGCAGCCGCCGGCACATCGGCGATCGCCCCGCAGATGGTCGAAAATGCGCTCGCCGGCGAAGACCGGCCGGGTGGGCTGCCCGACCGGATCGTGCTGACACCGGGCGCCGACGCCTCGACCGGCATGGCCGTCACCTGGCGTACCGACCTGCGAGAGACCGACGCCGCCGCGCAAATCGCACCATCGATCGGCAGTTCCGCGATCGAGATGAGGGCACGCGACGTCCATGGTACCACCAAGCCGGTGGCGGATCACGGCGGCGCGGGCCTCTATCACGCGGTGCGTTTCACCGGGCTGATGCCGGGCAAACCCTATGTTTACCGGCTGCGCGGTGCAGAGGGGTGGAGCGAATGGCTGCAGTTCCGCACCGCCGACCGCGGCGCGACCGGATCGGTACGGTTGCTCTATCTCGGCGATGTCCAGAACCACATCCTGGCCAAGGCGTCCCGCACGATCCGCAGCGCGCTGCTGCGCGCCGCGCCTGACCTGGTGCTGCACGCGGGCGATATGACGGAGACGGCCAGCGACCGGGAATGGGGCGAATGGGTTGCCGCCGGCGGCTTCGCCTATGCGATGGTGCCGCAACTGCCGGCGGCGGGCAATCACGAATATCTGCGCGATGCCGATGGTCAGCGGCGACGGCTGGGCCCCCTATGGTCGGCCCAGTTCGCGCTTCCCGAAAATGGCGTGGCGGCGGGGGCTGCCCATGGCACCAGCTACTATGTCGACTATCACGGGGCGCGCATCGTCGCGCTCGACGGAACGGCAGCGCTCGGACTCGATGCGCTCGCGGCGCAGGCGGAATGGCTTGATCGGGTGCTTGCGGACAGTCCCGCCCGGTGGAAGATCGTGTTGCAGCACCAGCCAGTCTATAGCTGTTCGCGCAAGACCGACGCCGAACCGCTGCTGTCGGCCTGGGTGCCGATCTTTCGCAAGCGCCGGGTCGATTTGGTCCTGCAGGGCCACGATCACTGTTACAGCCGGATCAGCGAAAGCCGTGGCAAGACCCGGCGCAAGGCCGGACGGATGACCAAGATCACGGCCGGCCCGGTCTATCTCGTCTCGGTCGCCGGCCCGAAGATGTATGCGCTGACCGGCCGAAAGGCACCCACCCCGGACCAGATTGCCGCCGATACGCAACTCTACCAAACCATCGACCTCACCGCCGATCGTCTCTCCTACCGCGCCTATACGGCGACCGGAGATCTCTATGATTCGTTCGATCTCGATCGGGCGGCGGACGGGACAACGCAGCTTTCGCAGCCGAGGGCGTTGCCGACTGCGCGAACGTGTCGCGAAGGGACCGGACCCGACGGAGGGAGGTGCCTCGGCTCCTGAATGGGCATATCTGCCTCGCGCCTCGGCCCGCCGCCGTTGGCCGCATCAGCCTTCTGCGGACAATCGCACGCGGGAGCCCGTCCCGGCGCGCCCTTACCCCAATACATCACATTGAAATAAATCATGAAAATTCAGAATTACGCATTTCTCTCTCACGGAATTGTCATCAACGCCGCTTAGGTGCGTCCGAGCGTCCAAGACGGGTATGCAGAGTGACCGACGACACAACCCACCTTTATCGCGACTTCGCCTATCAGGTGATATATCGTCGGACGCAGGATCATGCGCTGAGCGAGGATCTCTCGCAGGACACGTTCATCCGCCTGCTCCGCTATCGCGGCCGGGCGATCGCGAACCTGCGCGGGCTTGCGCGAACCATTGCGGAGAATTTGATACGCGACCATTTCCGAAGCGACAATCGACGCGCCGAGGAAGCACTGACCCCGGCCAATGATCAGGCGGCGGAACAGCCATCGCAATTCGATCAGTTGCGGCACCGACAACGCCTGGAAAAAGCAGAGCGCGTACTCGCCTCGCTCCCGCCGTTGCGGCGGGAAGTTCTGATCCGGCGTCGGCTGCATGGCCAACCCTCACGACAGGTGGGCGAGGAACTGGATATCAGCCCTGCGGCGGTGGATCAGCATGTTGCCCGGGCCCTGCTGTCGCTCCATGACAAGCTGCGCGACTTCTGAACGCCGTGCGCAATATAGCATTGAAAAAGAGTGGCATGACAATTTCCACCGAAAAAGCTGATCGGGAAAGCGCCGCCATCTGGGTTGCGCGGCACGTTTCCGGCGGAGAATTTGATCGATCGGCCTTCGAAGCCTGGCTTGGTGGTCACACGCGGCGCCAGGCCTATTTCGACGAACTATATGCCACCTGCATGGACCCGGTCGTCGGACAAGCCTTGGCCAATGTCAGCAGCAGGGCCCGGCGTGTGTCCGTCCGGCTCCCCTCCGCGTTTCGCGTCGCGCTGCCGGTCGCGGCTGCGGCCGCGATCACGCTCGTCGTCGTCCAGTCGGTGCGACAGCAGAACCAGCCTGCAACGATCCAGGAATTCGCCGCCGCGACCGGAGAGGTGAAAATGGTTCCTCTCAAGGACGGGTCGACCGTCATGCTTGGCAGCAACACTCGAATCACGGTCCGATTCTCTGACAGCGGTCGACAAGTGACGTTGACGGACGGCAACGCTTATTTCGATGTCGCCCATGATGCGGCACGGCCATTCACAGTCTCGGCGGGACAGGCGCGGACAGTTGTCCTGGGGACCAAATTCGACCTGGCGCTTTCACACGGGGACGTGGATCTAGCGGTGGAACGTGGACTGGTGCGCTTCGAAGCGCAAAATCAGGCAAAGGCCGCTGTCCTGGTCAAGGCCGGTTATCATAGCCAGTTTCACGATGGACGACCGGACACGCCCAGTCATATCCGTCCGGATAGGGTCGGGGCGTGGCGCGAAGGCTGGATCGAGGCCGAGGACATGCCCGTCTCCCGGCTCGTCGCCGAATTCCAGCGCTGGAGCGGGCGGACGATCGATATCGAAAGCCCGTCGATCGCCAGGCAACGCGTGGCCGGTCGCTTCCGACTAACAGGCGACCCTCGCGGTCAGCTGGAGAGTCTCGCATATCTGTCCGGCTCTCACTTGATTGAAAGAAACGAACATTATGTTCTTGTAAAAAATAAGTAATACAGGACAATGCAAACTTAAGCCCCCCGGAGAATGGGGATCATTGGCGGCAAGCCGTATGCGCCTGATGTGAGTGATGGGGACTGGCTGTTGGTCTTGCTGTGGCGACATGAAGAAGCGATGGTCGCCCGTGACGGTATCGAAGCCGTGGACGCGGGCCGGTTCGCCAGGCTGCTGGCCATGACCATCACAGACGACCAAGGCAGTCGTTTCGGAGCGCGGCACAGTGCAATCACGACTACTCCCCAGCTCGATGCGGAGCATCGCGCGATCCCGCCGTTACCCAGGACGCGGCGGGAGCACCAATCTGCGCTGAGCCTGTCTGAAGATAATTGTGGACGCAGCGCGTGTGAAAATAAGCGGGATCAGCATCCCTGATCCGATCTCTGCGCTGGACAGCAACCTCGCCGTTGGACGTCGCGTCAAAGACGGCGCGGTGCCCGGTTTCGACCGGAAGTGGTGCCCCTGGCCGGACTCGAACCAGCATGCCTTGCGGCGTTCGATTTTGAGTCGAATGCGTCTACCAATTTCGCCACAGGGGCAGCGAAGACGTGGCTGCTAGACGAGGGCGATCGACCGCGCAAGAGGCGATCGTCGCGGGTCATGGACAATCATGCATCGCCACGCAGACAAAGCCGACGAGCGTGGCCGACAGCAGCACCGCCATCGCGATGAGATAGAATGGCAGGATCAGCCACTTGGTCCTTGTCCGCAAAGGCAAGAGCGAAAGGCCGATCGCCCCCGGTACCACGGCTATCGCGGCCAGACCATAAGCAAAGGCCGGATGGGGCAGGCCGGAGGCCGCCGGGTCCGACCACAGGATCGCCAGCCAGGTCAGCGGTGGCCCGAACAGGAGCAGCGCCATGCCCCCCGCCGCCCGTGCGAATGTCTTTCGCCTTTGCGGTGTCATCTGGCTAAGCGTCCCATGATCGCGCCGTTCCGTCAATTCACCGGCGACCGATGGCGATAGCTGAGCGCCTCGGCGATATGCGCGCGCGCCACCCGCTCGGCCCCCGCCAGATCCGCGATGGTGCGGGCGACGCGCAGGACGCGGGTATAGCCCCGCGCGGTCAGGCGCATCCGCTCGGCCGCCTCGATCAGCAGGGCGCGTCCCGCATCGTCGGGCATCGCCCATCGTTCGAGCAGCGCACCGTCCGCCTCGGCATTGGTGCGCACGGGCGTGTCGCGATAGCGATCGCCTTGCAGCGCGCGCGCCGCCGCGACGCGCGCGGCGACCGTCGCCGAGGCTTCAGCGGCGGCGGGCGCGAACAGGTCGAGCGCGCGCACCGGCTGCACCTCCACCGACAGATCGATCCGGTCCAGCAGCGGCCCGGAAATCTTCGCCTGATAATCGGCGGCGCAACGCGGCGCGCGGGCACAGGCCAGCGCGGCATCGCCCAGATGACCGCAACGACAGGGGTTCATCGCAGCGACCAATTGCACCCGCGCCGGAAAGGTCACATGCGCATTGGCGCGCGCGATGCTGACCGTGCCGGTTTCGAGCGGCTGGCGCAGCGAATCGAGGACCGCACGCTGAAATTCGGGCAACTCGTCGAGGAACAGCACGCCCATATGCGCCAGGCTGACCTCACCGGGCCGGGCGCGCAGGCCACCGCCGGTCAGCGCCGCCATCGACGCCGAATGATGCGGCGCGCGAAACGGCCGGGTGCGGGTCAGCCGCCCCCCGGCCAGCGTTCCGGCCACCGACTGGACCATCGAGACCTCCAGTGCCTCGGCGGCATCCAGCGGCGGGAGAATCCCGGGCAGGCACGCCGCCATCAACGACTTGCCCGAACCGGGCGGTCCGCTCATCAGCAGATTGTGCGATCCCGCCGCCGCGATCTCCAGCGCGCGGCGGGCATTTTCCTGTCCCTTGACCTGCGACAGGTCGGGACCGGGTACCGCATCCTCCACGACGCCGCTTTCGGGCGGCGGCAGCAGCGAATGCCCCTTCAGATGGTTGATCAGCGACAACAGGTCGGGCGCGGCGACCACCGCCCCGCCCCCGGCCCAACCGGCCTCGCCCCCTTGCGCCGCCGGGCAGATCAGTCCCTTGTCCAGCGACGCCGCATGGATCGCGGCCAGCAGCACGCCGGGCGACGGACCGATCCGCCCGTCCAGCGCGAGCTCGCCCACCACGATATGATCAGCCAGCAGTTCGGCATCGACCACCCCCATCGCGCCCAGCAGCGCGAGCGCGATGGGCAGGTCGAAATGCGATCCCTCCTTGGGCAGGTCGGCGGGCGACAGGTTCACCGCGATGCGCTTGGGCGGGAGCGCGAGGCCCATGGCGGCGATCGCGGCGCGCACCCGTTCGCGGCTCTCGCCCACCGCCTTGTCGGCCAGCCCGACGAGGTTGAAGGCGGGCAGCCCCGCGATCAACTGTACCTGCACCTCGACGGCGCGCGCCTCCAGTCCCAGATAGGCCACGGTGGACACGATCGTCGCCATATGCTTTGCCCCGTTTGCGCGAGCGCTCCCCCTGCCCGCCCGCTCTCCCTGCAAAGGAAGGGCGGCCCCTGCAAGAGGCAGATGCGCGTACGCGCCATCGGCACGGCGGATTGACTTGCCCGGTCACTTTGCCTATGCGGCTTGCCACCAAGGCCGTCCTCGTGGCGGCCGTTTTTATTCAGACGTATCCAAGGAATGAACGATGAAGCGGACCTTTCAGCCGAGCAATCTGGTGCGCGCTCGCCGTCACGGCTTCCGTGCGCGGATGGCGACGCCCGGCGGCCGTGCGGTGATCCGGGCGCGTCGCGCGCGCGGTCGCAAGAAGCTGTCGGCGTAATCACGACGCTGACCCGCCGCCGCGACTTCCTCGCGGCCAATGGCGGGCGACGCGTGGCGATGCCCGGCTTCGTGCTGCAGGTACGCCCGCGTGATGACGGTGACGCCGCCATGCGAGTCGGCTTCACCGTCACCAAGAAGATCGGTAACGCGGTCGTCCGCAACCGGATGAAACGCCGGCTGCGGGCGCTCGCGCGTGATCTGTTGCCGGGCAAGGGCATTGCGGGTGCGGATCACGTGCTGATCGGACGGCAGGGCGGAATCGAACGCGACTATCAAGCGCTCACCGCCGAGCTGCTCAAGGCCCTGATTCGTGCCGCATCGCCGGAAAGCCCCGCCGACCAGCGTCCTGGAAACGGCCGGGGCGAACCCCGCACGCCGCATGGCCGGGGCAAGGGGCGCGGTCCGCGCGGCGGCGCGCATCGACACGCGGCCGAATCATCCCGGGAGCCCGCGCGGTCATGATCGCGCGGCTCCTGATTCTCATCGCGCGGGGCTGGCAACTCGGCCCTTCGCTGATTTTACCGCCCAGCTGTCGCTACCAACCATCCTGTTCGGCCTATGCAATAGAGGCCATTGGCCGCTATGGCGCGGTCAAAGGGGGCTGGTTGGCGCTCAAGCGCATTGCGCGGTGCCATCCCTGGGGCGGGCACGGGCCCGACCCAGTGCCCTGACGTAACTGGCGTCACAACTGGGGTTTCGACGTGAACGAAGACCGCAAGAATTTTGTCGTGTTCGCGGTGATCGCGGCGCTGATCCTGTTCGGATGGCCGCTCATTCAGAGCAAGTTCTTCCCGAGCAATCCGCCCACGACCAAGATCGAGGGCGGCAAGCAGGTTCCGCTGACCAACTCGACCGCGAATCCGACCGCGACGACTCCTTCCGCGATCCGCGACCGCAAGATCGTGCTGGCCGAGACCCCGCGCGTGGCGATCGAAACCCCGCGTCTGAGGGGTTCGATCAATCTGAAGGGCGCACGGATCGATGACCTCGTGCTGCTCGACTATAAGGAAACGGTGGCGAAGGATTCGGCGCCGATCCGCCTGTTGTCGCCGGCGGGCGCGCAGGGTGCCTATTTCGCGGGCTTCGGCTGGCGTACCGACGGGCTGAACCCGCCCGCCGCCGACGCCGTCTGGACCGCCAGCGCACCCGTGCTGCGCCCCGGCCAGCCGGTCACGCTGTCGTCCGCCAACGCGCAGGGCCAGCAGTTCCGGATCACCCTTTCGGTCGACAAGGATTACATGTTCACCGTCCAGCAGACGGTGGCCAATGGCGGCACCGCGCCCGTGCCGGTGGCAGCCTATGGCTATGTCAATCGCGGCATCTCGGCCGATCCGGATAGCTGGACGATCCATGTCGGCCCGATGTCGGTCAACAATGGTTCGGCGCAATATGGCCCGAACTGGAAGGATCTGGACAAGGCTCCGACCCGCTTCACGACCACGGGGGGCTGGCTGGGCTTTACCGACAAATATTGGCTGGCCACGCTGATCCCCGACCAGTCGAAGAATTTCGACGGCCAGTTCCGCGCCGGCGCGGGCCAGACCTATCAGGCCGACTATACTCTCCAGCCGCAGTTGCTGGCCCCCGGCCGCCAGGTGACCCAGACCACCCGCTTCTTCGCGGGTGCCAAGGAGGTCGCGCTGCTCGACCGCTATACCGACAAGGAAGGCGCGACGAAGCTCGATTACGCGCTCGACTGGGGATATCTGCGGGTCCTTGAAAAGCCGATCTTCTATTATCTCGACTGGCTGTTCCGCCTGATCGGCAATTTCGGCGTCGCGATCATCCTGCTGACCGTCACCATCCGCGCGCTGATGTTCCCGATCGCGCAGCGCCAGTTCGCCTCGATGGCGGCGATGCGCGCCGTCCAGCCGAAGATGAAGGCGATCCAGGAGCGGTTCAAGGACGACAAGGTCCGGATGCAGCAGGAGGTCATGGCCCTTTACAAGCAGGAGAAGGTCAATCCGCTGGCGGGCTGCCTGCCCGCGGTGATCCAGATCCCGATCTTCTACGCGCTCTACAAGGTGCTGATGCTCACGATCGAAATGCGGCACCAGCCGTTCGTCGCGTGGATCAAGGATCTGTCCGCGCCCGATCCGCTGACCCCGGTCAACCTGTTCGGCCTGCTGCCCTTCGTCCCGCCGCACTTCATCGCGATCGGCGTGGTACCGATCCTGCTGGGCATCTCGATGTACTTCCAGTTCAAGATGAACCCGCAACCGATGGATGACGCGCAGAGGCAGGTCTTTGCGATCCTGCCCTGGGTGCTGATGTTCGTGATGGCGCCGTTCGCGGTCGGGCTTCAGGTCTACTGGATCACGACCAACTGCATCTCGATCCTGCAGCAGCGCCTGCTCTATGCCCGCCATCCGGGCCTGAAGCAGCCCGCCGTCAAGTGAGCGAGCATCCCACGCCCCATCCGGCCGATTCCACCTCCGAAGAGCAAGCCGGCGAGCCCGCCGGCTTTTCGGAGGAACTGGTCGAGGCCGCGCGCAAGCTGTTCGCCGGACCGGTCGGCTTCCTGAAATCGGCCCCCGCGCTGAAATTCCTGCCCGATCCGATCGTGCCGGAAGTCGCGGTGGCCGGGCGCTCCAATGTCGGCAAGTCGTCGCTGCTCAACGCGCTGACCAACCGCAACGGGCTCGCGCGCACCTCCAACACGCCGGGGCGGACGCAGGAGTTGAACTTCTTCGACGTCGGCACCCCACCGGTGCTGCGCCTCGTCGACATGCCGGGCTATGGCTTCGCCAAGGCGCCCAAGGACATGGTCAAGCAGTGGCGGTTCCTGGTGAACGACTTCCTGCGCGGGCGGCAGGCGCTGAAGCGCGCGCTGGTGCTGATCGATTCGCGCCACGGCATCAAGGATGTCGATCGTGAAATCCTGGAGATGCTCGACCGCGCGGCAGTCAGCTATCGCATCGTCCTGACCAAGGCGGACAAGGTGAAGGCGACCGAACTCGCCGACGTCGTCGCCCGCACCGAGATCGAGGCACGCAAGCGCCCCGCGGCGCATCCCGGCATCCTCGCCACCTCCAGCGAAGGCGGCATGGGGATCGCCGACCTGCGCGCCGCGGTGCTGGAGGCGATCGGCTAAGCGAAGCGGTATGGAGCGCCGGTCCAGTCGGTGGTCGTACGCCTGAGCCGCGCCGAACATGGATAGGTATTCGCCCATCCGGCATCCTGTCGGATGGGCCTTTCTTTTGCCCGGTGGACGCGGGCCTTCGGGGGCGTTACCCCGTCCCGCCATGAAGCTCATCATCGGCAACAAGGCCTATTCCTCTTGGTCGCTGCGCGGCTGGCTCGCCTGTCGGCAGTCGGGACTCCCGTTCGAGGAGGTCGTGGTGCCGCTTTATGACGCGGACTGGGATCGCCGTCGCGAAGGGGCGGAATTCGCGCCCTCCTCCGGCAAGGTGCCGATCCTGTGGGATGGCGAGGCGGTCGTCTGGGACAGCCTGGCGATCGTCGACTATCTGGCGGACAAGGTCGGTCGTGAGCGCTTCTGGCCGGGCGACGACGCCGCGCGCGCCATGGCGCGGTCGATGGCCGCCGAGATGCATTCCAGCTTCGTCGCGCTGCGTCGCAAGCACAGCATGAACATCCGCCAGATCTTTCCCGCCCAGACACCCGACGACGATGTGATCGTCGATCTGAACCGGATCATGGAACTCTGGGCCCAGGCGCGCGCGCGGTTTGGCGGCGAGGGAGACTTCCTGTTCGGCGCGTTCGGCGCGGCGGACATCATGTTCGCGCCGGTGGTGACGCGGATCGTGACCTATCAACTGCCCGTCGCACGCTTTGCCCTGCCCTATATGGATGCGGTGCTGCATCACCCCTTCATGCAGGACTGGATCGCCGGCGCGCAGGAGGAAGAGTGGGTGATCGAGCGCTTTGAACAGCCGGTGGGGTAAGTCGCCCTGCCGCCGTACCGTGCCGGACGGGCAACGGCCTGACGGACGACGCGCCCATTGCCGACCCGGCGCGTGCTGCCTATGCCGCGCGGTATGACCGACGCCCTTTCCCTGGCCCAAGCCCTGATCCGCGCCGACAGCGTCACCCCCGCGCGCGGCCCTGTGTTCAACGTTCTGGACCATGCGCTGACCCCACTGGGTTTTGCGGTCGATCGCTTCGTGGCGGGCGAGGCGCCGGATGGGCCGGTCGAGAATCTGCTCGCGACGCGGCCGGGCCGGGGGACGCATCTGGCCTTTGCGGGCCATGTCGATGTGGTGCCAGCCGGCGAAGGCTGGGACGGATCGCCCTTTTCCGGCACGGTGCGCGAGGGCCTGTTGTTCGGGCGGGGCGCGGTCGACATGAAGGGCGCGGTCGCCGCCTTCGTCGCGGCCATCGCTTCGACCCCCTCGACCATCCCGCTCACCCTCATCATCACAGGCGACGAGGAAGGGCCCGCCGTCCATGGCACCCGCGCGCTGATCGATCGCATGGCCGCGCGAGGCATCGCCCCCGATCTGTGCCTGGTCGGCGAGCCGACCTGCACCCGGCATCTGGGCGACATGATGAAGATCGGGCGGCGCGGATCGGTCAATATCTGGATCACCGTGCCCGGACGGCAGGGTCATGTCGCCTATCCGCATCTGGCCGACAATCCGATTCCCCCCCTCATCGCGATCCTGGCCGAGATCGAGGGAGTGACGCTGGACCAGGGCAATGCCTGGTTCCAGCCATCGAATATCGAGATCACCGATCTGCATGTCGGCAACGCGGCGCACAATGTCATTCCCGGATCGGCGCAGGCGCGCCTGTCGATCCGCTTCAACGACGAACAGAGCGGCGCGGCGCTGATCGATCGAATCCGGTCGATCGCGCTGGCCCATGCCCCCGCCGCGCAGGTGACCGGCCGGATTTCGGGCGAAGCCTTCCTGACCGAGCCCGGCGCCTTTTCCACGATGATCGCCGAGGCGATCCGCGCCGAAACCGGGATCGAACCCGAATTGTCGACCACCGGCGGCACGTCGGACGCGCGGTTCCTGTCGAAACTATGCCCCACGGTCGAGTTCGGTTTGCTGAACGCGACGATGCACAAGGTGGACGAGGCGGTGGCGGTCGATGATCTCTCCGCCCTGACCCGCATCTATGCGGCCATCATCGCTCGCGCGGGCGCCTGAACACGATATAGAGCGCCCCCTGCCCGCCATGGCGCGGATGGGCGTTGCGGATCGCGGCGATCGCATCGGCATGGCGCGATGCGCCGAGCCAGTCGCTGATCGCCGCGCGGATCGCCCCGCGCGCATGGGGGCGCTCGCTCTCGGGACGCGGCGGCTTGCCCGTCACCAGCAGCAGCACGCGGTCGCCCCGCGAAATCGCGCGCGCCAGCCCCTGATCGAGCATCGCATGGGCGGAGGCCAGCGTATGCCCGTGCAGGTCCAGCGAACTGTCGGGCAGCACGCTGCCCCGCGAGAGCCTTTTGTCCCAGCCGCCGTCCAGCGTCTCACCCGGTCCCTTGCGCGGGGCGGGCGGTGGCGGCGCGGGCTGGCGCAGGGGCGGCACGCGCCCCTTGACCCGCACCTTGGGCGCGCCGGGGGTTTCGTGGAACACTGTCTCCATCGTCGGAGGCGGCGGCGCCGGGCGAGCGGGAACGACCGCGGCGCGCAAGGGCCGCACCGTCTCCATCACCCGCGCCCAGAGCTGCGCTTCGTCAGGGTTGAGGGACCGCACCGGCCGCCCCGCTGGTCGTCGCCAGGCCCGCCCGCGCCAGCGTGCCGATCGGCAATAGCAGGAAGGCCGTGCCCCGCGCCGACATGCCGCCCGCCACGGTGCGCGCCGTATCGCCAGCGCCCCAGAAGGTATCGAACCGGTTGGAACCCTTGATCGCGCCCCCCGTATCCTGGACTACCCACAGGCCGGTCGCGTCCTGCCGGTCCATCGACAGGAAGACGGGCGCACCCAGCGGCACGAATTTGGGATCGGCCGCCGCGCTGACCTGACCGGTCACGGCATAGCCCATCGCGCCCTGCGGCGCGCCGGTCAGTTCGCGGAAGAACACGAAGCTCTTATTCTCGCGCATGATCGCCCGACCCTGCTCGGGATGCTCGTGCAGCCAAGCGACGATCCCCTGCATCGAGCTCTGGTCCGGCCCGAGCAACCCACGCGCCTTCATCAGCGCGCCGATGCCGGTATAGTCGCGGCCATTCTGGCTGTCATAGCCGATCCGCATGATCGTGCCATCGGGCTGGCGCAGACGGCCGGACCCCTGGATCTGGAGGAAGAAGACCTCCACCGGGTCCGCGCCCCAGGCAAGGACGGGCGCCCGCCCTTCCAGCGAACCCAGTTCGATCGCAGTGCGGTCGTCATAGGGGACCAGGGTGCTGCCCTGCACCTTGCCGCGCACCTTCCTGCCCTTCAGGTCGGTGGAGAAGGCGCCCAGATCGACATCGATAAGGTCGCGCGGCCGGGCATAGATCGGCACGTCATAGCCCGAGCGCCGCTCGCGTGAGCCCGCAATCTCGGGTTCGTAATAGCCCGTTGCCAGCGAGCGGCCGTCACCGACCTGCACGGCCTCGAAATACCGGGCGAAGAAATCCCGGGCGCGCCCCGGCGCGACGCTGGCGGCGGCCTGGCAGGCGGGCTGCCAATCGGCGCCCTGGGTCAGGCCGCTGCTGTCGGTCCGGCGCATCAGTCCGGGACAGGACAAGGCAAAGGCGGCGCGCGCCGCGTCCGCCTGTCCCTCGGTCATCGGCAGCGAGGCGACCGGCGGCCCTGCCAGAATGCCAGCCTGCGCCGCGGTGGCCGCGCCGGGCGTCGTGGTGACAGGCGTCGCCGGCAGCGGCGTGGCGGGCACGATGCGAATCGGCCCCGGCGGTATCCGCGATGCCGAGGCTCCGTTCGGCAGCCGGGACGAAGGGCCGGGGCGCGGTTCGCGCACAGGCCGTGAGGGATAGCCCCCCGCCTCGCCCGGCGGAACGATCCGTCCCGCGCAGGCCGCCAACGTCATCGACAGCGCGACCGTGGCCGCGAATCCCGCCCCCCTCGTCATGCCGTCGGTCAGGCTTCGTCGGTGTCGACGAGCTTCCAGTTCGGATCGCCGCTCTTCAGCGTCCGGGCGAAGGTCCAGACGTCGTGCGTCTCGACCGCGTCGCTCAGCGAACCGGCGATCACCTGCCCCTCGGCGTCGCGGGTCACGGCGGCGATATCCGCATCGAACCGCACGGTGATCCGGGCATCGCGCCCCTGCACCTGCGCATCGACGATCCGGGCGCTCTCGATTCGAATCAGGCGATTGTCGAGCGTCTCGCCCGCCTCGCGCCGCTGCGCGATCGCCTCGGCAAAGGCGCTCAGCACATCGCGTTCGACCAGATCGGCGAGTGCCGCTTCGTCATTCTGCCAAAAGGCTTCGAGCGTCATGCGATAGGCGGCCTGGGCCCCGCCCAGAAACTGGGTCACGTCGAAGCCGGGTTCGCCCGCGATCACCGCCCGCAGCCCCTGTTCGGCACGCGGTTCGATGTTGCGATCGGCGACCCGCGCGGCCTGTTGCCCCGTGTCGGCCACGCGCGGCAAGATCACCGGCATCGCGCGATCCTCCGCGCTGCGCGGCGACGGCTGTTCATGGCCGGTCCGCTTGCCCAGCACGCTGTAGAGCCGCAGGGCCAGGAAGAGCGCGACCATCGCGAGAAGAACGACGTAGAATAACAACGCGACAAGCCTTTCGATAACCCGACCGATATAGGCGTACCGACCGATAATGAAAACCCGGCCATGAAAGGAGGACTTCCCCGGCGGCCAAGGTTGAATCCCTATCGACCCGCTGCTACGCGCAACGGCCATTAGGCCGAACGCGCGAACCTGCCCTTTCGGTTCCCTAGCCCCCTTGATAGTACGCAAGAAGGTATTGACGATGGACGAACAGGGTTTGCCGCAGGGCTTCGAAGCGCCGACCGCAGAGGGCGAGACCGGCCCCGCCGCCGGTCTGATCTCGCAATATGTGAAGGATCTGTCGTTCGAGAACCCGAACGCGCCGGGCATCTACCAGGCGCAGAACGCGCCGGGCATCGACGTGCAGTTCAACATCTCCGCCGCGCAGGTCGGCGAGGAAGTCCATGAACTGGTCCTCAAGATCGAGGTCCGCGCCGAGTCCGAGGGCAAGACCGCCTTCATCGTCGACCTGAGCTATGCGGGCCTGTTCGGCTTCCGCAACGTGGCCGTCGACCAGATCCAGCCCTTCATGCTGGGCGAAGCGCCCCGCCTGCTCTTCCCGTTCGCCCGCCGCGTGCTGGCCGATGCGGTGCGCGACGGCGGATTTCCGCCGCTGATGCTGGAGCCGATCGATTTCGCCCAGCTGTATCTCCAGCAGGCCGAGGCCCAGGGCACCGCGCAGCCCAACACCCCGGAAACCGGCCACGCCTGATCCGGACTGAACCATGAACCTGACCAAGGCGCTGGGCTCGGTCGGCGGGCTGACTCTGGCCAGCCGCGTGCTTGGTCTGGTTCGCGACTCGCTGTTCTTTCGCTTCGTCGGCGCGAACTTCGCCTCCGACGCGTTCCAGATCGCGTTTCGCCTGCCCAACCTCTTCCGCGCCCTCTTCGCCGAGGGCGCCTTCTCCGCCGCCTTCATCCCGATGTTCAACCGCAAGGTGGCGGAGGGCGACAAGGCGGAGGGGGCGGCGGAAGGGGCCGGCCTGAAGCAGGGCCTGGCCTTTGCCGAAGACGCGCTGTCGATGCTGCTGCCGGTACTGCTGGCGATGACCGCGCTGGTCGAGCTGGCGGCATGGCCCGTCACCTGGGTCCAGACCTTCGGCTATGGCAAGGGCACGGCGGCGCAGTTCGATTATATCGTCCTGCTCAACCGGCTGACCTTTCCCTATCTGCTGTTCATCAGCCTGGTCTCGCTGCTGGGCGGCATCCTCAATTCGCTCCAGCGCTTCTGGGTCAACGCAGCCGCGCCGATCCTGCTCAACCTGACGCTGATCGTCGCGCTGCTGCTGTTCCACGACCATGATCCTTTGCCCACCGCGCGCAACCAGGCGATGGCGGTGTCGGTGGCGGGCGCACTCCAGCTGGTCTGGCTATGGTGGGCGTGCCGCCGCGCGGGCGTCCGGCTGCGGCTCAAGCGGCCGACGATCAATGACGATGTGAAGCGGCTGCTGAAACTGATCCTGCCCGCCGCGGCGGGTGCGGGCGCGGTGCAGATCAACCTCGTCATCTCGACCGCGCTCGCCGCGCGCTTCCTGCCCGCCGGTTCGGTCTCGTACATCTATGCCGCCGACCGGCTCAACCAATTGCCGTTGGGGTTGATCGGGATCGGCCTGGGCACCGTGCTCCTGCCCACCGTTTCGCGCCTGCTGGGCGCGGGCAAGGAAGCCGAGGCGATGGAGACGCAGAACAGGGGCATGGAACTGGCCCTGCTCCTCACCCTGCCCGCCACGGTCGCCCTGATTGTCTGCGGCCAGCCGATCGCCGCCGCGCTGTTCCAGCATGGCAAGTTCACCGCGACCAACAGCTTCTACACCGCGCAGGCGCTGGCCGCCTTCTCGATCGGCCTGCCCAGCTATATCCTGGTCAAGGTGCTGACGCCCGGCTTCTATGCCCGTGCCGACACGCGCACGCCGGTGCGCTTCGCCACCTGGTCGATGCTGGTCAATCTGGGACTGAACCTGGCCTTCATCCTGCCCCTCAGGCATATGGGGCCGCCGCTCGCGACCGCGATCGCCTCGACCGTCAATGTCGCGCTGCTCTATCACACGCTATCGCGTCGCGGCCATTTCGTCGCCGACGCGCAGCTTCGCCGCCGCGCATGGCGGATCGCGCTCGCCGCCCTGCTGATGGGGGGCGCGATGGCGATGCTCAACACCCGGTTCCAGCCCTATGTGACGGGCAGCAACCTGGAGCGCTGGGGCGCGCTCATCCTACTGGTCGCGACCGGCATGCTGGTCTATGCGCTGGCCACCTTCGCGACGGGCGCGTTCCGTATCGGAGACATCAAGCGGCTCGTTCGCCGCAGCAACTGAGGACCATCATGCGCGTCGTTTCCGGCATCAAGCCCACGGGCAACCTTCATCTCGGCAATTATCTGGGCGCCGTGAAACAGTGGGTGGCGATGCAGGACGACATCCAGGCCAAGGGCGGCGAGACGATGTATTTCATCGCGGACCTGCACGGCCTGACCGAATGGATCACCCCCGCCGCCATGGCCGCCAACACGATCGAGATGACCGCGACGCTGATCGCGGCCGGCATCGATCCTGATCGCTCGATCCTGTTCAACCAGACGCGGGTTTCGGCGCATAGCGAACTCGGCTGGCTGCTGAACAATGTCGCGCGCGTCGGCTGGCTGAACCGCATGACCCAGTTCAAGGACAAGGCGGGCAAGAATCGCGAGGGCGCGAGCGTCGGGCTGTACGACTATCCCGTGCTGATGGCCGCCGATGTGCTGCTCTACAACGCCACCCATGTGCCGGTGGGCGAGGACCAGAAGCAGCATCTGGAACTGGCGCGCGATATCGCGACCAAGTTCAACAACGACTATGAGCGCGAACTGTTCACCCTGCCCGAACCGCTCATCAGCGGCGCCGCGCCGCGCATCATGTCGTTGCGCGACGGCAGCGCGAAAATGTCCAAGTCGAACCCGTCGGAGATGTCGCTGGTCAAGCTGATCGACAGCGACGAGATGATCGCCGAGAAGTTCCGCAAGGCCAAGACCGATCCCGACGTCCTGCCCGAAACGATGGAGGGGCTGGAAGGCCGGGCCGAGGCGCGCAACCTCATCACCATCTATGCCGCGCTGTCGGACCGTGCGCCCGACGATGTGCTGGCGCAGTTCGCGGGCAAGGGCTTTGGCGCGTTCAAGCCCGAACTGGCCGATCTGGCGGTCGCCACGCTGGGTCCGATCCGCGAACGGCTGACCCGCCTGCTCGACGATCGCGGCGAAGTGGGACGGATCCTGGAACGCGGGGCGGAGAAGGCCCGTGATCTCGCCGCGCCGCTGCTGCTCGACGTACAGCGGACCATGGGCTTGCAGATCTGATGATCCCCGGCCCCATCACCGCGATCCCCCGCCGGATCATGGTGATGGGGCCTCCGGGCAGCGGCAAATCGACGCTGGCGCGACAGATCGGCACGGCGCTGGCATTGCCGGTCTGGCATGGCGACGCGCTGTTTCACGGCCCCGGCTGGGTTCCGAGACAGCGAGAGGATTTCATCGCCGACATGACGGCGCTGGCCGCACGCGCCGAATGGGTGATCGACGGCAATTATTCCAGCGCGCATTACGGTACCGCGATCCGGGACCGGCTGGCCCGCGCGGAGCGGATCATCTGGCTCGACCTTCCCCGCCACGTCACGATCCCTCGCATCCTGCGGCGAATCGCGCGCCATCATGGCCGGATCCGGCCCGACAGCGCACCCGGCTGTCCCGAAAGGCTGGACCTCGCCTTTCTGCACTATTGCTGGCGCTGGCGAAGCAGGGTGCAACCATCGATCCTTCGGGTGCTGGCCACCGTCGAGGAGCGGGTGCTCTGTTATGATCGCTCCCCGGCCCTGGCGCAGTTGCTGGCCGATCTCCGGACATCGCCCCACAGGCTTCGACACGGCCCGGGCTGAGTGCGATCCGCCGGGTGCGAGGCCAAAGGCACCGCGCCGCCCTCCCCTGCAACGAAAAAGGGCGGCCCCATCGGGACCGCCCTTTCGCTTGTCCGAAGCGATCGGCGCGTGCTTACGCGACCGCCGCCTCATACCGGCGGCCGGCCTCGTCCCAGTTCACCACGTCCCACCAGGCCTTCAGATAGCCGGGGCGGTCGTTCATATAGGTGAGGTAATAGGCGTGTTCCCACACGTCATTGCCCAGGATCGGCGTGCCCTTTTCGGCGACGACGTCCATCAGGGGATTGTCCTGGTTCGGCGTCGACGCGACCTTCAGCTTGCCGTCGGCGTCCGCGATGACCCAGGCCCAGCCCGAACCGAACTGGCCCGCACCCTTGGTGTTGAATTCATCCTTCAGCTTGTCGAGACCGCCAAACGCCTCGATCGCGTCGGCCAGCTTGCCCGAGGGCTTGGTCGAACCGGGCTTGGTCATGATCTTCCAGAAGAAGTCATGGTTCCAGAAGCCGCCGCCATTGTTGCGGACGACCGCCGGGGCCGACGAGATATTGGCGAGGATGTCCTCGATCGACTTGCCCTGAAGCGACGCATCGGCCTCGACCGCTTCGTTCAGCTTGTTGGTATAGGCGGCATGATGCTTGTCATGGTGGAAGGTCATCGTCTCCTTGGAGATGACCGGCTCGAGCGCATCATAGCCGTACGGGAGGGGCGGCAGTTCGAAAGCCATCGTAATTGCTCCTTTTGGGTTTGCCTGTGGCAACGCCGGACCCGTCAAATGGCTCCCAAAAGCCGGTTACGCAACCGTTCCGATCAGATCATGGCGCCGAAGCGCATGCCGCAACTGGTCGTAGCTCAGCCCGAGCGCCTCGGCGGTGGTCCGCTGGTTGAAGCGGTTTTCCGCCAGCGCCTTGGTGAGCAACTCACGCTCGAAACGCGCGACGCGGGATTTGAAATCGGACGGCCCGACGTCGCACGCTGCCACCTCATCGCCGTCGCTCATCGGAGCGGGCACCGCGCCCTGCTCGCTTTTCGCGGCGGCGGGGGACTGGCCCTGCGGCCGATAGGGCGAGCGGAACGGATCGATCTCGATCGCATCCACCGGCCCCTCGCGGTCCCAGCGATAGACGGCGCGCTCGACCACGTTGCGCAACTCACGGACATTGCCCGGCCAGCGATGCTCCATCAACGCGTCGGTCGCCTGCGCACCAAAGCCCGGCCAATTCTCCCAGCCGATCTCGGCCGCCATGCGACGCCCGAAATGATTGGCAAGCAGCATGATATCGCTCTTGCGGGCCCGCAAGGGGGGCAGCGTCACCACCTCGAAACACAGCCTGTCGAGCAGGTCGGCGCGAAACTGATGCGCGGCGACCTTGTCGGGCAGATGCTCGTTGGTCGCCGCGACGATGCGGACATCGACGCGCAAGGGCCGCGACGCGCCGATCCGCGTCACCTCGCCATATTCGACCGCCCGCAGCAACCGTTCCTGCGCCGCCATCGACAGCGTGCCCAGTTCGTCGAGGAACAAGGTGCCACCATTGGCCTCCTCGAACCGGCCCGACCGTGCCTTGGTCGCGCCGGTGAATGCGCCCGCCTCATGCCCGAACAATTCCGCCTCGATCAGCGTCTCGGGCAAGGCGGCGCAGTTCATCACGACCAGCGGCTGGTCCCAACGCCCGCTCAGGCGATGGAGGCGCTCGGCGACCAGTTCCTTGCCGGTGCCGCGCTCGCCGATGACCAGCACCGGGCGGTCCAGCGCCGCCGCGCGGCTCGCCAGTTCCAGCGCGTCCAGAAAGGCCCCCGACTGGCCGATGACCTGACTTGTCCGCTCCATTGCCAACAGGTGGCGGATTTTGCCAAGCCTTGGCAAGAGGACAATCGTTGAACCAGCGCAACTATTTCACAACCCATTGAATTCAATTATTTTTTAAAACTGGCACGCCCCCTGCAATGCTATCGGCATACCGCCACGATGCGGACCGAAACAGACAATCAGGGAGTTTTTGCCATGTTCGCCACCAGCCTGACCCGCCAGATCGCCGCCATCGCCTGCACCATCGTCATGAGCGCCACCTGCCTGCTGGGCGCGCTCGCCCCCGCACATGTCGCCACCCCGCAGGCGCCGGTTGCCACGATCGAGGTGCCGGTCGCATAATCCCCGAACAGCCGCCATCAAGGAGTATCCGATGGGCATTTTCTCCCGCACCCGCGATATCGTCGCCGCCAATTTCGCCGACCTGCTGGACAAGGCGGAGGACCCCGCGAAGATGATCCGCATGATCATCCTCGAAATGGAGGAAACGCTTGTCGAGGTGCGCGCGTCCGCCGCCCGCACGATCGCCGACCAGAAGGAAATCCGCCGCCACATCACCAAGCTGGACCAGTTGCAGGATAGCTGGACGGAAAAGGCCGAGCTGGCGCTGTCGAAGGACCGCGAGGATCTGGCCAAGGCCGCGCTGCTCGAACGCCAGAAGGCCGCCGACATGGCCGACCAGCTCAAGGCGGAGGTGCAGGTGCTCGACGATGCGCTGCGCGCGTCGGAAGACGACATCGCCAAGCTGCAGAACAAGCTGCGCGAGGCGCGGACCAAGCAGAATGCGGTCCAGACCCGTCTGGAAAGCGCCAACAACCGCTATCGCCTGCGCGAGATGTGGAACGGCGCGAAGACGCATGACGCGTTCAGCCGCTTCGACATCCTAGAGCGCAAGGTCGACGAGGCCGAGGGCCGCGCCGAGGCGCTGGGCCTGGGCGCATCGCCCAAGACGCTGGAGGAGGAGATCGCCGAGCTGCATACCTCCGACCGGGTCGATGCCGAGCTCGCCGCGCTGAAGGCGCGCCTCAGCAAGGGGGAATGAGATGGAGGATTTCTTCAACATCGCCGTCCCCATCGTCACGATCTTCGTCGCGCTGCCCTGGCTGTTCCTCCATTATATGACCAAGTGGAAACAGGCGCCGAAGATCACCCATGAGGACGAGCAGTTGCTAGACGAGCTTCATCTGCTTGCACGGCGGCTGGAGGATCGGTTGCACACGATCGAACGGATCGTCGCCGCCGACCATCCCGATTTCAAGCCCGGCCTGTCGCAGTCCGAATGGCGTCCCGAAAACCGCCTCGGCCAGCACGACTACAGCCTCGATCGGAGGAACTGACATGAGCGCCAGCCGCACCCAATTCTATCTCGACAAGCAGAATGCCAGGTTCAAGGGCGTGTGCGCCGGGATCGCAGACTATACCGGCGTGGACGTGATGTGGGTCCGCATCGCCGCGGTCCTGCTGACCCTCTCCGGCGTCGGCATGCCATGGCTTCCGCTGGCCTATATCATGGTCGCTTGGATGGCGACGGCGAAGCCGATCGGGCTCTACCAGTCTGACGAGGACGCCAAATTCTGGCAGGGCGTGCGCAGCAATCCGCGCCGCTCGACCGCCGAGGTCCGCTCGAAATTCCGCGATCTCGACCGTCGGCTCGCCGATATCGAACTGCACTATACCAGCCGCAACCGCCAACTGGCCGACGAGATCGACAGCCTGCGCTGATCGTCCGGCCGCAATCCAATCTGAATGGGAGCAAGGATCATGATGTGGGGAGGACCGGGTTTCGTCCTGACGATTATCGCAATGTCGATGATCGGCTGGGTAATGACCACCTGGATCCGTGCGCGGCACGGCTACAGCCTGGACAATGAATGGGGCGTCACCGTCGCCAAGCCGGGCATGGCCGACGAACGCAAGGTCGAGCTGCTGACCGCCGAGAACCAGAAGCTGGTCGGCCAGCTCTCCCGGCTGGAAGAGCGGATCGCGGTGCTGGAGCGCATAGCCACGGACCCCGCCGAGCGGACCGCGCGCGAAATCGACGCGCTGCGCGATCGCTGAGCCGCGCCGCCCGTCCACACCGAATACCGACACGATAATCCAAAGGGAGGTACCGCTATGTCCGGCGGACAGTTCATGGCCGTTCTGATCGTCGCGATCGTGATGATCGCCAGCATCTTCAAGGCAAGGCAACGTCGCTCGATCGGCATGGATATGATCGAGCATCTGCGCGGCGAACAGGGGCGCGATGCCCAGACGCTGCGCTCCGAGGTGCAGCAGTTGAGGGAGCGCGTCCAGGTGCTGGAGCGCGTCATCACCGACCAGCACAAGAGCATCGACCTCGACCGCGAGATCGAACGCCTGCGCGACCGCTAATCCAGTCAGGGAACAGGGATGATGACCGATACCAATCTCTACATCGTTCTGGCGACCGCCGGGCTGGCGGGCCTGGCGATGATCCTGACCGCGGGTCTGGCCGGATGGCGCGGCTGGTTGCAGCTCAAGAGCCGCGAGTTCGACCGTGCGCACGAGATGCCCTATCCGGCCGCCAGTTCCGCCGCATCGCGGATCGAGATGGCCGACCTGAAGGAACGCATCCGCAAGCTCGAGGCGATCGCCGCCGGCGTCGATCTTTGAACCGGGCAACGGGATGGCCGGGGGAATGGCCCTCCCCTTCCCGCCTTTCCCGGCAGGTCCGGCTTGTCGCGGACGGACACAATCGGTAGCGGACGATGCCATGCCCGACCTTGCCGAAATCCGCGACGAATATGAATTTCTCGACGCCGACGATCGCTACCGCCTGTTGATCGATCTGGGTCGCGCGCTGGAGCCGATGCCCGAGGCGTTGAAGACCGAGGCGACGCTGGTGCGGGGTTGTTCGGCCTCGGTCTGGGTCTACCCGACCAAGGGGGATGGCGAGGGCCTGCATTTCCTGGCCGACTCCAACGCGGCGATCACCAAGGGGATCATCGCGCTGGTCCTGGCGACGGTGCAGGACAAGAGTCCCGCGGCCATCCTGGCGACCGATATCGAGGGCCAATTGGCACCGTTCGATCTGAAGAACCAGTTGAGCTCCAACCGGACCCAGGGGATTCCCAACATGATCGCGCTGATCCGCGAGACGGCGGGACGCTATTGAGGCGGCGCGCCCCGGCCTCCGGGGGCACGCGGGCCCGGGGCAGGGTCAGGGCTTTGGATCGCCGCCCTGCCTCAACCGCGCGGCGATCGCCTCGACATCCTCGTCGGGCGTGACGACCAGCCACTCGCCCGGTCGCCGCCCGTCCACCAGCGTCACCGCGTTCTTCGGGCACAGACCCAGGCATTTGGTCTCGACCACGCCGACCGGCGCCTTGCGCCCCTTGCCAAAGATCCGCTTGAGCGCCTTGGCCAGCGGCGTCTTGCCCTTGGGGCCAAAGCCGCCACCGACCTTTTTCGAACATTTTCCGCAGACCAGCACCGTCGCCTGCCACTCGGCCTTGGCGCGGCGGATCATTCGGGTTTCCAGCTACGGCGCTCCTCGGCGGCGCGCAGGACCTCATAGGCCGCCTGAACCTGCTGGAACCGGGCCGCCGCCTCGGGGTCGTTGGGGCAGATATCGGGGTGATTGGCCTTGGCCAGTCCGCGCCAGGTCGCGCGGATCAGGTCGAACTCGGCATCGGGCTCCAGCCCCAACGCATCGAGCGCCCGCATTTCATCCCGCGACCGGCTGCCATCGCCCGGCCCCGCCCAGGCCTGATGCTTCGACTGGGCATAGCCGGCGCTGGTCCGCCGCTCGGAGGCTTCGCGCGCGGCGGCCTCCTCGTCGCTCAGGCCCTGAAAATAATCCCAGCCGCGATTATACTCGGCGGCGTGCGCTTCGCAGAAATACCAGCGGTCGGGGCTGTTCGGCGATTTGGGGGCGGGACAATTGCCCGGCTGGTCGCAGCCATGCCGGTCACAGATACGCACCGGCTTGGCCTCCCGCGCCGCGCCATAGCTGCGCCAGCGGGGAAAGCCCCAGTCATTGGATCGGGAAGAGGAACGCGCCACGCGGGCCGATTTAGGCGAGTTGCGCGACGGTGCAAGCATCCAAAGTTCTGATCGGACACGACCTTATATAATTGCCCGATTCAAACGCCTTTCCATTCGGACCATACCCGCTGGTGAAATATATGGCGCCTTGGCGGGATGGCCGGATGTCCATGGCGGGTGCGACGTCGCCTGTCCGAAACCGGCAGGACGGCGATACGATGCCCCTTCCCGGCGGATGGGAGCGGCCGGACCGCGGCGACGCGGCCCGGCCACAAGCGGGCTTACGGCAATTGGAACACGATGCCGTTCACGCTGGCACCGCATCCGACCCCGCCATCGGGGCGATAGGTCTTCTGGAATCGCATCGACGTGAACGCCTTCTCCGCCGCCTGCGAGAAGATGAAGGGCGGATAGCTGACGAGCGTGCGCGTGTTCGTCACATGGCCGTCGGCACCGACGTCGAACTGATTGCGCACCCACCCCTCAAAGCCCCAACGCCGGGCCTCTTGCGGGAAGACGTCTGGCCCGGGCATCACCACCGGCTTGGGCTTGGCATCCAGGGTCGCGCACTGCGAGGCCGCCAGCCCGCTTTTCTCAAAGGTCTGTCGCGCCAGCGCCAGATCGCCCTCGCGCTTCGCCGCCGAGGCCAGACGGATCAGCGCGCCGACGCGCAAGGGATCGCGCGGGTCCAGCCCCGGATCGTCGGCCACCTGTTGCAGATAGGGCGCGCCATATTTCTCGTTGCTGTGATCCGCGATCCGCAGGCGCAGCGCGGCGCGGGCCTGCGGATCGTCGGCATAGGGCTTCTGGGTCAGGAGCGGGGCCATGACCGCGGCATAGCGGCCTCCCCCGCGCCAGTCGCGATCGCGCCCCTCCTGCGCAGGGATGGCGAAGAGCAGTCGCGCCATGGCGGGCATGTCCGATGCGGCCGCCAGCGGTTCGACCCGCGCGATCAGGGCGGCGCGCTCGTCGCTGCCAAGCGTCGGGTTGTCGAACATCTGCGCCGCGGCGGCGAGGATCGCGGGGGCCTGCCCCCTGGCCTCGGCGGCGGCCAGCGCGGCACGCTGCCGGCCGAGCGCGACACCGCCCACCTGGTGCCCCTGCGCCGGGGCCGCCACGCCCTTCTTGTCCACCCATTCGGCAAAGCGCGCCGTGATCGCCTCATTGACCGAGGGACGGCTATAGGCGGTCGAGCAGCGCATCTCGAGCCGGACGCTGTACCGGAAGAAGGGCGGCAACGTCTTCAACTCCTCGGGCGACCAGGCCCAGCCCTGCACGGCGCGGGCAAAGGCCAGCCCCTTTTCGCCGCCACCCGACGAATAGACCGGCTCGACGCCGAAGACCGAGCCGTCATCACCGACGCCGAACTGGACGACCGCGACATCCTCGGGCTTCAGATCGGCCTCGCCACCGCATTCGGGGGGCGTCATCAGGCTGGCGGGCCGGAACATCCCCTTCCGCGATCGCCCCGCGCCCGTATAGGCCATATATTCGCGCGCCGTGTCGTCGCGATGGGCCAGCAGCGCAGCGATCGCGGCATCGGATCGCGCGGCGACATCGCGCAGGTCCACCCGGCTCAGCGTCATCCCGCCGAGCAGCGAAACCACCTTGGGCGCGATCCGGTTCGCCTCGTCCAGATGGCCAATATTCATCGCTAGCCGCATCCGCGCCTGTAGCAGGCTGGCCTGGTCGACCTTGCCAAGCGTCATCCGGGACGCGATCGCGTCGGCCCGGTCGAGCGTGGCCAGCGCATCCGCCGGATCGGTGAAGATGCGAACCCGTGCGCCCGCCAGCATCGCCGCCAGCCGCCCGACATCGGTCGGGGCCTCGGCCTCCGCCTTGGCATATTCGGCCGAGGCATCGGCATAATCGAGCGAGTCGGCCGCGATCCGGCCCAGCATGATATGCGCATTCTGCCGATCCTCGGCGAGCGAGGCATCGGCGGTCGGCAGCACCGCCAGGCCGGCGCGGATCGTGGCCGCCGCCTCGTCCAGCTGGCCCAGCCGGAATTGCGCTCCGCCCTTGCGCACCATGGCGATCGCCCAGGTCCGGTTCCCGGATTTCACCCGTGCCGCCAGCGCGACCCACGCGGCCAGCGCCGCCGCCGCATCAGCGCCCTGGTCCAGCGCGGTCGCGGCATCATAATCCTGCTGCACCGTCGTCCCAGGGGCGGGCGGCGACGCCTGTTGCGCGGCCGCGGCCACGCTGATGGCCGCGGCCGCCCCTATCAGCGCGGCGCGCGCGAATCGTCCTGGTACCATGGTGATCAAAGCCCTCCCAAGCCTTGTGAAGGCGGCAGGCTGCCCCAGATCGGGGACGAAAGCCAGAGGGCCTGTAAGCCGGGTTCTGTCCACCGGCGCGAGGCCGGATGGGCGACCATTCTTCTAGGACGATGCTTGCACATCGCCTCAAGCAACCAACCCGGACGGCGGGCGGGAACACGCCCCGACGCTTTCGCGCCATGCCATCCCTATTCGGTCTTGCTCCCGGTGGGGTTTGCCATGCCGTTCCCGTTACCGGGACCGCGGTGCGCTTTTACCGCACCCTTTCACCCTGACCTGGCCGAAGCCGTGGCCGTCTGCTCTCTGTGGCACTGTCCCTGGGGTCGCCCCCGCCGGGCGTTACCCGGCACCGTCGTTCCATGGAGCCCGGACTTTCCTCGCCCCCGGTTCCCCGGGGCCGCGGCCGCCCGGCCCTCTGACTGGGCGCGGCTGTAGACGGATTGTGGCGCAGGGCAAGGGCTTTGTGGCGGGACAGCCGCGCGGCCCCGCCTCAATCATCGCCCTGCGGACGCGGCAACAAGAGCGCGAGCAGGATCATGCGGCATTCCGCGTCGATCTCGCCATCGATCAGTTCGGGGCGGAACCGCCGCTGGAACGCCATGATCGCGGCCATCCGGTCGGTCACGTCATAGCCGAAGCGCTCGAGCGCGAGGCAGAAGCCCGCCTCGGTCCACATCGGGTCCATCAGATTCCTGGTCGGGCGCGGCAGCGCCAGCCGCCGCCGGGCCAGCGCCCCCCAGGGAAACAGCTCGCCCGGATCGCGCTTGCGGGCAGGTGCGATATCGGAATGGCCGACGATATTGCCGCGCGTGATGCCATGCCGCTTCTGGATATCGGCGACCAGTTCGATCACCGACACCATCTGCGTCTCGGGAAAGGGACGATAGCCCCAGTCATGGCCGGGATTGACGATCTCGATCCCGATGCTCGCCGAATTGACGTCCTCGATCCTGCGCCAGTGCGAGCGGCCCGCATGCCAGGCGCGATCCGCCTCATCGACCATGCGCAGCACCGTGCCGTCCTCTTCGACCAGATAGTGGCACGACACCTTCGCCTCGGGATCGCGCAGCCGCGCAATGGCGGAGGCCCCGTCCTGCATCCCGGTATAGTGTAAGACGATCATCGTGATGGGTAGGGTACGCGCGTCGTAATTGGGCGACGGCGTGTCGACGATCGTCATGCAACCTCCTGAACGGCCCCGGGTCCGCCGCCCGTGTCTAGCGCCATCGAAGAGCCAGCGATACGCCCTCGTGCATCACGCCGTGGTCCGTGCGGGATCCTCGGACTTGCCATAGACGCCGCGCAGGTCGGACCGGATCTGGAACAGGCTGGTCTGGCCGATCACCGTCTCCCCCGCGCCCAGCAGCAACCCGCCCGTGTCACGCAACGCGCTGGCCAGTGTGCGGAACGCCCGCGCCTTGGGACCGGGCGCGAGATAGAGCATCACGTTGCGGCACAGGATCGCATCGAACGCGCCGCCCGGCGGGGCGTCGCCGATCAGGTTCATCTGGCGAAAGCTGACATGGCGCAGCAATTCGGGCCGCGCGGTCCATTCGCCGTTCGGCTGCCCCTCGAACCAATGGACCAGACGACGGATCGGCAGGCCGCGCTGCACCTCGAACTGGGTGAAGCAACCCGACTTGGCCCGCTGGATCGCCGCTTCGGAAACATCGGTGGCGACGATCTCGGGCATGGGCGCGCCGCTCATCTCATGCCGTTCGGCGAACAGCATCGCCAGTGACAGCGGTTCCTGCCCCGTCGAACATCCCGCGCTCCAGATCCGCGCGCGCCGCCCGTCGCGTTCCGCCGCGGCGGCCAGCGCGACGACCTGGTCGAACACCATCTGGTCGCGAAAGAAGGAGGTCTCGCCATTGACCAGCGCATCGATCACGCGGTTCGCCAGCGGCGGGTCCCGTCCGTCGAGCAACGCCAACACCAGTTGGTCGAGCGTGTCGAAGCGTCGCTCGCGCATCAGCGGCAACAGGACGGTATCGACCCGGCTCGAACGGTGACTGGCGATCTGCTGGCCCGTGCGCGCCTCGAGCAGCGCGGCCAGCACGGCGATCGCGTTGTTCGACGCCGGAATGACCGGCGCCGATGCCGGGAGCGCGGCGGACGGCACCGACGGTGCCTGCGGCATGGTCTGGCGCAGCCCCGGCGTCATCATTGCCCCATCGCCCCCAGCATCGCGCCGATCGCGTCGGGCGGCAGGACGGCATCGGCCAGCCGCTCGCCGACGACCGCGCCGGGCATCCCCCAGACGACCGAACTGGAGCGGTCCTGCGCGATCACCGTGCCGCCACAGCGCTTGAGCATCCGCGCCCCCTCCAGCCCGTCACGGCCCATGCCGGTCAGGACGACGCCCAGCGCGTCCGCTCCCCATATATCGGCCATCGAGGCGAACATCGGATCGACCGACGGCAGATAGCCGCTGGGCACCGGATCGCGCAGCAGCCGGATCGACGTGCCGCCGGCGGCCAACCGGACAAAGGTGACATGCGCATCGCCCGGCGCGACGATGATCCGCCCGGCCCGCAATCGCAGCCGGTCCTCGGCCACGTCACAGGGACGCCCCGCCATATTGGCCAACTGCGCGGCAAAGAAGGGCGTGAAACTGGCGGGCAGATGCTGGGTCACCACGATGGGCACGGCCATGTCCGCCCCCAATCGGCTGAGCAGTTGCGCGAGCGCATGGATGCCGCCGGTAGAGGCGCCGATGCCGATGACCTTGGGCGACGGGCGAAGCGGCGCGGCGGTCGCGCCGGTGCGCGGCGGTGGCGGGGCGATGGACGATGGCGCGCCGCCACGGCGTGCGCCCAGCCCCGTCAACGCCTCCAGCTTGCCGAGCAAGGCCGTACCGAAGGCGTCGAGGCCCTGGGGCTGCGGCTTGACCAGCGTATCGGCCGCGCCGTGCGCCAGCGCCTGCACCGCCGCCGCGCCGCCCGAGGGCGTGGAACCGGAAACGATCAGGATCGGCGCATCCCCGCCCGCCGCGAGCAGCCGGGGCAGCGCGGTGATGCCGTCCATGCCGGGCATGGCGACGTCGAGCAGGATGATGTCGACCGAATCCGCCGCCAGAAAGGCGAGCGCGGCCTCGACATGCGCGACCGCCCCCGCGACCCGGAAGCGGGTATCGGGCTCGATCGCCCTGGCGATGACCGCGCGCGCGACCGCCGAATCATCGACGATCAGGATGCGTGCCGCCGCCTGAAGGGCCAAGGAAGGGGATGATGCCATGCCGACGCGCTCCGACGTCCGCCTGCCGGGTGTCAGATGATGCCGACGATCTGAAGCTTGCTCTCCAGCGTCTCCCGGTCGAACGGCTTCATGATATATTCGTCTGCCCCCGCGTCGATCGCGGCGCGGATATGCGCCATGCCATTCTCGGTGGTGCAGAACACGATACGCGGCCGCCGTTCCAGATTGGCGTCCTTGAGCGCGCGCAGAAAATCCATCCCGCTCATCACCGGCATGTTCCAGTCGAGCAGGACGACATCGGGCACCTGCGCCTGGCACATTTCCAGCGCCTCGCGCCCGTCCCCGGCCTCGCGCACCTCGAGATCGAGCGTCTCGAGAATATGCCGTGCGACCTTGCGGATCACCTTTGAGTCATCGACGACGAGACAGGTCTTCATGCGGCACGCCTTGTTTACGGCGACACCGGCGGCATCGCAGGTTCAGCATAAGGCCATGAAAGTAAGGGAGAGGTTAAGCGATCATGAGGCCAGTGCGGCCGGGTGCGGGATCAATCGATGCAGATCGAGGACCAGCAGCGGTTCGCCGTCGCGCACCACGATCCCGTCGGTCGCCTGCGCCCAGCGCCCGTCGCGCGGCGGCGCGTGCGGAACGGCGCTGCTCTCGAAGGTCTCGATATCCTCCAGTTCCTCGATCAGCATCGCGTAATAATGGCCATCGCGGCCGGTGATGACCGCGCGCCGGACTTCGCCCGTGCTAGGCTCCAGCCCCAGCGCCAGCCGCGTGTCGATCACGGTCACGACCCGGCTGCGCAGCGCGGTCAACCCGCGCACGCAAGGATCGGCGCGCGGCACGGCGACGATGTCGCCGATATCGACCACCGAATCGACCTGATCGGCGTCGAACACCACGCCCTGGCCCGCGATCCGGGCGATGAGATAGAGCGCCATCAGCGCCCTCCCCGCCGGACATGGCCCGCCAGCGCGGCGATCACCGCCGACCGGTCATAACGATAGACGCTGTCGGCGTTCGGTGGAGCCTCCCGGTCGCGACGCAGGCGCACCACCGGCGTATCGGATGGCGCGACGGCGATCGCCTCGTCCTCCAGCACCAGGCGGACCGCCGCGGCCCCGTCGCTCGGCGCGGTCAGCACGCAGCGATAGCCATGCGCTTCCAGCACGGGGCGCAGGAAGCGGTCCATCCAACCGGCTCCCGCTCCCTCCAGCACGCAGAGCGGCGATGCGGGCGCGTCGATCGTTACCGGCGCGTCCCGGAAGAAGAACAGTGGATCGCAGATCTCGATCACCTCACCATGCAACACCGCGACGCCCAGGATCGTCCCGCCATCCTCCGCCGCGGCGATTTCGGCGGGAAGCTGGACGATCTCCAGCGCGCCCGCGACGGCATAGGCGCATTCGCTGTCGCCATCGGTCAGGCGCAACACCTCGACCGGCGGTCCGTCGCCGGCCAACAGCCGGAGATCGTCGCCGATATGATGCAGCGGCACGGTGCCCTCGCCCACCATGAGGCGGGTCTGGCCGTTCGAGCGATGGATCGCGCTGCGCTCCACCTTGTCCACCCGGTCGATCGCGCCCAGCGGCATGGCGCGGCGTGCGCCGTCCAGATCCTCGAACAAAAGCGCCGGATTGGCGATTTCCGCCGCCTCGGCGTCCGACAGCGCGATCGGTTCGCGCTGGAACCGCAACCCCGCCGCCTGCGCCAGGCCGCCACCGTCGAGCAGCAGCATGGGCAGCCCGCTGTCGGGCAGCGTCTGCCCCGCATACAGGCCCGTGGTCATCACGACCGGCACGGCGGGCTTGACCACGACCTCCTCGGTGTCCAGCACATCGTCGACGCCCAGCGCATAATGGCCATCGCGCGTCGCGACGATCACCAGCGTGGCCGGCCGCGTCTCCCCCAGCCCAAGAAACGGGCCGAGCGGCAGCATCGGCAGGCGACGGCCGCGCACCGTGGCGATCTCGATCGAACCGACCGGGTCGATCCGCACCTGATCGCCGCGCACCTTGACGATCTCCTCGATCGCCTGACGCGCCAGGGCGAAACGCTGCCCCCCGACCGCGAGGACGATCGTCGACATGATCGACAGCGTGAGCGGCACCCGGATGCTGATCATCAGCCCCCGACCCGGGCGGTTGTCCAGCGCGACGCGGCCGCCGACATGCTCGATATTGGCGCGCACCACATCCATGCCGACACCCCGCCCCGACACCGCCGACACCTCGTCGCGGCTGCTCAGGCCGGGCGCGAAGATCAGCGCCTGTTTCTGTGCCAGCGTCATTGCCGCGACTTCGGCGGCACTGTGCAACCCGCTTGCCACCGCCTTGGCCGCGACGCGGGCAATATCGATGCCCGCCCCGTCATCCTCAACCTCGATGACGATCTGGTTGCCCGACTGGCGCGCGCCGACCCGGATCTGCCCGGTGGGCGACTTGCCCTTGCGACGGCGCTCGGCCGGCGTTTCGATGCCATGGTCGATCGCGTTGCGGATGATGTGGATCAGCGGATCGCGCATCATCTCGACCATTTCGCGGTCGAGGTCGACGTCGCTTCCCTCGATCGTCAGGTTGATCGCCTTGCCCAGGCCGGCGGCGGTGTCGCGGACCATGCGCGGCAAGGCGGAGAAGAGCGCCTCCACCTTCTGCATCCGGGTGCGCGTCACCGTGTCACGCATGTCCGCGACCGTGAGCGACAGCCGTTCCAGCGCGGCTTCGACACGGGGATCGATCCCCTCTTCGCGCAGGCGCCGGGCAAGTTCGTTGCGCGCCAGCACCATGTCGGACATGCCGTTCATCATCTGGTCGAGCAGATCGACGCTCAGGCGAATGCTGCGCGGTGCACTGCGCGCCGTCGTCGCGGCGGCGGGGGCGACGGGCGCGGCCGTCGCATCGCCGGGCCTGACGGTCAGGGCGGCGATCAGCGCCTCGTCATCCGAATCGGCGGGCGGCACACCGGCCGCGATGGCTTCCACGATCGCCTCGATCCGGTCGACGACGGCCAGCACCGCACTGACCAGCGCGGTATCCGGTACCCGCGCATCGTCGCGCACCGCCGCCAGCACATCCTCGGCCGCATGGCTCAACCGGGCCAGCCGCGGCAGATCGAGAAAGCCGCAACTTCCCTTCACCGTATGGACGAAGCGAAAGATCGAATCGAGCCGCGCCCGGTCGCCTGGGTCCGCTTCCCACGCCACGATCTCACCGGACAGCGCGTCCAGCGTCTCGCGTGTCTCGGCAATGAATTCCTGCAGCAGATCGTCCATATATCCCCAAGGGACGGAGAAATCTCCGCCCCTCTCATGCCGCCACAAGATTAAGGGAAGTTTACCCTGCGCGGATCGCGGCGCCCAGAATCATGGTATTGGGCGCCGGCTCGGTCACCAGCGTCATGCCGCCATGCTCGGTGGTCAGCGTGTGGACCAGGAAGGCCGGGGCGGTGCGCGATCCCAGCGGCTCGGCCCCCTGCCCCTCCATCAGCGTCCGGCGGATCTCTGGATCGAGCAGGATGCGCGGCCCCTCAATCCGGATCGCGATCTCGATCGCCTCGCGCCCGGCCTCGGCCCCGATGTCGATCGTTCCACCGCGCGACAGCGCCTCGATCGCGATCAGCGCCAGATTGACCAGAATCCGGACGGCGGGCTTGGGCAGCGCCGGCGCCTCGACCAGCCAGCCCAGGGCCGTGCGGCGATTGTCGACCAGCAACCCCTCGACCGCCGCCTTGGCCTCGCTCATGTCGACCCGGTCGGCAAAGCCGCCACCCGCGCCGAACGCCAGGCGGAAGAATTTCAGCTTGTTGGCCGACGCGCGCGCGCTGTCCGCCAGCAATTCCATGCACCGCGCGCGCATGGCCGGATCGGTCTCGTCGGCGAGCAGTTCCAGCCCGTTGTTAAGCGCGCCTACCGGCGACAAAAGATCGTGGCACAGTCGCGAACACAACAGGCTCGCGAAATCCACCGGGCTTACCGTCATGCAAAATCCCTTGATGAAGCGTCTCTTTCTGGCGCGACTGGCGGTTCGGCGCAAGCGAGCGTGACCGGATCGAACCGGCCATGGCGTCGGCCCATCGCGACCGCGCGCCAGCCGGTGACCCGTCCGCCGCCCGCGATCAGCCATATCGCGCCATCGGGCGCGGCGTCCGCGGCATCGCGCGCCGAGGGTTCGGCCAGCCCCGTGGGGTGCGAATGATAATGGCCAAGGACCGCCGGGCCGCCGCCCCGCGCGGCGCGATGCGCGGCGATCAGCGCGACCGGATCGATCTCGAACCGATGCCAGGGCTCAGACGAAATATTGGCGCATGGGCGCGCCGCGACCACCCTGTTCCCTTCGCCCAGCAACAACCCGCATATCTCGGCACCCCGCGACGCGGCGGCCGCGGCGCGAATGAAGTCCAGCACATCGCTTGAAATCGTTACGGTCATGCCCAAATAGCGCTAGCCTATGGTTCGGGGGGTTTCCATCATCGATGCGCGGATCGCGCCCACAGCGGATGGCTGGCGGCTGGATCGCGCGCTGGCCGATGCGGTGCCGACCCTGTCGCGCGAACGGCTCAAGGTCCTGATCGCCAGCGGCGCGGTGACGCGCGAAGGGGCGATGGCACGCGACCCCGCCAAGCGCGCGGCGGCAGGCGATATCTTTCAGGTGTCCGTCCCCGCCCCGACCCCGGCGCATAACGAGCCGCAGGATATTCCGCTGGTCATTGCTTACGAGGACGAGCATCTGATCGTCATCGACAAGCCCGCCGGGCTGGTCGTGCATCCGGCGGCGGGCAATCTGGACGGGACGCTGGTCAACGCGCTGCTGCATCATTGCGGCGGCTCGCTGTCGGGGATCGGCGGCGTCGCGCGGCCCGGCATCGTCCACCGGATCGACAAGGATACGTCGGGCCTGATGGTCGCGGCCAAGACCGACCGCACGCATGAGGGGCTGGCCAAACAGTTCGCCGCGCATTCAATCGACCGCCGCTACCGCGCGATCACCGGGGGCATCCCGCGCCCGGCCGACGGCACGGTCGACGCCCCGCTGGCGCGCAGTCCGCAGAATCGGAAGAAGGTGGCGATCGTGCAGGGCGGCAAACGCGCCGTCACCCACTATCGCACCATCGAGAAGCTGCGCGACGCCGCGCTGGTCGAATGCCGGCTGGAGACGGGGCGCACGCATCAGGTGCGGGTGCATATGCAATCGCTGGGTCACGCCTTGCTGGGCGACCCGGTCTATGGTAGAACAAAGGGTGCTCAAAAAGCCCTGCTCGACCAGCTCGATTTCCGGCGACAGGCGCTGCATGCGGCGCATCTGGGCTTTATTCATCCCATAAGCGGTAACGCTTTGGCGTTTGAGAGCGCGATGCCCGCCGATATGCAGGAACTGTTCAGTCGGCTTCACGTATAGCAGAGGACCGCCTCGCGCCCGGCGACGGGGCAGACGGAATGACGCTCCAGAAAGGGAGATAAGGATCATGGCAAAAGGCAGCAACGTCCCGGCGACGATTCCTGCACTCGGCGGGGAGCAGTCGCTCAACCGCTATCTGGCCGAGATCAAGAAATTCCCGATCCTTGCCCCGGAGCAGGAATATATGCTCGCCAAGCGCTTTCAGGAGCATGGCGACCCGGAGGCGGCGGCGCAGCTCGTCACCTCGCACCTGCGTCTCGTGGCCAAGATCGCGATGGGCTATCGCGGCTATGGCCTGCCCACCTCCGAGCTGATCTCCGAGGGCAATATCGGCCTGATGCAGGGCGTGAAGAAGTTCGAGCCGGATCGCGGCTTCCGCCTGGCGACCTATGCGATGTGGTGGATCCGCGCCTCGATCCAGGAATATATCCTGCGCTCGTGGAGCCTGGTGAAGATGGGCACCACGGCGGCGCAGAAGAAGCTGTTCTTCAACCTGCGCCGGATGAAGTCGAAGCTCGACGCGTTCGAGGACGGCGACCTGCGGCCCGAGGATGTGACCAAGATCGCCACCGATCTGGGCGTCAACGAGGATGAGGTCATCAGCATGAACCGCCGCATGGCGATGGGGGGCGACACCTCGCTCAACGTCTCGATGCGCGAGGATGGCGAGGGCCAGTGGCAGGACTGGCTGGCCGATGACGCGCCGCTCCAGGACACGGTGGTCGCCGAACAGCAGGAGGCGGATGTCCGCCACGACATGCTGGTCAGCGCGATGGACGACCTGAACGACCGCGAGAAGCACATCCTGACCGAGCGTCGCCTGACCGACGACCCCAAGACACTGGAAGAGCTGAGCCAGGTGTATGGCGTCAGCCGCGAGCGTGTCCGCCAGATCGAGGTCCGCGCGTTCGAAAAGCTGCAAAAGGCGATGATGCGCATCGCCGGTGAAAAGCGGCTGCTGGCGGCGGCGTGAGCCAGCCCGGGCCGCCGCCCCGTCCGGTGGCGGCCCGCGGAATCCCGCCTCGGCCACCCCGTGCCGAGGCGGAAGCATAAGGGCAGACCGATGCGCACGATTGGCTTGATCGGCGGCATGAGCTGGGAAAGCTCGGCCGAATATTACCGGCTTATCAATCAAGGCGTTCGCGAGAGGATGGGCGCCACCGCATCGGCATCCTGCCTGCTATGGTCGTTCAATTTCGCGGAGATCGAAGCGCTCCAGCACAAGGGCGACTGGAACGGCCTGACCGCGCGCATGACCGACGCGGCGCAGCGGCTGGAGGCGGCCGGTGCCGATTTCCTGATGATCTGCACTAACACCATGCATCGGACCGCTCCCGCCGTCCAGGCCGCCGTGACCGTTCCGCTGCTGCACATCGCCGATCCCACGGCGGAGCGGATCAAGGCCAGCGCTCTGCATAGCGTCGGCCTGCTCGGCACCGCATTCACAATGGAACAGGAATTCTACAAGGGACGGTTGTCCGAGCGTCACGGTCTCGACGTCATCATTCCCGATGCAGCCGACCGGGCGACGGTGCACCGGGTCATTTACGACGAACTGGTCGCGGGCAAGATCCTCGCGCCATCCCGCGAAGCCTATCGCGCGATCATCCGCCGTCTGGTCGAGCGGGGCGCGCAAGCGATCATCCTGGGTTGCACCGAAATCATGCTGCTGGTGGGGCCCGATGACAGCCCCGTACCCATTTTCGATACGACGGCGGTGCATGCCGAGGCGGCCGTCGCCATGGCGCTTGCCGACTGACCATCCGCCCAGCGAAAAAGGCCCCGGCTTTCGCCAAGGGCCTTTCGATCCTGCCGATGCTCCTTCCTCACCGGATCGGCGAGTTGGGATCCAGCCGCATGTCCAGATAACGGTCCACCGACCCCATCAGCTCGGGCATCTCATGCTCGAAGAAGTGGTTCGCCTTGGGAATGGTGTCGTGATGGATGGTGATGTGCTTCTGGGTGCGCAGCTTGTCGACCAGCTTCTGCGTCGCCGCCGGGGTCGCGACCTCGTCGCCCTCGCCCTGGATGATGATGCCCGAGGAAGGGCACGGCGCCAGGAAGGTGAAGTCGTACATGTTGGCGGGCGGCGCGACCGAGATGAAACCGCGGATTTCCGGGCGACGCATCAGCAGCTGCATCCCGATCCACGCGCCGAAGCTGACGCCCGCGATCCAGGTGGTCGACGCCTCCGGGTGGAAGCTCTGCACCCAGTCGAGCGCCGAGGCGGCGTCGGACAGTTCGCCGATCCCGTTGTCGAACGCGCCCTGGCTCTTGCCCACGCCGCGGAAGTTGAAGCGCAGCGTGGCGAAGCCGCGCCGCTGGAACGTCTTGTAGAGTTCCTGGACGATGCGGTTGTTCATCGTGCCGCCCGCATTGGGGTGCGGGTGAAGGATCATCGCGACGGGCGCGCGGGGACGGGGTGCGGGGGCGAAACGGCCTTCGAGGCGGCCTTCGGGGCCGGGGAAAATGACTTCAGGCATCAAAACTCGCCGATCTGGAAGGGCGCTGGTGGAGCGCCCGGAACGTTGCGCTATATAGGCCGGGACGCCATTTTCGCAATTGTTCGATCATTTCAGCGACGGAACATCCCCTGTCTTCTCCTCCCCCACGCCTGTATCTGGACCATGCCGCGACGAGCCCGATGACCGAGGCGGCGCTCGCCGCTTTGGCGCAAGGATGCGCGCTCTGGGCCAATCCCTCATCCCCCCATGCCGAAGGGCGTGTCGCGAGACGCGCGCTGGAGGAGGCCCGCGCTGGCATCGCCCGCGCGCTGGGATGGGAACACGACATCCTGTTCACCAGCGGCGCAAGCGAGTCGCTGGCCATCGCGCTGACCCGCTCGATGGCGGGCCGGCATTTTGTCGGTGCGATCGACCATGACGCGGTGCTGCGCGCGGCACCCGACGCGATGGTGATGCCGGCCGGGCCCGACGGCCTGCTCCGGCTGCCCGATCTGGAGGGCCCCCGCGCGGTCGTGACGGTCCAATGGGCCAATAGCGAAACCGGCGTGCGCCAGCCCGTTGCCGAACTGGCCGACACGATCCACGCCGCCGGGCATATCCTGCTGGTCGACGCCGCGCAGATGCCCGCGGGCGCCGACCCGGAGGTGATCGCCCATGCCGATCTGGTCGCGCTGTCGGCGCACAAGCGCGGCGGCCCGGCAGGGGTCGGCGCGCTGCTGGTCCGCGACCTGGCGCTGCTGGCCCCGACCGGCGGGCAGGAGCGCGGCTATCGCCCGGGCACCGAAAATATGCCCGGCGTGCTGGCCTATGCCGCCGCGCTCGCCGAGCCGGAGCCCGACCACAGCGAACTCCGCGCCTATTGCGACGATGCGATCCGCCGCTCGGGCGGGATCGTGGTCGCGGATGACAGCCGGCGCCACCCGGCCATCGCCAGCTATCACATGCCCGGCAAGCCATCCGCCGCGCAACTGATCCAGTTCGACCTGGCGCAAATCTCGGTCTCGGCGGGCAGCGCCTGCGCCAGTGGCAGCCTGAAGCCCAGCCATGTGCTGGCCGCGCTCGGCTGGTCGGTGGAGGCAGGGCGCGAGGTGGTGCGGGTCAGCTTCGGCCGGACGACGACGCGCGCGGATGTCGACCGCTTCGTCGCCGCCTGGCGCGCGATCGCACGCGGCAAGCGGGTGGAGGCTGCATGATCTATCTCGATTACCAGGCGACCACGCCGCTCGCCCCCGAGGCCCTGCGCGCGATGCTCCCCTGGCTGGAACAGGGGCACGCCAATCCCCATTCCGCGCACCGGGCCGGACGACAGGCGCGCGCAGCGGTCGAGGTGGCGCGCGATCAGGTCGCCGCGCTGCTGCCGCCCGGCGGACGGGTGGTGTTCACCAGTGGCGCGACCGAGGCGCTGAACTGGGCCATCAAAGGCGTGGGCATGGACGCGGGCAAGAGCGCGGGCGGCGGGATCGTCACGACCGCGATCGAACATGCCGCCGTGCTCGACACCGCACATGCGACCGGCCGTCCGCTGACCATCCTGCCGGTCGACAGCGATGGACTGATCGCGCCCGAGACCGTCAGGGAAGGCACCGGGCTGGTCGCGGCGATGCTGGTCAACAACGAGATCGGTACGGTCCAGCCCGTCGCGGCGCTGGCCCGCGCAGCCCACCTGGCGGGAGCATGGATGCTGTGCGATGCCGTACAGGGCTATGGCCGGATCGCGATCCCCGACGACGTGGATCTGGTTGCGCTGTCTGCGCACAAGATCCATGGCCCCAAGGGGATCGGCGCGCTTTGGATCCGCGACGGCATCACCCTGCCCCCGCTGCTCCATGGTGGCGACCAGGAAGGCGGACGGTCCGGCACGCTCAGCCCCGCGCTCTGTGCCGGGTTCGGCGCGGCGGCCAAATTGATGGCGGCGCGGCAGGACGCGGACAGCGCGCACGTGGCACACCTCTGGGCGCTGGCGATCGAACGGCTTGGCCCCGGCTGGACGATCAACGGTTCGACCGAGCGGCGCTATCACGGCAATCTCAATATCCGGCGCGACGGGCTGGATGTCGCGCGCCTGATGTCCGACTGCCGCGACATCGCCTTTTCCGCCGGAAGCGCCTGCGCCAGCGGGTCGGGACGCCCAAGCCATGTGCTGACCGCGCTGGGCCTGACCGACGCCCAGGTGAAATCCTCGATCCGGCTGGGCTTTGGCCGCTGCACGACCGAGGCGGAGCTGACGCAGGGCATCGACCAGCTCGTCGATGCCGCCGGGGCGCAACGGCGATGATCGCACTGACCTTCCTGGCCCGCGACGGCTCCCCCATGGTCGTCCGCGCCGCGCCGGGCGAGACTCTGCTGCAAGCGGGGCAGCGCGCGGGGCAGCCGCTGGAGGGCACATGCGGCGGACACATGGCCTGCGCGACCTGCCACCTCCTGATCGATCCGGCTTTTGCGGACCGCCTCGTCCCGCCATCGGCGGAAGAGGAGGACATGCTCGACCTCGTTCCCAGTGCGACGCGGCATAGTCGCCTGGCCTGTCAGGTCCGGCTGAGCGAGGCACTCGACGGAATGACCGCCCGCCTTCCCTGAACCGGCGATAACCGACCGGTTCAGTACGCGATCATCGGCCGTCCGCCATGGTCCTCCCATGCTCGCTGCAAGGCGGGTCTACCGGGAGTAAAGCATATGAAATTCATGTCTGTTCTGGGAGCGGGACTGATCGCCGTTGCCGGTCTTTGCGTCGCCGCCCCTGCCGCCGCCGCACCGCATGGACCGCATGACCGTTGGGGGCCGGGTCCGGGGCCCGGGCCGGGTCATGGCCCGGGCTGGGACCGAGGGCCCGGTTGGGACCATGGGCCGGGCTGGGATCGCGGGCCGGGCTGGCATCACCGGGGACCCGGCTGGGATCGTGGACCGGGCTGGCATCATCGCGGCCCCGGCTGGGATCGCGGCCCCGGCTGGGATCGCGGCCCCGGCTGGGATCGCGGGCCGGGCTGGCGCGGCTATGACCGGCCGCGCGTCGTTTGCCGCTGGGTCCGGACCTGGGATGGGCCAGAGCGTCGGTGCTTCCGCCGCTGATCCGCCAGCGCGCTTGATCGGATGGCGTCCGTGATCCGATGACAGGACCGACGGGGCCGGTGGGATAAGGGCTTGATCCCCCGGCCCCGTTTCGCCATATGCGCGGCGGGAGTCGGGCGGACGTGGTCGTCGCCAACCCGGTCAGGTCCTGACGGAAGCAGCCGTAACGATTTCGCTGCGGGTCGTCCCGGCTCCCACTTTCTCCACATGATTTCGATCGTCTTGACGACCATCCGGTGCGCATCCGGCGATGGTCGCCCGCACGATTCTACCTGACGTCGAAGGCCGAAACGCCTATGTTGGACCGTGATGATTTCCCAAACCGCCATTCGACGCTCACGGCATGACTGATTCGTTCGATCTGGGCGAACCGCCCCGGCCCGCAGCCAAGGCCGAGGCGTATCGTGTCCTCGCACGCAAATATCGGCCGCAGACCTTCGACGCGCTGATCGGCCAGGACGCGATGGTCCAGACGCTGGGCAATGCGATCAAGCGCGACCGGCTGGCCCATGCTTTCCTGATGACCGGCGTGCGCGGGGTCGGCAAGACCTCGACCGCGCGGCTGATCGCCAAGGCGCTGAACTGTATCGGCCCCGACGGCAGCGGCGGCCCGACGATCAGCCCGTGCGGGGTGTGCGAACCTTGCCGCGCCATCGCCGAGGGCCGCCATATCGACGTGATCGAGATGGACGCGGCGAGCCATACCGGCGTCGACGATGTGCGCGAGATCATCGAGGCGTCGCGCTATGCTGCGGTCTCGGCGCGGTTCAAGATCTACATCGTGGACGAAGTCCATATGCTCTCCAAGAACGCCTTCAACGCGCTGTTGAAGACGCTGGAGGAGCCGCCCGCGCATGTGAAGTTCCTGTTCGCCACGACCGAGGTGAACAAGGTGCCGATCACCGTCCTGTCGCGCTGCCAGCGGTTCGACCTGCGGCGGATCACTGCGGACAAGCTGGCCGCGCATTTCGCCGAGATCTGCGAGAAGGAAGGCGTCAGCGCCGAAGAGGAAGCGCTGATGCTGGTCGCGCGCGCGGCGGAGGGGTCGGCGCGCGATGGCCTGTCGATTCTCGACCAGGCGATCGCCCATGCCGATCTGGAGGGCGGCGGCGTCACCGCGCAGGCGGTGCGCGACATGCTCGGCCTGTCGGATCGCGGCGCGGTGCGCGACCTGCTCGGCCTGATCCTGAACGGCGACAGCGCGGGCGCGCTCGCCTCGCTGCGGCGGCAATATGATTATGGCGTCGACCCGCAATCGGTGCTGCGCGCGCTGCTGGAAACGGTCCACGGCATCACCCTGACCAAGGTCGGCACCCCGCCCGACGCCGCACAGCCGATGGAGGAACGCGCCGCCCGCGAGGAATGGGCGGGCACGCTCGGTTTCCCCGCGCTCCACCGCCTGTGGCAATTGTTCCTGAAAGGCCATGACGAGGTTGCCCGCGCCGCGCTGCCCATCGAGGCGGCGGAAATGGCGCTGCTTCGCGCGATCCATGCCTCCACCCTGCCCGATCCGGGCGAACTGGCGCGCCAGATCCGCGATGGCGGCGTGACCGCTGCCGCCACTGCGCCGACGGTCATGCCGCAGGCCGCGCCCGCCCCCGCGCCGGTGGCCATCGCGCCGCCCACCCCGGCCGAACCCGAACCGTCCCGGCTGCCCGACAGCTTCATCGCGATGATCGATCGGCTGGACGATCTGGGCCAGTTGGCGCTGGCCGCGCGGTTGCGCCACGGTGCGCGCCTCGTGCGCTATGCCCCGCCGGAGATCGTGTTCAGCGGATCGCGACCGATCGCGGCCGATACGCTGGCCGAACTGATGGCGGCGCTGAAGACTGCCACGGGACAGGTCTGGCGCGTGACGCTGGAGGATGTGCCCGGCGAACCGACGCTGCACGAACAGCAGGTCGCCGCCGAGGACGCGATCAGGACCGCCGCGTGGGAATCGGACATGGTCCGCGCCGCGCGCGAGGCTTTCCCCGAGGCCGAATTGATGGAATGGCCCGGCAAACGCAGTGTGAACGGAGCATGATGTGAAGAATCTCGACGAAATCCTGGCGATGGCCCAGAACGTCCAGAACGAACTGCAAAAGGCGCAGGCCAATCTCGACACGATCGAGGTGGAGGGCGTTTCGGGCGGTGGACTGGTCAAGGTGAAGGCCTCGGCCAAGGGCCGGATCATCGGCATCGCGATCGACGACTCGCTGATGCAGCCCTCCGAAAAGGGAATGCTGGAGGATCTGCTGGCCGCCGCCATCAACGATGCGCGGGCCAAGGCCGACACCGCGTCGGGCGCGGAAATGTCGAAGATGACAAATGGCCTGCCACTGCCGCCGGGCTTCAAGCTGCCCTTCTGATTTCGGGAACGCAATCATCGGCCATGGCGTTGCAGCCTCCATCACCAGAGGAGGGAATGTCATGGCCGATGAACGCATTACCGAGACTCAAGGGTCTCAGCCGCACACCACGATCATCGAACGCCGCAGCGGCGGCGGCGGCATGGCGATCGCCATCGTCCTGCTGATTGCGGTGCTGGTCGGAGGCTTCTACCTTTTCAGTCGGGGCGGAGCGGAAAATCGCCGCGATGCGGCCATCACCTCTGCCGCCAAGAGTGTCGGCCACACCGCCGAAAAGGCCGGGGACGCCATCTCCAGCGGCGGCAAATAATCGTGCCGGCTCCCGGCCCGGGCAACCTGTCGCCCGCCGGGAGCAACCACAACGCGCCGATCCCGACATCCGGTATCAGTCCATCGCGTCGGGATTTTCAGGCCTGGTGTCAAAGGGTTGCGCCCGTCTCTTGCAGAGCGAGAATCGGGCAACGGCGCTATAAGAGGCAGGCATCCAGTCGCTGGCGCCTCACCACCCCGACATAGCGCGCGATCACATTGCCGTGTTTACGCACGAAGCCGGTCGGGTCCACCGCATCGCGCTTCTTGGGCAGCGGCAGGACGGCGGCGATCCGGGCGGCTTCGATCGGCGACAGGTGCGACGCATCATGCCCGAAATAGCGCATCGCCCCCGCATTGGCTCCATAGGTGCCGATGCCCGTCTCCGCGATGTTGAGATACACCTCCATGATCCGCCGCTTGCCCCAGAGATGCTCGATCAGGAAGGTGAACCACGCCTCGAACGCCTTGCGGACATAACCGCCATTCTGGAACAGGAACGCATTCTTCGCGGTCTGCTGGCTGATCGTCGAGCCCCCCCGGATCCGCCCGCCCTTCGCGTTGCGCATCGCGGCATTCTCGATCGCCCTGATGTCGAAGCCATGGTGCGAACAGAAGCGCGCATCCTCCCCCGCGATGGCCGCCCGCGCCATGTCGGGGTCCATCTCGGACAGCGGCATCCAGTCCTTGGTGACGCCACGCCCGTTCATCACATCGCCCAGCATGGTGAAGGTGAAGGGCGGCGGCACGAAGCGGTACATGCCGACCCACACGACACTCAGGATCACAAAGGCGAATATGGCCTTCACGGCCCAGCGAGCGATGCGGAACATAGAAGCGGCTCCTAGCGGGGTTTTCGGGACAGGTCACTTGGGTCACCCGCCGCAAAACGCCTCCCCTGGCAGGGACGAGTGTCGCATTGCGCTCAGACCATCCAGATCAGCACATTCCCCACCAGCACCGCCGCCATCACCAGCATCAGCACGCCCTTGGACCGATCGCCGCGCCGGATCGTCACGACCCCTCCTGCGACACAGGCGAAGGCCGCGAGCATCGCAAGCGCGGGTGCTGCCTGGGCGATCCCTTCCATCACCCCGCCAGCACGCGGGCATAGGCGGCGCGATCGACATTGCCGCCCGACAACAGCAGCAGCATATTCTCCTCCGCCGCGACCTTGCCCGACAGCAGCGCGGCGAGCGCCGCCGCACCGCCCGGCTCGATCACCAGCCGCATCCGATCGGCGGCGAAGCGCTGCGCCGCCGCGATCTCGGCCTCGCTGACCGCGACGCCCTCCGCCCCGCGCCGGGCCAGCACCTCGAAGGTCAATGGCGACACGCGCGGCGTCTGGAGCGCGTCGCAGGCGGTCGGCGGCGGATTGTCGCCCACCGGCTCGATCCATCCGGCCTCCAGCGAGCGACGCATATCGTCCCACCCCTCCGGCTCGACCACCGTCACCTTCGCCTCCGGCAGGGCCAGCGCGAGGCCGGCGGCCAGTCCGCCGCCACCACAGGGCGTCACCACATGCCCCGGCGCGCCCAGTCCGCGCGCGGCCATCTGCGCCGCCGCCTCGATCCCGACGCTCCCCTGCCCCTCGATCACCCAGGGGTCGTCGAAGCTCGGCACCAGGGTCGCCCCGCGCGCCTCGGCGAGTCGGCGGCCGATCAGTTCGCGGCTCTCGGTCGCCCGGTCATAATCGACGATCTCGGCGCCGAGCGCGAGCGTGCCTTCCCGCTTCGAGGCCGGGGCGTCGGCGGGCATCACGATCGTCGCCGCGATTCCCAGCCGCCTCGCGGCCCAGGCGATTCCCTGCGCATGATTGCCGGAGGAGAAGGCAACCACGCCGCGCGCCCGCGATTCCGCATCAAGAGCGGTTAACCGATGCCACGCGCCGCGCAATTTGAACGCGCCGATCGGCTGCAGGTTCTCGGCCTTGAAAACCACCGTCTTGCCATTGATTTTCAAAGGAAAGATCGGCGATGGCGGCAGGATGCGCGCCAGCTTTTCCGCGGCGTCGCGAACCCCGGCCCTGGTCGGTTGTCTTAATATTGTCACTTTTTATCTCCGTCCCCCACTCTACCGCTTTACATTCCAAACAGCGGACCCTATTTCGCGCCTCCGCTGCCCCATGGGACTTCCAACCGCAAGGCAGCTTTTTGTCACCGTATGCCGTCAGGCAATTGGAGGTCCCTTGAGTTGCACCAGAATCATCGCGCGCTGGGGCTAGCTGCCCACTCGACCGCCGTTCCCTCCTGCCTGGAGCGCGGCATCGACATCGCCAAGCGTCGTCCGGCGGATCCGGTCACGCTGCTTCGCCCGCACGCCGCTGCGCGCGCCGCCCGATTCTTCGTCGAGAAGTTTCCGGGCCGGCCGATGTATGCGGTGAAGGCGAACCCGTCGCCGGATCTCATCCAGATCCTGTGGGACAATGGCGTCACCCATTTCGACACCGCGTCGATCGCGGAAGTGCGGATGGTGAAGTCGGTCGTTCCCGACGCGACCTGCTGCTTCATGCATCCGGTCAAGTCCGAGGAGGCCATCGCCGAGGCGTATTTCACGCACGGCGTCCGCACCTACTCGCTCGACAGCCTGGAAGAGCTGGCGAAGATCGTCCGCGCCACCCAGGGCGCGACCGACCTGACGCTGTGCGTCCGCATGCGCGTGTCGTCCGAGTACGCCAAGCTCAGCCTGGGGTCGAAGTTCGGCGTCAGCCTGGAAGAGTCGAAGGACCTGCTGATCGCGACCCGCCAGGTCGCCGATGCCCTCGGCATCTGCTTCCATGTCGGCAGCCAGACCATGACCCCCGACGCCTATTCGGCGGCGATGGAGCGGGTGCGCGCGGCGATCGTCGGGGCGGCGGTAACCGTCGACGTGATCGATGTCGGCGGCGGCTTCCCCTCGGCCTATCCGGGCATGACCCCGCCGCCGCTGGAGCGTTTCTTCGAGACGATCCACCGCGCGTTCGAGAGCCTGCCGGTGTCCTATTCGGCCGAACTCTGGGCCGAGCCGGGCCGCGCGCTGTGCGCCGAATACTCGTCGGTCGTGGTGCGCGTCGAGCGTCGTCGCGGGCATGAGCTGTACATCAATGACGGGGCGTATGGCGCGCTGTTCGATGCGGCGCATATCGGGTGGAAATATCCGGTCCAGCTGCTCCGCGAACCGGATTCCGACGCACGCGACATGGACTTCAGCTTCTGGGGCCCAACCTGCGACGATCTCGATTTCATGCAGGGTCCGTTCCCGCTGCCCGCGGACACGAACACCGGCGATTATTTCGAGATCGGGATGCTGGGCGCCTATGGCCAGGCCATGCGCACCCAGTTCAACGGCTTCACCTGCCACGAATTCGTGGTGACGGACGACGAACCGATGCTGTCGGTCTATCGCCAGGACGAGGTCGAGCCGGTCCGCCCGGCCAACGTCGTCAAGCTGTAACCCAGCGACCTTAGCACGCCTATATCCCCTTCCGCTTCGGCGGGAGGGGAATGGGGTGGCATTGCGGCGTTCGTCGCGATAAGGCCCCTTCCCATTCCGGTCCCGCGCGATCGTGCAGGGCCGGGCCAGCCGGGTTACCGCGTCCCCAATAACGACGACGGCTTCTCGATGATGATGGAACCATCATGACCGACACGATCAACGACAACCGTAAGGCCGAACTGCTCTCCAGCGTGGTCGAGCATATCGACATCACCACGTTCGACGCCCGCCCTATCATCGATTCGATGGGCAAGATGAGCTTCACCAGCCGCGACCTGGCGCGCGCGACCGGCATCTACAACCAGATGCTGGCCGACAAGGACTGCTCGATCTTCCTCGTCATCGCGGGCTCGACCTCGGCGGGCGGCTGCATGGACCTCTATGCGGAACTGCTGCGCTCGAACATGATCGACGGCGTGGTCGCGACCGGCGCATCGATCGTCGACATGGATTTCTTCGAGGGGCTCGGCCACAAGCATTATCAGGCACTGGAAGTGCCGGACGACAACACGCTGCGCTCGCTCTACATCGACCGCATCTATGACACCTATATCGACGAAGAGCAGCTTCAGGATTGCGACCACACGATCGGCCAGATCGCCGACTCGCTCGAGCCGCGCCCCTATTCGAGCCGCGCCTTCATCCGTGAGATGGGCAAGTATCTGTCAGAGCACGGCAAGAAGGACAACAGCCTCGTCAAGTTGGCCTATGAGCATGACGTGCCGATCTTCTGCCCGGCCTTTGTCGATTCGTCGGCGGGCTTTGGCCTGGTGAAGCATCAGGTCGAGCGGATGAAGGAAAACAAGCCCTATATGGTGCTCGACGCCGTGGCGGACTTTCGTGAACTGACTGACATCAAGATCAAGGCGGGCACCACCGGGCTGCTCATGATCGGCGGCGGCGTTCCGAAGAATTTCATCCAGGACACGGTCGTTTGCGCCGAGATCCTGGGCCATGACGATGTCGAAATGCACAAATATGCGGTGCAGATCACGGTCGCCGATGTTCGTGACGGCGCCTGCTCGTCTTCGACGCTGAAGGAAGCGGCGAGCTGGGGCAAGGTAGACACGGCCCTCGAACAGATGGTATTCGCCGAAGCCGGTTCAGTCATGCCGCTTCTCGCCTCCGACGCGTATCACCGCGGCCATTGGCGTGAGCGCGCCAAGCGTCGTTGGGGGGCGATTTTCGATTAATGATAGCATTTCTGGGACGGGAGCAGCTTGCCTATCTCATTATGGGCGCTGTGCTGCTTTCGATCGTGACGTTCGCGATACCCTATAGCCGTCGCCGCAAACGCGAAAAGCTGCGCCGGCGTGGGATCAAGAAATACGGACACTAGAAGAAGTGAAGGGGCGGAGCGGCATGGTTCCGCCCTTTTTCTCTTGCCCACCGCGCCGTGGCCGGTCACGCTCCAACGCGATAGCGATCCCGGAAAGGAGGCCGACCGGCCATCCCGTGCGTGGATCGGGAGGAGAGGAAGACCGTGATCGATCGACGCACCGTCATCGGCGCGATGGCCGCCGCACCGCTGGCCGGACGCGCCGCCGCGCAAGGCCATCCGCCCTTGGCCGACGCCATGACGCCCTGGCCCCCCGCCGAGCATTTTCCGCTCTGGCCCGGCCGCGCGCCGGGGGCTCGCGCCATGCTTCCCACGCCCAATCCGTCGATGAACGGCCCCGCCGGGCGGCGCGAACTGTGGTTGCGTGGCATTGCGACCCCGATCGTCGCGGTCTTCCGCCCCGAACGGCCCGATGGGCGTGCCGTGCTGACCATCCCGGGGGGTGGCTATGGCTTCGTGTCGGTGCAGAATGAAGGGATCGATGTCGCCCGGACGCTGAACCCGCATGGTATCACCGTCTTCGCGCTCGCCTATCGCCTGCCGTCGGAGGGCTGGGACCACCAGGCCGATGTGCCGTTGCAGGATGCGCAGCGCGCGATGCGCCTCATCCGCGCGCAGGCGGGGCGCTATGGTATCGACGCCGATACGCTGGGCGTCGTCGGCTTTTCGGCGGGCGGGCATCTCGCCGCGTCGCTGACCGTCGGCTATGATGATGCCGTCTACACCCCGGTCGACGCCGCCGACCGGCGATCCGCACGCCCACGCTTTTCCGGGCTGATCTATTCGGTCGCCAGCCTGTCGACGCCGAGCACCCATGCCGGATCGCGCGACACGCTGCTGGGCTCGCAGCCGGACCCCGCCACCAAGGCGCGCTATGACACGCCGCGCCGGATCAACGCGACCACGCCCCCGCTCTTCCTGGTCCATGCGGTCGATGACGGGCTGGTGCCGATCGACCAGTCGATCGACGTGCTGACCTGCGCGCGCGCCGCCAAGGTGCCCGTCGAGGCGCATTTCTTCGAACGCGGCGGCCATGGCTTCGGCGCGAGGAGCGCGCCCGAAGGCTCCCCCGCCCGGCTCTGGCCCGATCTGTTCGATCGCTGGATCGCGCAGACGCTGAAGGGCTGACAGGATCCACCTCAATGGCGGTGGGCGGGCACCCCCCTCAGCCGAACAGCCGTTGCAGGCTCCGTTCGAGCATCAGCATCTGCCAGAGCGTCCGGCCATGGTCGGCGCGGGCCGATCGGTGGTCGGCGGCCATCCGGCCCAGTTCGGCCAGTTGGAACCACCCGGTCTCGCGCAGCAGGCCCGAATGCTCCAGCCGCGCGGCATCATCGGCGAGCGCGCCGCGAAACCACGCGCTGATCGGCGTCACGAACCCCATTTTCGGGCGATAGAGGATATCGCGCGGCAGATAGGGTTCCAGCACCTTCTTCATCAGCCATTTGCCCTGCCCGCCCCGGATCCGCATCGCGGCGGGCAGGCGCGCGGCATATTGGACCAGCCGATGGTCGAGCAGCGGCTCGCGCGCCTCCAGTCCCACCGCCATCGAGGCGCGATCGGTTTTGGTCAGGATATCGCCGGGCAGCCAGATTTTCAGGTCGGCATATTGGGCCCGGTCGATCGGATCGCGCGCGGGCGCATCGCGCATCGCGACGACATAGCGATCCTCGGCCCGGTGCCCGCCCAGCGCCGCCCTGGCCTCGGGCGAGAAGAGCCGTCCGCGCCATTCGGGGCTGGTGACGCCCACCGCCCGCGCATAGGCCTCCGCCCCGTCCATGCCGAGTGCGAGCAACGTCGTCCTGGCGCGAAGAGGGCGCGGCGCCCAGTCCGCCTTGGGATAGAAGCGTCCCAGCGTCCCGAACAATCCGGCCCGCAGATCGGCGGGCAGCAGCCCACGGATGCGCTCCTCCCCCGCATGGAAGACATGGCGGCGATAGCCCGCCATCGCTTCGTCCGCGCCGTCGCCGGACAGCGCGACGGTGACATGCTCACGCGCCAGTTCGCACAGGCGATAGGTCGCGAGCGCCGAGGCGTCGGCAAAGGGTTCGTCGAACTGCGCGACCAGCGTGTCGATCAGCGCGAAATCATCGGCCCGGACGACCCGCTCGTCATGATCGGTCGCGAAACGCTGCGCGATGACGCGGGCATAGCGCCGCTCGTCATGCCCGGCTTCCTCGAACCCGATGGTGCAGGTTCGCACCGCGCGCGGCGACGCCTCCGCCATCAACGCGACCACGCCGGAGCTGTCCACCCCGCCCGACAGGAACGCGCCCAGCGGTACGTCGGCGACCATCCGGCTGGTGACGCCCGCGCGCATATGGTCGAGCAGCCCCTCGCCCAGTCGCGCGACCGATCCGCTCTCGCGCGCCGAAAAATCGACATCCCACCATTGGCGCGGGCGGGGCACCGCGCGGCCCCGTTCGACCAGCAGGAAATGCCCGGCCGCCAGCTTGTGGATGCCCGAGACGATGCTGGCATCGTCGGGAACATAGCCCAGCGCCAGATAATCCTCGACCGCGCGGATATCGGGGCGGCGGCGGAACAGCGGATGCGCCAGCACCCCCTTCATCTCCGACGCGAAAGCGATGGCTCCGTCGGGCAGTTCGGCCCAATGGAGCGGCTTCACCCCCAGCCGGTCGCGCGCCAGGAACAACACGCCCGCCCGGGCATCATGCACCGCGAAGGCGAACATCCCGTCCAGCCGGTCGAGCATCGCCGGCCCCCAGTGCCGCCAGCCATGGAGCAAGACCTCGGTATCGCCGCTGGTCCGGAACACCGCCCCCTTCTCGCGCAGTGCGTCGCGGAGCGCGCGGTAATTGTAGATCTCACCGTTGAAGCAGACCGCGACCTCATCCTCCACCATCGGCTGGGGCGATCCGGCCAGGTCGATGATCGACAGCCGGGCATGGGCGAAGCCGACGCCCGGCGCGGTCCAGACGCCCTGCCCATCGGGTCCACGATGCGCCTGTGCGCCGATCATCGCGCGCAGCCGGGTGGGATCGACCGGCTTGGGCGTGGCGGGGTGGAAAAGACCGGCGATGCCGCACATCGGGCGTCAGCGCGTCCCGACCAATCGATCGGCAAAGCGATCGAGCGGCCCCAGCGCGCGAACGAACGCCGCGATCGCCTGCGGATCATCGCCCTCGCTGGCGACATGGATCGCCAGGGCCGGTTCGGGGCGACCGAGCAGCCTGGCCTTCATCGTTTCGATCTTCACCCGTCGCATATCCGCGGTCAGCCTATCGCCGATCCGGTACCATGTCGCAACGTCGCGTTCCTCGACCCCGCCATAGGGGCCGGTCGCGGTGATGCGGGTGACCGCCCCGTCCGCGACGCGGTCCATGTCGGCGACGCGAATCCAGCGGTCGCCCTCATGCAGGATACCGGTGCCGAACGCGCCCAGCTTGGCCCCCTCGCGCTGCTGGGCGAAGACCGCGACCGCGAGATCGACCTGATGCCCCGCATCATCGGCATAGCTGCGCTGCGCCACCGCCCGGGCTCCCGGATAATAGGGTTGCCAGTCGCTCTTCTGCGCCACGACGCGCCAGCCCGGCACATCGGGCAGCGCCAGCCGGGCGGGAACCACCGCCTCGCGCGCGGCGCTCATCCGGCTCCAGCTGGGGAAGACGGCGGTGATCGCCACCGCGATCAGCGCGGCGACCAGCGGGTCGATCCGTCGCCGGGGCACCCCCTGCAACCGGACGGGATCGAAGGCGGGATCGTCGGGCGCCCGGTCGAACCAGCGCCAGCCGATGACCAGCACCGCCGCCATCACGATCGCGAAGAAGACCCAGCCGAACACGATATGGTCGAACCCCGTCGCCACCGACAACGAGATGCGATCGGCCGCGAAGATCGTGCCCCAGGCGCGCACGCCATTGGCCAGGATCGGCACGATGACCGACACGATCATGAAGACCGCCCGCCGCCAGGGCGAACGGAAGCACAGATGCGCGACCAGCGTGCCGAAGGCGATCATCGCGATGACGAACTTGGACCCCGAACAGGCCTCCGCCACCTCGAACCAATAGCGTCCCGCATGGATCAACACCCCGTCGACCGAGGCCGGAATCCCCGACAGGTCGAGGAGCGGCATGACGATCGCCACCGTCACCTTTTGCAGCGGGCGCTCCAGTTCCTCGCCAAAGGGCACGAGGAAAAAGGCATAGCCGAGCGGAAAGATCAGTCCGCGCGCGACCATCGGGCCGAGCAGCGTCACCACCAGCCCTTCCAGCATCACGACCAGCCCCCATTGCCGGCCCAGCGCCACGGTGGCGGAATCGCCCAGCAGCCAGACCAGCCCGCCGCACAGCACCAGCACGAGGCCGGGCCACCAGGCGGCGGGGGTCAGCCGCGCCAGTTCGGCCCGCCTTTGCCACACCAACCAGCCGACGACCGGACCGATGAACAGGCAGTGTCCATAGGTGGTGCTGGTCCACCAGATCTCGACCACATGGGTCACGTCGCTCCAGAAGATCAGCAGGACGATCAGCGCCGCGGCGCCCAGCAGCGCGAGATGATAGGGCCAGCGCCCGGCCCCGATCCGCGTTTCCGGCGTCATGCGGCGATATCCTCCAACAGCCGGTCGAGCGGGGCCAGCCGCGCGCGCCAGTCATAACGGTCGAGCACCTGTGCCCGCGCCGCCGGATTGGCGGCCGGGCCCTCCAGCGCCGCGACGACGCGTTCCGCGAAATCCCGATCACCGTCCGCCACCGCGATCGTGCCGCGATGATCGATCCCCTCGGCCGCCGCACGGCTGGCCACGATCGGACGCGCCATCGCCATGGCCTCCAGCAGCTTGTTCTGGATGCCCCGCGCCAGCATCAGCGGCGCGACACAGACCCGCGCGGCCGCAAGCCAGACCCGGGTGTCGGGTACCGCGCCGGTCACGATCACCCCCTCCCCCGCGAGCCGCCTTACGGCCGGGGTCGGCGCGCGCCCGACGATCGCGAAGCGCGCGCGCGGATGGACGGCCCGGACGGCGGGCAGGATGTGGCGGGCGAAATGGGTCACGGCATCGATATTGGGCTGATAATCCATCTGCCCGGTAAAGACGATCAGCGGGCCGGGCTCGCGCACGGGCACCACCTGTGCCGGGTCATAGACCGCTGTGTCGATGCCATTTTCGACCGCGACGATCCGGCCGGTGCCGCCCCGCGCTCGGAACAGCGCCGCCTCCGCTTCACTGACGAACAGGGTGGCATTGGCGGCGACCGCGACCGCCTGCTCGAACCGGGCGAGCAATCGGGCTTCGCGCCGCAGCATCAGGGCTTTGGGACCGCGCGCCTGCCCGGCCCATGCGGCGAATTTTGCGGAATCGACATCGACCATATCCATGACGGTCGGCTCGGTGCCGCGATATTGCGCCATCTGCCCGGAGAAGATGTACGTCGCGGCGACGCCCGCGCGCCGGGCATCGGCTACCGCGCGCGCCATGCCGGCATGGGCGAAGGCGGTCAGCGACACCGGCTTGCCGCTGGCCAGCGCCTGTACCGCCGCCAGTGGCATCGGCTTGGTACGGGGGATGATCCGGCACGACGCCAGCCGCGCGGAGAAGGCCGTTGGCGGATCGAAATCGGCCTCCGTCTCGCCAAAGGCGCAGAGATGGATGCGCCAGCGTTCGCTCAAATGGCGCAGGATGTGATAGCTTCGGATCTTGTCGCCGCGATCAGGCGGGAACGGCGCGCGGTGCGCCAGGAACAGCAGGTCCTTCAACCCAGCCCCCGCGCGATCATCGGCCCCAGCATCCGCGCGGCCCAGACCGGCATCCGTTTCCACACCGCGATCATCATCGCATATTTGGGATTGAGCGGATTGATCGCGCGCGGCCCGTGCAGGCTGTGGCTGGCATAGGTCAGCGACTGGCCGTCAAAGCCCCAATTCTTCTTGAACGCCGCCGCGCCGGTGCCGACCTTCGACCGGCCGAAATCGAAATGGTGGCAACCGCGCTCGCGCGCATGACGCATCAGCGCGAAATACATCAGGTCGTTGGCGCGCAGCCCCCGCGCCGCCTGCGTGCCGCCGCCCCAATAGGGGTATACGACGCCCTGGTGATAAAGGTTCAGCACGCTGGCCACTGCCCGCCCCTGATGCCGAACGGTCAGGATATCGGCGTCGAGCCGCGCCATCGCCTCGCGAAACAGCGCGGCGGGAAAGACCGGCGTGCCCAGGTTGCGCACGGACTCGGCATAAATGCGATAATGCTCGGTCATCATCGCGGCATCGGTGCCGGTGGCGATCTGCAAATCGTTGGACAGGGCCTTGCGCACCTCGGCGCGCTGCTTGCGCGGTATCGCCTTAAGCTCGGCTTCGTCATCGGCCGCGATCGGGCGGACAAAGCCCAGATAGCTGTCGGTATCGAGCGACCAGCCATCCGGAGCCGGACCGCCGCGCAACTCGACCGATTCGATCCCCCGCGCCCGCGCCAGCGTCCAGGCCGCCGCTGCCAGTTCCTCCACGCCCGCGCCGAGCACGCCACCATCGACGCCGAACCCGGTCGACACCATCGCCGCGCCGAACAGGGGCGAGCGGATTTCGCTGAGCGGCAGGACGCCGATGATCGCGCCGCCCGCATCCTCGGCGACCAGATAATGCGCGCGCTGTCCGCAGCCCCTGGCCCCCGCCAGCAGCCAGCCCGTCCGGTGAAAGGGCGTCCCCGCCGCCTGGGCCGTGACGAAGGCATCGATCCGCGCGCGATCCTCGGCGCGCGCCAGATCGGCCGCGCGGATGGTCGGGGCTGCGCCGGTCATGCGAGCGCCGTCGCCTCCCGCGCCGCGACGGCATCGACGCGGCCCCAGTCATGCCGGGCCAGCAGCCCGCGCAACTTGCCCGCCATCGCGCCCAGGCGGCTATAGTGCCGCATCCTGGAGCGTAGCGGCGCGTCGGCGACACGCGGCTGGGCGGGATCAATTTCCCAGGGGTGGAAATAGAAGATCGCCCCGTGCCGGTCGCGGTTCACCTGCCCCACCGCCATGTCGGTCAGCCTGGCGGGCAGCATGCGGAAGAAGCCGCCCCCGGTCGCCAGCCGCTTGCCGCCCCATTGCCCCACCGTAACGGGCAGTTCGACCAGCGGCGCATCGGCCAGCGGCTTCCATGCATAGCGCGGCGACTCGGCCCAGCCGTAATGATCGTGGCGCAACGGCGCGACGCTGGAGGAATAGGCATAGCCCGCCTCGGCCAGCACCGGGTGCGCCCAGGGGGTACGTCCGTCGATCGAGAAGCTGGGTGCGCGATAGCCGGTCACCGCCTGCCCGCCCGCATCCTCGATCGCGGTCCGGGCGCGCTCCAGATCGGCGCGGAACTGCGCGGCGGTCATGGTGAAGACGCGCTGATGGTCCCAGCCATGGCTGGCCATCTCATGCCCCGCCGCAACGATACGGCGGATCAGGCCGGGATGGCGATGCGCCACCCAGCCCAGCGTGAAGAAGGTCGCGCGCGTGCCCGTCTCGGCGAACAGCGCGAGGACAGCGTCGGTATTGGCCTCGACCCGACTGTCCAGCCGGTCCCAGTCCGCCTTGTCGATCGTCCGTTCGAACGCCCCGACCTGAAACCACTCCTCGACATCGACGGACATGCCGTTGAGCGGCCCCATCGACGGATCGCGCGGTTCAGGCGGCATGGCCCCATGCCCCCGCCGGCCGGATGGTCGCCGGGGCATCGCGGCGTGGTTCGCCCTTCCCCTCGCTCCGCGAGTCACCACGACCGTCCATCTCGGTCCAGTCGACCAGCAACGTCAGCACACGGCGCAGCGCCGCCTCCTGCTGCTCCAGCCGGGCCTCCAGTTGCGCGATGCGTCCTTCCAGCGCCTCGACCGCTTCCGTAGCGGCCGGGTCGATCTGCGCCGGTTCGGGCTTTGCCGATTCGATAGGGGCCGCGTCGGGCCGGGCCGGGCCGGCCTCTGGTGCCGCGGCGACGGGTTCGGGCATGGGCCGCAGCGACACCGGCTCGGGCGCGGGCGGCGGCGCGACGACACGGTGGGTGGCGGAGGACATCGCTACGCTCTCGGGCACGACGCGGGTTCGGGTGATCGGGTCGGCGACAATGGTTTCGGGCCGCACCGGCCGGTCGGCGGGCGCACCGCCGAACATGCCCGGACGCAACGTGCCGACCGTCGCGCCGATCTCGGCCATCATGCCGTTCAGCATGTCCGGGCCGATCGTGGTGCCGCCCAGCGTTCCCGCGCCGAAGGACAGGGGCGAAGCAGGCGACGGAACCGCCTGAAGCGGGGACGCCGCCCCCATGACGGGCGCCATGATCGGCGCGGGCCGGGGGGCCGGTTCGGGGGTGAAGACAGGCTCGGCGGCGGGGCCAACGGCCAGATCGGCGGCCATGTCGGCGGCGACGCTTTCGACCGTCTCATGACCGACCATCTCGATCCCCTCGATCGCCGCCTGAAGCAGGACGCGGCCCGCCAGCACGTTCAACCGGCGCGGAACGCCGCCCGATGCCTCATACAGCGCGTCGAACGCATCGGCGGCGAAATCGGGGCGGCCGGTCCAGCCCGCCACCGCCAGCCGGTGCGCGATATAATCGGGAACCTCCTCGGGCTCCATCGGATCGAGATGGTGGATGGCGATGATCCGCTGGCGCAACTGCTCGATCGCGCCGGACCCCAGCAAGCGGTCGCGAAATTCGGGCTGGCCGACCAGCAGGATCTGCAACAGCGCATGGCCGCCCGCCTGGAAATTGGACAGCATCCGCAATTCCTCGAGCGAGGCGATCGGCAGCGCCTGCGCCTCGTCGACGATCAGCAGGACGCGGCGACCATCGCGCGCGACACCGTTCAGCGCCCGCTCGATCGCGGTCAGCAGCGTGGCCTTGGACAGGCCCGCGCTGTCGACCCCGAGTTGCTCGGCGACGCTGCGCAGCAGGTCATCGGGCTGGATCGCGGTGGAGACGATATGGATGACGCGCAGGCGGCGCGTGTCGAGCGTTTCGACCAGATGCCCGACCAGCGTGGTCTTGCCCGCGCCGACATCGCCGGTGATGACGATGAAGCCCTCGCCCTGCGCCAGGCCATAGCCGAGATAGGCCATCGCCTTGCCATGCGTCGCCGTCTCGAACCAGAAGCGCGGGTCCGGGGTCAGCTGAAACGGGCGCTCGCCCAGGCCGAAATGGGTCTCGTACATCATTGTGCCTTTCGGCCGGTCAGAACTGATACCTCGCCGCGATCAGGGCCTGCGCCGACAGGGCGCTGCTGATGTCCCCGACCGAGAAATGGTACAATCCAACCGACGCGGTTGTTCCGAGCCGACCGAAGTTGCGATAATAGCTGGCCGTCGTCCCCAGCGATATCACATCCTCGGCCCCCGCCAGCCTACTCGCATAATAGTTAACGAAGCCATTCACGTTAAGCCCCGAATCCCGGCTGAGCGCATGGCCGAAGAAAATCTGGCCATAGGCGCTTTCGTCGTCCCCCCCGCCATAGGCCAGGCCGGACACGCCATCGGGGGCGAAGATATGGCGGTTCGCATAGCCCAGGCCGACGCCATAGGTGTTGCGCCCGCGCGAGACCGTCATCATCGCATTGACCCCGCGCGCACGGTAGACGGCGCTCTGCATGGATTGCAGCACGTCGTTCAGGCATCCGCCGGGCGTGGTGCCGCTGGTCGAGAAGGTGCAACCGTTGAACTGTTGCGAGAAGGCGTCGCGCGTCGACACGAAATCGGTCGGCAACCCGGCCAGCCCGCTGTTCAGCTGTCGGCCGAAGGTCTGGATGCCGTCATACACCACGGCGTTGATCGCGACGGTGCGCGCCAACTGGTAATGCGCCTGCCCGGTGACGCTGAGCGAACCGTAACGCTGGCCGATATGCCCCTCCACCGAGGTGCGCCGGTTGGGCCGCCAGATCACGCCCGCGTCATAATAGACGCCGTCGGTGCGATAGGCGATGCGCCGCCTGTCATCCGAAGGGGTGGCGGCGACGTCGCCCGCCCCATCGAAGACCGGCACGGATATGGCCTGACCCGGTACGGGTATGGGTATGGGTATGGCCTGACCGGGCACGGGTTCAGTCGAGCCGGAAAACCCCCTCTGGCTGCTCTCAATCCCTTCATAGCCGACCCCGGCGGTCAGCGCGACATAGGGCGATATCGGATACACCACGTCGCCACGCGCGAACGCGCCCTGGTAACGCTGCGCGAACTGGCCCGCATCGTCGCGTTCATAGGCACCGCTGACCGACAGGCCGACCGGCAGGATCACGCCCGGCCGCAGGTCGGCCCGCGCGGTCACCATCTGGTTCCAGCTGTCGCGGAAATAATCGAGCCGGGGCTGATCGGCAGAGAGCCCGCCAAATCCCGGCGTATCGGCGCGCGAATAGCCCAGGCGATAGCTGGCCCCGATCTGCACCGGCCCCGCACGGGTGGACACGACCGGACCGATATAGGCCGAATAGAGTTGCGAGATGTTACGCGTGTCGCCGACCAGCACGCCGGGGGCCACGCCGCGAATATCCGCGCGCGTTCGGGTGGCGAGCGCCCCCGCATCGATCGAGATCTCGGGCGTCAGGCGATACAGGCCCCGCGCCAGCCCGCTGTGAATGTCCCCGCCACTATAGCGATCGCTCCAGCCGATCCGATGCTCGTAGCGATAGCTGACCTGCCCCTGGGCACGCGCGGTGCTGACCTGCGCGTTCACGCCCGCCGCCAGCGTGGTGTAGGTCACGGTGTCGCCGCCGTTCAGGTCGGCGCTGAACAACTGCCCGACCTCGACATAGGGGCTGACCCTCGCGCTGGGCGGCGCGGCGGGCTGGTCGGTCGGCGCGGCGGCGGTCGTCGTCGCCGCCTGGCCGTTGCCCATGCCGCCCGGCGCGCCCGAAAGCTGGGCCGATGCGCAGGCGGGCAGCAGGACGGCAACCAATGCGCCACCCCAGGTCATACCCCCCGCCAGCACGCCCCCCATGCGGGTCATGGGGCACCGTCCCGCGCATATTCCTTGCCATAATAGCCGAAACGACGGCTGCCGGGCACGAAGGCGACGCTGTTGAGGACCAGTTGGATATGCTCGCACGCGTCGAGCAGGTCGATGGCGGCGGACACCTCGCTTTCGGGGGTGCGATCGGCGCGCACGACCATCATCACCTGGCCGGTCAGCATCGCCAGCACTGACGCGGGCGAGGCGGCCAGCGCGGGCGGCGAATCGAAGATTACCATGCGCCGCGGATTGGCCGACAACAGCCGTTGCAGCACCGCCCGCGTCCGCGCCGAGGCCAGAAGTTCGGTGTCGTTCGCGGTCCGCGTCCCGCAAGGCAGGACCGACAGATGCGGCACGTCGGTGCGGATCACCAGTTCCTCGACATCGACCGCGCTGCTCTCCAGCGCGTCGAGCAGTCCCGGTCCCTCGACCAGCCCCAGCCGCCCCAGCACATCGGGCTTGGCGACATCGGCATCGACCAGCAGCACCTCGATATCGCGCTCCGCCGCCAGCGACAGCGCGAGGTTGACCGAGCAGAAGGTCTTGCCGTCGCCGGGGCGCGCCGAACACACCAGCACCGCGCGCGCCTTTTCGGGATCGCCCTCCTCGACCAGCCTGCGGCTGGTGACGATGAGCTGTCGCTTGACCAGCCGGAACTCCTCGGCCAGCGGGCCGATCGGCGCGCCGGGCACGATCATGCCATTCTCCGCCAGCATCGCGCGGTCGACCATCGCGACGTCGGAAAAGCCGGGATTATATTCGCTGGCCAGGAATTCATCGTCGCCCGGCTGGGCCAGGAATTCGGCCGGAATGCCCTCCAGCGTCGGCAGCGCCGGCTCCGCCGAGTCCTCCGCGATCGAAGGCGGCGATGCAAAGGCGACGGTCTCGGCGACCGGGTCGGGAACAATGGCGGGAATGAAGGGCGGAAGCTGATCCGCTACCGGCTGTGATGGCGGCGCGATGGCCGGCTCGGGCACAGGATCGGCTGCGACCGGCGTGGCGGGAGCCACGCGCCCCTCTTCGGGGCGGGGCAAAGGCGCGCGACCATAGGCCTGGAAATCATAGACATTGGCCGCCCGCTCCAGAAGCGACGGGGCCCGGCGGGGTTTGGAAGGTCTCACGTTGTTACTCACGCCGCCATACCCCGCTGTAATAGCTCGATCGCGACCACCATCCCATAGGCCGCGCCCAGGGCCGCCGTCCCGCCAAGGAACAATTTGAGGCGCTTGGCGCGCGTTTCGACCTGTGTCCGCGTCACCACCTCCCCGATCGAGCCGATGACCGGCAACCCCATCGTCTTTTGCAGCGATTGCGGCGTGGTGAAGGTCTGGCGCAGCTTGGACAGGCCGAACGCGGCGCCCACGCCAAGCCCCAGCCCGGCCAGGAACACCCCGGTCAGCAACAACATCCGGTTGGGCGCGCTCGGCGCACGCGGATAGGTCGGCGGGTCGATCAGCGAGAAGCGCATCGAGTCGGTCTGGTTCTGTGCCTGGCCGCGCAATGCAACCTGCTCACGCTGCCGCAGCAACTGGTCGTAACTGTCTTTCAGAACCTGATAATCGCGGTCGATCGAGCCCTGCTCGGCGGCGGCTTCGGGATCGCCCGCCAGGCTGGCGTTCAACCGGTCCAGATCGCCCTGCAACTGGCTCTTGCGCATCTTCAGGCTGGCAAGCTGCGCCTGTTTTTCGGCCATCATCGACTGGAGCGACAGGTAGAGCGGATTGGCCTGCCCGCCCGCGCCGCCACCTGCTGGTTCGGCGCGCGCCGCCGCCTGCGCCGCCGCCAATTGGTTCTTCAGCGCGATGACATCGGGATGATTGTCGGTGAAGCCGCGCGCCCGGGCATCGGCCAGCTGCGACTGCAGCGTGGCGAGGCGGACCTTGGCGGGGCCGGCGACGCCGCCCCCCTCGCCCACCGTGCGCGGCGTCGCCGCCATCTGTCCCGACAGCGCCGCCACGCTCGACTGGGCGGCGGCCAGATCGCTGTCGAGCTGCGCCATCTGCGACCGGGCCAGCCCGATCCGGTCGGCGACCGATCCGCTGCCCGGCAAGCCACCCATGAACTGGTTCTGGTAACGTGCGCGCTTGGCCTCGGCCTCCTGCAACTGCTTCTGCCGCTCGTTCAGCTGGCGGTCGAGAAAGGTCAGGCTCTGCGCGGTGTTGTTCCGATCGCCGACCAGATTGGACTCGACGAAGATGTCGACCAGCTTCTGCGCGACCTGCTGCGCCAGCTTGGGGCTCGACTGGGTCACGGTCAGCTGGAAGACCGTATCCTGCTGGTTCTCGATCTTGATCGACTGGGCGAGCGCGGAGACACGGGCGGCGACATCGGCGTCGCTCGACACGGTGCTGGCCAGGTCGGTGCCGCGCACCACTTTTTGCAGGTTGATCGCCGAGATCAGCGTCTGGCGGACCTGGTCCACCGACTGCATCTGGCTGGACTGGCCGGGGGCCATGCCGTCGGGCAGCAACTGCGCATTCTGGACCGCGATGCGCGCGCGCGATTCATACCGGCTGGGGATTTGCGAGACGAACAGCCAGCCCAGGATGCACACGATCCACGCGACGCCCAGCGCCAGCCAGCGCCGCGTCCAGATCGCATGAAGCGCAATCCGCAATTCTTCCAATATGCCCGACATGCGCGATCAGCCTCAGAACATCGATTCTGGGATGATGATGACGTCGCCCGGCTCCAGCCGGACATTCGCCCTGGAATCGCCGCGCCGCAACAGGTCGTTGATCTGCAAGGCGTATTCACGCTGCTTGCCGGTCTCGCGGTCGGTCCGCACCAGCTTGGCCTTGTTGCCCGCCGCGAACTGGTTGAGCCCGCCGACCGCGATCATCGCGTCGAGCAGCGTCATGTTCGCACGGTAGGGGATCGAGGCGGGCTTTTCCGTGGCGCCGACGATGCGGACCTGCTGGCTGTAGGTGCCGGCGAAATTCTCGACGATCACCGACACGATCGGGTTCGAGATATATTCAGACAGCGCCTTCTTCATGTCGTCGGCCAGCATCGCCGGCGTCTTGCCGACGGCGGGCATGTCATTGACCAGCGGCGTGGTGATGCGGCCGTCGGGGCGGACCTGCACCTTGGCCGACAGGTCCGGATTGCGCCAGACGAAGATGTTCAGCTGGTCGAGCGGACCGATGATATATTCATCGCCCGGCACGTCCTTCTTCGCGACATAGCCCGCCGGCGGCAGTTCCGGCCGCGTCGCACCGGTCGAACAGGCGGACAGCGTCGCGGCGGACAGGCCGAGAAGCAGACAGAGGCGGGCGGGCGATACAGCCATGCGTAGGACACTCCAGATCCCCCCGCGATCCGGCTGCGGGGGGCAAATTGCGCAGGATCGCTATGCCCGCAAAGAGGTGAACATAGGGTTAGGGGCGCGCAATCGGGTCGATCATTTCGGCCATCACCTCGGCCGCGGGGTCATGGCCCAGGAACGCCGAGGGGCTGGCGGTCGCTCCATAGGCGCCGGCCAGGAAGATGGCGACGGCATCGCCGACCCGCGCGGGCGGCAGTGCCACCCGGTCGCCGAGCCGGTCGAGCGGGGTACAGAGCGGCCCGACGACCGAGACGGTCTGTGTGCCCTCCGCGCCCATCGCATCGGCCAGCGCGAGCGGATAGTTGCGCCGCACCACGGTGCCGAAATTGCCGCTGGCCGCCAGCTGGTGGTTGAGCCCGCCGTCGAGGATCAGGAAGGTTTCGCCCCCGCTCTCCTTGCGATCGACGATCCGCGCCAGATAGACCCCTGCCTCCGCGACCAGCCATCGTCCGAGTTCGATCGCGAAACGGCTGTCGCCCAGGATGGCGGGGCGCTCGGCCAGCGTCTCGGCCAGAGCCGCGCCGACATGGTCGATGTCCAGCGCGCGGTCGCCCGCGAAATAGGGCACGCCGAACCCGCCGCCCAGATTGACGAGCGGCGGCATCGCCCCCGCCGCCTCTGCCAGCCGCGCGGCGAGCGCGACCGTCGCGCCTTGCGTATCGACGATCGCCTGCGCATCCAGCGCCTGGCTGCCCGCATAGATATGAAAGCCGCGCCAGTCGGCCCCCGCCGACAGGATCGCGCGGACCAGCGCGGGGACGCGGTCGGCATCTATGCCGAAAGGCGATGGCCGGCCGCCCATCTTCATCCCCGATCCGCGCAGCTCGACATCCGGGTTGACCCGCACCGCCAGCCTGGGGGTGATGCCCAGCGCCCCGGCGATCGCCAATGCACGCTGCGCCTCGCCTTCCGACTCCAGGTTGATCGTCACCCGCGCGCGGATCGCGGCGGTCAGCTCGGCATCGCGCTTGCCCGGCCCGGCGAAACTGATCGGCCGCCCGAGCCCCGCGACCCTGGCCAGTTCCCCGGACGAGGCGACATCGAACCCGTCGACCCATTGCGCCATCGCAGCGAGCAGCGGCGGGAAGGGATTGGCCTTGATCGCATAATGCAGGTCGACCCCGGCAAAGGCCGCCCGGAACCGCGCCACCCGCGCCTGCATGATGGCGGGATCATAAACGAAGACGGGGCCGTCGCGCCCGGCCAGCCATTCGGCCGCGCGGCGCCCCCCAACGGTCAGCGCGCCCTGCTGCGCGGCGAACTCGGGTGGAATGGGGCCCATCGGCTTCATGATGTCGATCCTTCGAGCAGCGCCCGGCGCAGCCCCGCGCGGTCCAGCTTGCCATTGGCGTTGCGCGGCAACGCGTCGCGCCAGTCATAGTGCGCGGGCTGCATGAAATTGGGCAGGTCCCGCTTCAAGCGCGCGCGCAGCATGGGCTCGGCCGCCGCGTCACCGGCCAGGATGACCGTCACCGCCTGCCCCTGCGCCGCGTCGGGCAGGCCGATCGCCACCGCCTCGCGCGCTTCGCCGCCCGCCAGCACGGCCTCCTCGATCTCCTGCGGGCTGATGCGGTTGCCCGCGATCTTGATCATCTCGTCGTCGCGCCCGACGAAGCGCAGCAGCCCGTCGGGGTCCTCGACCACCGTATCGCCCGACCAGACCGCGCGCGGCCAGCCGGGGGCGGGGCGGAAGCGCTCCGCCGTTCGCGCCTCGTCCCGCCAATAACCCTGCGCGACCAGCGGCCCGGCATGAACCAGCTCGCCCGGCTCGCCCGGCATGGCGCGACGGCCATCCGGGCGCAGCACCATCACCTCGGCAAAGGGAATGGCGCGCCCGATCGAATCCGGGTGCGCGTCGATCAGCGCCGGGTCGAGATAGGTCGAGCGAAACGCCTCGGTCAGGCCGTACATCGCATAGAGGTCCGCCCCCGGGAAACGCCGCCGCAACCCCTGCACCAGGCGCGGGGTCAGCGCGCCGCCCGAATTGGTCAGCCGCCGGAGCGGCGCGATCGCCTCTTCGGGCCAGTCGATGCCGAGCAACTGGGTCCAGAGCGGCGGCACCCCGGCCAGCGTCGTCGCGCCGTGCCGCGCCACCGCCTTCACCACGTCACGCGGCGTCAGATAGTCGAGCGGCGCGACCGCGCCCCCCGCCGCCCAGGTCGAGAGCAACTGGTTCTGCCCATAGTCGAAGCTGAAGGGCAGCACGCCCAGCACCCGGTCGCCCGGGGTCAGGCGCAGATAGGCGGCGACCGCCACCGCGCCGAACCACAGATTGGCATGGGACAGCATGACCCCCTTGGGCCGCCCCGTCGAGCCCGAGGTATAGAGGATCGCCGCCAGCGTCGCCGGATCGGCATCGGACCGGGGCAGCATGTCGCCCTCCCCCGCCTCGGTCGCCAGCCTTGTGGTCGACGGGACATCGCCGGGTTCCAGCGTGGCCGCGCGCGGGGCATGGGTCAGAAGCAGCGCGGCGTCGCTGTCGGCCAGGATATGCGCCACCTGCACGCGCTTGAGCAAAGGGTTGATCGGCACATGGATCAGCCCCGCGCGCGGCGCGGCCAGCGGCATCAAGGCGGCAAGGCGCGTCTTCGGCAGCCAGCTTGCCACCCGCGCGCCCGGCGTGAAGCCCTGCCCCGCGAGCCAGCCCGCCAGACGCCCCACCGCCTGTTCGACCTGCGCGAAACGCCATTCGCCCTCGCGGTCGAGCAAGGCCGGGGCATCGCCTACCCCACGCAGGACGTGATCGATCGGGAACGCGGACGGATCGATGGTCATCGCGCCATCTACAGGGCGGCGGGGGGCAAAGTCGAGCGCGCGGGCGCTGGCCGCCATTGCGCCCCCGTTGCAGGGGATCACGATGCGCGCACCGCCCACTCCCCGACATGCCGGAGCGAAGCCACGCCAACCCCCATGGTTGCCCAAAATGGCCCGCCGCACTAACGCAGTCCGCACATACGAAATAGACAAGGCGACAGGGATTGGAACGCGGGACGAAGGCAGAGGTCGAAACGACGGTGCGCGGCGTGCTGGCCGATGTGCTCGGCCTGTCATCCGAGCGTGTCGCGGGTTTCGACACCGATACGCCGCTGTTCGGCGCGCTGCCTGAGCTGGATTCGATGGCGGTGGCGGGCGTGCTGACCGAATTGGAGGATCGGCTGGGCATCCTGATCGAGGATGACGAGGTGGATGGCGAAATGCTGGAGACCTTCGGCCAGCTGGTCGCCTTCGCCAGCGCCAAGGCGCCCGCTTGATCGATTATTATGACGGGCCCGGCGGGCGCGAGGCGCTGTTGCGCTTCGGGCCGGGCCATGGGCCTGTCGTACTGGTCGCGCTCCCCTTCTGGGAAGAGGCGAACAGGACGCGGGCCCTGGCCGTGACGATGCTGCGGCGGCTGGCCGATCGCGGCATCGGCGGCGCGCTGCCCGACTGGCCGGGAACGGGCGAAAGCCTGGTCGAGACCGAAAAGGCGAGCCTGACCCAGTGGCGCGAGGCGCATCGCGCCGCCGCAGCCGCGCTGTCCGACACTCGTTGCTATGGTGTTTCGATCCGGGGTGGCGCGCTGGTCGACGGCGACACTGCGCTGGCCGGACGCTGGCATCTGGCGCCGATGAGCGGCGAGGCGGTGCTGCGGGACGTCATCCGGCTGCGCGCGGCGGCGGGACTGCGCGGTGGCGGCGGCGGGCTGTTCGGCGACGAATCCCCCGTGCGGGTCGCGGGCAATCGTGTCTCCCCCCATTTCCTCGCCGAACTGGCGGGGGCCGAACCCCATGCCGGAACGGACGGGCCGCGCCGGGTCGTGCGGCTGGGCCATGACCGCGCCCCCGCCGACCGGAGCATCGACGCCGTGCCGCCCTGGCGGCGCGCCGAGCCACAGGAAAACCCCGAACTCGCCGCCATGCTGGCCGACGATGTCGCCGAGTGGATCACCGCATGCGAAGGCTGATATCCTTTCCCTGCGAGGCGGCGACGCTCGTCGGAACGCTTGACGAGGGCATGGGGACAACCGGCCTGCTGATCGTGTCGGGCGGCAACGAACCGCGCATGGGCGCACATCGCGGACAGGCCCTTCTCGCCGCGCGGATCGCCGGCCGGGGCATTCCGGTCTTCCGGTTCGACCGGCGCGGGGTCGGCGATAGCGAAGGCGTCAACCGGGGCTGGGAGTCGAGCGCCCCTGATATCGCCGCCGCCGCGCGGGCCTTTGCCGAGGCGGCAGGGCTGGAACGCCTGGTCGGTTTCGGCAATTGCGACGCCGCCGCCGCGCTGGCGTCGTTCGGACGGCCAGCCGGGCTGGACGCCGTGATCCTGTCCAATCCGTGGCTGTCGGACGAGCCCGACGCGCTGCCGCCCGCCGCCGCGATCCGCCGCCATTACACCCGCAAGCTGATGAGCCCGCGCGAATGGCTGCGCGCCGCGTCCGGCGGCGTGGATTTCGGGCGGCTACGCCAGGGACTGGGCAAGATCGCCGCGCCCCCCGCCCCGCTGGACACCACAGCCGCGCCGCTGCTGGCGACGATCGCGGACTGGGAGGACGCCGCCACGATCATCATCGCGCGCGGCGACGCGACCGGTGTGGCATTCCGCGCGGCGGCACGCGGGCAGGATTTTCCGATCGCAACGATCGACAGCGATTCGCACAGCTACGCCGATGCGCTGGACACACTGGAACGCGCCCTGCTCGAAAGGGTCCGCGCCGTCGCGTCCGGCGAAGGGACGGACGCGGGATAGGATCCCGCCCCGCCCCCGACGCGTCCCCTTATTCCGCCGCCTTGGCCCTATCCTCGAACTCGGCCGCCGCGAGGAAACGCTCGGCGTCGAGCGCAGCCATGCAGCCCGTACCCGCCGCCGTCACCGCCTGGCGATAGACCTTGTCGGCGACGTCACCACAGGCAAAGACGCCCGGAATGCTGGTGCGGGTCGAACCCTTCTCGACCGCGACATAGCCGTCCTTGTCCAGCTCCAGATGACCACGGAACAGCTCGGTGGCCGGATGATGGCCGATCGCGACGAAGCCGCCCTCCACGTCGAGGCGGCTATGCTCGCCCGTCACCGTGTCGACCAGATCGAGCGCGACCAGCCCGGCCGTGCCCCCGCCGTCGACGAACGCGCGGACTTCCTGGTTCCACAACACCTTGACGTTCGGATGCGCGAACAGCCGTTCCTGCAGGATCCGCTCGGCGCGCAGGCTGTCCCGGCGATGGATCAGGGTCACATCGTCGGAATGATTGGTCAGGTACAGCGCCTCCTCGACCGCGGTGTTGCCGCCGCCGATCACCGCCACCTTCTTGCCGCGATAGAAGAAGCCGTCGCAGGTGGCGCAGGCCGACACGCCCTTGCCCTTCATCGCCTCCTCGCTGTCCAGGCCCAGCCACTTGGCCTGCGCGCCCGTCGCGATGACCAGCACATCGCCCTCATAGACGTCGCCGCCATCGCCGATCAGGCGAAAGGGGCGCTGGGTCAGATCGACCTGCGTAATCGTATCCCACATCATCCGCGCGCCGACATGTTCCGCCTGCTTCTGCATCTGCTCCATCAGCCAGGGGCCCTGGATGACATCGGCGAAGCCCGGATAATTCTCGACATCCGTGGTGGTGGTCAACTGCCCGCCCGGCTGGATACCCTGCACCACGATCGGCTTCATCCCGGCGCGCGCGCCATAGATGGCGGCGGACAGCCCCGCGGGGCCGGAGCCGAGGATGAGCATACGGGTGGCGTAGGTGGTCATGTCCAATTCCTGTGAAACGCAATATCACCGCACAGATAGGCGCAGGCGCTCGAAAAATGAACCGCTTCTCATGCGGCCAATCGCGGCGTGCTTCGTTAGGCCTTGCAGGTGCAGAACCGCCTGATGGCGGGCAGGAATATGTGGTCGAAGGATGTGGAGTGTTCGAATATAATATCCCTGAGGAATATGTTGGTATTTCGCATCCAGGACGCCCCTGCCTGACCCCGTGGGAGCTTGGCGTGCGGCCAGGCCATGTACCTGGGGCCGGATCGGCCTCGATCAAGGTGCGCCTGACCTCATGAGCATCTTGGGAGCGGTATTGACCGGGGGACGGTCGTCGCGCTTTGGATCGAACAAGGCGGTTGCCATATTGGGGGACCGTCCCCTGGTGGCGCATGCCCGTTCCTCCATCGCCCCCTATTGCGCGCGGGTCGTGCAGGTCGGGGGAGCGGATGGCGTCCCCGACATGCCGACGCCCGGAATGGGACCGCTGGGCGGGATCGCCGGTGCGCTGGATTATGCCGCCAGCCATCGCTTTCGCTGCGTCCTGACGATCGGTTGCGACATGCCGCATCTGCCCGATGGCCTGATCGAGGCGATTCTGCGACGCGAGCCCAGCTATTGCGAGGACGCACCGGTGCTCGGGCTGTGGCCCGCCGCGCTGGGCGCGCAACTGATGGCGCATCTGTCGCTGGGGCAGGATCGATCGGTGCGTGGCTGGGCCCGGGCGATCGGAGCGATCCCCATCGCCTCGCCCCAGCCGATCGCCAATGTGAACACCCCGGCCGATCTCGCTGCCCTATGAAGGCCGCAGGGCCGGCGAACCCGGTGAAGACGGTCGATCATGATCCCGCGCGTCTCTTGACGCTGCTTCGGCGCACGCCCGATGGCGCGACCCGTGCGATCGAACGGAATGTGGCGGTCGAATGCCCGGTCGCGATCGAGGTCGACGGCTTCGGCTATGCGGTCATGATGATGACGCCCGACCGGCTGGACGCCTTTGCCACGGGCTTTCTGCTGACCGAAAGACTGGTCGACCGGGCAGCGGACATCATCGCGATCGAGCCCTTCTCGGCCGAGCGCGGATGGATCGTCCGGGTGACGCTCGCCGAGCATTGCCGGGGACGGATCCAGGATCGGGTACGCCACCGGACCAGCGATACGAGTTGTGGGCTGTGCGGCCTGTCGGGGCTGGAGCAGATCGCCCGCCCGGTGACGACGCAGCCCCCGGTCCCGCAGGCACGGGCGGAAACGCTCTTTGCGACCTTGGAGAGCGTTCGCGGGCAACAGCCGCTCAATGGCCTGACCGGGGCGGTCCATGCGGCGATCGCCTATGACGCGAGCGGCGCGGTGCTGGCGGCGGCGGAGGATGTCGGCCGCCACAATGCCCTCGACAAGCTGATCGGCCTGTTGGCGCAGGGTGATGCGTCAGCGCCCGACTTTCTCCTCGTCACCTCGCGGATCAGCTATGAGATGGTGGACAAGGCGCTGGTCGCGGGGGTGGGGTTGCTGGTCGGCATTTCGGCACCGACCACCCTGGCGGTCGATCACGCGCGCGCCCATGGCCTGACCCTGATCGCGCTGGCCCGGCGGGACGCCATGCTCGTGGCGCATGACCCGCATGGCCGGTTCGATCAGCCGCGCGCTCTGGCCCGCTGATCCCCGCCGGTTTCGACCGGGACCGGCCGAAGCACGACCTCGGGTGCCGGCATGTCGATCCGATCGTTCAGGATCCGGTTTCGCCCCAGCCGCTTGGCACGATAAGCCAGTTGGTCCGCGCGCGCGATCAAGCTGTCGATCGTCTCGCCCGGCTCCTGGCGAGCGATCCCGCCGCTGACCGTCACGACGGGCAGGTTGCGGTCGGCGAAGGACTCCAGCGCGGACCGGATCGCCCGGCTCAACCGGACCGCGCGATTGTCGAGCGGATGATCGGTCCCGCCACGATCGGGCAGCAACAGGGTGAACTCCTCGCCTCCCATGCGCACCGCCAGCGCGTCCGGGGTCGCCAGCCGATGCAGCACATCCGCAAAGGCGACCAGCACCAGATCGCCCATGGCATGGCCGTGCCGGTCGTTGATCCGCTTGAAATGGTCGAGATCCAGGACAAGGGCGTAGAGCGCATGCCCGTCGCGCTTTGCCTCGGCCAGCATCGTCGGCCCCATCCGGTAAAGGCCGCGCCGGTTGGTCAACCCGGTCAGCGGATCGGTCTCTGCATCGAGGATCGTCTCCTCCAGCGCCTTCTGGATGACCAGCAGCATCAGGAACAGGCCCGCCGCGACCAGCAGCACGCCCGTCGAGATCTGCGAGGCGATGGCATAGAGGCTTCCCGCATAGGCCTTCGCGGTGGTGCCCGTGCCCAGCGCCACGGCCATGAAGGGCTTGATGAGAAAATGCGCGAAAATCACGACGAAGACGCCACTGATCAGCGCACGGATCAGCCCATGCTGGCGGATACGCCGCGCCGCGACCAGCGCCAGCGCAGAGGCTCCCGCGAACGGCAGTTGGAACGCGATCTCATAGGGCAGCGTGCAACGGGTGCCGTGCATGGTCGCCAGCCGCAACGCCATCCCCGCCATCCATAGCAGCAGCATCAGGCGCGTATGAGGGGGAGAGCCGGAAAAGACCCGGATGCCGACCGCCATCACCAATATGCTGCCCAGAAACGAGCCGTAGCCGATCAGCGAGAATAGCAGGACATGATCGGTAAAATGGATCAGCAACTGACTGAAGGGCGTCAGGAATCCCAGCAAATAGCTGACCATGAACCATATGGCCGCGCGTTGCCGGGAATAGGATAGCGCCAACAGGCCGTATGTGACGACAAACAGGGCCGCCACGCAGCTATTGGCAACAAGAGCATAGACCGCTGCGCTCACGAACCGATCCCAAGCCCCTGTCGATTGTCCTCGCTGTCCCTCTACCCCGCAGAGGCAAAGGATATGTTAAAGTGGAGGAGCGCGGGCTCCGATTATCACATTGACGGAGGACCAGCATTGCCGCGCAGGTGATAGCACGCCGCCAGGACATGATCCGGGACCGCGGGCGAACGGTTGAGACGCGCGCGCCTCGCCCCTTTATGGGCAAGTCGCCACTCATCCTGTTACGGGCACAACACGATGACCGCCCTGCAAACTGTAAGCCATGCCATTCAAATAAAAAGGAAATACACCGGGTGGTAGCGAAGGAGGGACTTGAACCCCCGACACGCGGATTATGATTCCGCTGCTCTAACCAGCTGAGCTACTTCGCCATGCTAGGCGTTCCACCCGGTGGAGGCGCGCCTATAGACAGGCTATTTCCGGGCGTCAAGCGAACAAATGACGAGAAATCGGTTCCCACGGCCCGCCACGATACCACCATGCGCCCAGACCGATCAGCTCGACGCGGCGCGGGCGAAAATCGCGCTCCATCTGCTGAAGGAGCAGCCTGGCGGTGGCCGGCGTCACCTTGTTCTGAACGGTCACATGCGCGCGCCAGCCGCCCGCATCCTGTGGAGTCAGCAAACCGGCAAAGGCGTCGACCAGGTCGGCCCGGATCGCGGCCAGCCCGGGAGACTCGATCCGGATCGCCACCCCCCTGCCCAGCGACATCAGCCCGCTCGCCCGTGCCTCCGGCGCGCGCACGCCCCGGGTCAGGGTGTTGAGCCGGTGCTTCAATTCCACCTCTATCGAGGGCGGCAGATGGTGGAACAGCGTGCAATGCGCGTCGAGGACATTCCGCTCGGGCGGAAAATATTGACGGCGCAGACCATCAAGCCATCCCTGATCGGCTCGCCCGAACAGCGTGGTGACGATGATCGGCGCCGGGAGGGAGGCACGCGCGTCGGTCAGATTTCCACCTGGCTGCCCAGTTCCACCACCCGGTTGGTCGGCAGGCGGAAAAACTCCATCGCGCTCTCGGCGTTGCGCAGCATCCAGGAGAACAGCTTTTCGCGCCATACCGACATGCCCGGCCGCTCGGCGGCGAGCAACGTCTGGCGCGACAGGAAGAAGCTGGTGTCCATCATCTTGAACGCCCCGCCCGCCATGTCGACCCGCTTCAACGCGGCCGGGACGTCGGCCTCTTCCATGAAGCCGAAGCGCAGGACCAGCCGGTAGAAGCCATGGCCCAGATCGTCCAGCTTGGCCCGGTCATGATCGGGCCAATAGGGCTGGCTGACGATCTTGACGGTCAGCAGGATGATCCGTTCGTGCAGCACCTTGTTGTGCTTGAGATTGTGCAGCAGCGCATGCGGCACCCCTTCGGGCGAAGAGGTCATGAAGATCGCGGTGCCCGACACGCGGCTGGCGGCATTGGCGGCCGAATCGATGAAGATGCGGATCGGCATCGCCCCTTCGCGCAACCGCTGGATCATCAGCTTGCGCCCCGTCGACCAGGTGGTCAGGAAGGTGAAGACGATGAAGCCGACCAGCAGCGGGAACCAGCCGCCCGCCGGCACCTTGGTCAGGTTGGCGAAGAAATACGCCCCGTCGACGAGGAAGAAGAGGCCCAGCAGCGGCAAGGCGGCGAAGAGCGGCCATTTCCACAACCGGGTGAGCGCGACGCCCAGCAGGCAGGTGTCGATCAGCATCGCGCCCGTCACCGCGATACCATAGGCCGAGGTGAGGTTGGACGAGGACCGGAAGAACAGCACGAGCAGGATCACCATCACCATCAACATCCAGTTGATGAGCGGGATATAGATCTGCCCGGCGGTCATGGCCGATGTATGCTCGATGCGCAGGCGCGGCATGAAGCCCAGCTGGATCGCCTGCTGCGTCACCGAAAAGGCGCCGGTGATGACCGCCTGGCTCGCGATCACGGCGGCGGCGGTTGCCAGGATGACCAGCGGCAGCCGCAGCCCGTCGGGCGCGAGCATATAGAAGGGGCTTTCCAGCGCCGCTGCCCCCTCACGGAACAGCAGCGCCCCCTGCCCCATATAATTGAGCATCAGCGCCGGCAGGACGAAGCACAGCCAGGACAGGCCGATCGGCCGCCGCCCGAAATGCCCCATATCGGCATAGAGCGCCTCCGCCCCGGTCACCGCCAGCACGACCGATCCCAGCGCCAGGAAACCGCGCAGCGGATCGATGAAGAAGAACTCCACCGCATAATGCGGCGACAATGCCCAGAGGATGCCCGGCGTCTGCACGAAGCTCATCACGCCCAGCACGGCGATCGTCGTGAAATAGAGGAGCATGACCGGACCGAAGAACAGGCCGACCCGCTCGGTGCCCGAACGCTGGATCTTGAACAGCACGATCAGGATGGTGATCGCGATGGGCAGCACGAAACTGCCAAAGGCGGGGGCGGCGACGGCCAGCCCCTCCACCGCGCTCAACACGGTGACGGCGGGCGTGATCATGCTGTCGCCGTAAAATAGCGCGGTGGCGAAGACGCCGAGCAGCACGATTCCCCGCGACCAGCGCCGCGTCTTGGTCTGGCCCGACACGAGCGCCAGCAGCGCCAGGCTGCCCCCCTCGCCCTTATTGTCCGCGCGCATGATGATGGAGACATATTTGACCGACACCACGATCATCATCGACCAGAAGATCAGGCTGATGACGCCCAGGATGTGCGGCGCGTCGACCGGCAGGGGGTGATGCGGATTGGCGAAGGTCTCGCGAAACGCGTAGAGCGGGCTGGTCCCGATATCGCCGAAGACCACGCCGATCGCCCCCAGCGCGAGCCGCGCCATGCCGTTCGACGGGTGATGATGATGATCCTCGGTCGCGGCTGTCGCGACACCGGCTGGAGCGACGCTCATCGCCCGAGGATCGCGCCGTGGATGGGGAGGATCATCGGCGACATGCGTGGCAACCCTTCGATCATCGCGCGCCCCTAGCATGACCCCAGAAGGCCAGCAACGCGGGCCCCGCCCGCTTGTTGCCTTCGGGCATGATTTCGGAACCGGAGCGATGCGACGATGCAACACCGGCGCCGATCCGTCCGGCACGGCCGGGAAAGCCATAAGGGCAGCGACGACAGGTTCACCTCCCGCCCTCGATCGGCTACGGCGTCGCCATGGTTAGTCGCACCGCCGTTCAGGCCGCTTCGGAAAATCCGTCCCCGCTCGTCACCATCGACGATGTCCGTGCCGCCCATGCCCGGATTTCGGACCGGATCATCCGGACGCCGACGCTCATCAGCCGGACCCTGTCGCAACTGACCGGCGCGACCGTCTATCTCAAGTTCGAAAACCTCCAGTTCACCGCCGCTTACAAGGAACGCGGCGCGCTCAACACCTTGCTCCAGTTGTCCGAGGAGGCCCGGTCCAAGGGCGTGATCGCCGCCTCGGCGGGCAATCACGCACAAGGGCTGGCCTATCACGCCAACCGGCTGGGCGTGCCCGCCACCATCGTGATGCCGCGCACGACTCCGATCGTGAAGATCGTCCAGACCGAGGGGCATGGCGCGACCGTGGTGCTGGAAGGCGACACGTTCGACGCCGCCTATGCCCATGCCCGCGTGCTGGAGGCCGAACGCGGCTTCACCTTCGTCCACCCGTTCGACGATCCGCGCGTCATCGCGGGGCAAGGGACGGTCGCGCTCGAAATGCTGGAGGATGCGCCCGGCATCGACACGCTGCTTGTGCCGATCGGCGGCGGCGGCCTGATCTCGGGCATCGCCACCGTCGCGGCGGCGCGCGAGCGCCCGGTCGAGGTCGTCGGGGTGCAGGCCGCGCTCTTCCCGTCGATGTACAACCGGCTGAACGGCACCGACCTTCCCTGCGCGGGCGATACGCTGGCCGAGGGCATCGCGGTGAAGGAACCGGGCGGCCTGACCGGGCAGACGGTCGCGGCGCTGGTGCGCGAGATCCTGCTGGTCGACGAACGCCATCTGGAGGAAGCGGTCAGCGCGCTGCTCCAGATCGAGAAAACGGTGGTCGAGGGCGCGGGCGCGGCGGGCCTCGCCGCGCTGATGTCCTATCCCGAACGCTTCCGCGGCAAGACGGTGGGCATCGTGCTGTGCGGCGGCAATATCGACACGCGGCTGCTCGCCAATGTCCTGTTGCGCGACCTGGCGCGGTCGGGCCGCCTCGCCCGCCTGCGCATCCGGTTGCAGGACCAGCCGGGCGCGCTTTTCAACGTCGCGCGCATCTTCGACCATGAGCGGGTGAATATCATCGAGGTCTATCACCAGCGCGTCTTCACCACCCTGCCCGCCAAGGGCCTGATCACCGATATCGAGTGCGAGACGCGCGACGCGCTGCATCTCCACCGGCTGATCGAGGCGTTGCGCGCCGCCGGCTATGAGACGAGCCAGGTCGAACTCGCCTGACATCCTCGTCCGGGGCGGGCACGCTCAGCGCCTTTGCCCGCCCCATCCGCCCGTCCCGAAAAGTTTTTCGGCCATCGTCCCGTTTCCGAACGGCCCAAAGCCATCGCAACGGCCGGTAAAACCGGTAAGAGACGGTTCTTGTCCGTTCCGAAGGAAAGTCTCAGGCGGTGACCGCGCCCTTTCGTTTTCCGCGCTTTTTCGTCACCAGCCCCGCTCCCTGCCCCTATCTGCCGGGCCGGGAGGAGCGGAAGGTCTTTACCGAGCTGAACGGTGAACATGCCGACGAACTGAACGAAGCGCTGAGCCGCATCGGCTTCCGGCGCAGCCAGGGCGTCGCGTATCGCCCCTCCTGCGCGGGCTGCACCGCCTGCGTGTCGGTGCGCATCGTGACCGAGGGGTTTCGCCCCAACGGCACGCAGCGCCGGCTGCTGCGCCGTCACGCCGATCTGGACGTCACCGCCTGCCAGCCCTGGGCGACCACCGAGCAGTTCGACCTGCTCAGCCGCTATCTGGGCAAGCGCCATCCCGGCGGCGGGATGACCGCGATGGACGAAAGCGATTATGCCGACATGGTCGAGTTGTCGCCGGTCCAGTCGGTCATCGTCGAATATCGCGAGCCCATGGGCCCCAACGGCGAACGGGGACGGCTGGTGGGGGCGTGCCTGACCGATCGGCAGGGCGATGGCCTGTCCATGGTCTACAGCTTTTACGAGACCGAGGATGACAGCCGCCCCGGCCTGGGCAATTTCATCATCCTGGACCATATCCTGCGCGCCCGCGCGACGCAGTTGCCCTATGTCTATCTGGGCTATTGGGTGAAGGGGTCGCCGCGCATGGCCTATAAGACCCGCTACCAACCGCTGGAAGCGCTGGGTCCACGCGGCTGGGCCCCGCTGTCCGACGAGACACCGGCCGATACCACGCCCCCACCGATGGACAGGCTGTAGAAGGGCTCGCGCCGGGCGCCGGCCTCCTGCTCCCCTGCAACGGGAAGAGAAAGCCGGGCCTGACGTTTTCCGGTGACGAACGGGGGCGTCCCTCCTCACGCTCTCCAGTCACAGCGACCGGCGAAACGACAGTGGGGAGCGAGCCCTATTGCCCCTCGCCCGCCTCCGTCTTCTCGCACATCGGCGCCGGCCCGGCGATCGACGCCGTGCCCGCCGCGTCCAGCGCGATAGCGACACGGACATGGCCGTCCTGCGGGCTCAACCCCGTCGCGGGATCGAAGCCGATCCAGCCCAGTCCCTCGACATGCGCCTCGGCCCAGCCATGCGGCTGCCCCCGCCACGTCTCGTCGCGCGCCACATAGCCCGAGACATAGCGGGCCGGGATGCCGAGCGACCGCGCGGCGACGCAAAAGACATGCGCGGGATCGGGCAACAGCGCCACGGCCGAGTCCTCGGCCCGGTGCAGCGCGGCATTGATCCCGTGCAGCACGGCCAGCGGCCCGGCCGCCGCCGACGCCGCGATCCCGGCCGCCCAGTCGACGATCGCCGGTTCGGCCGGGGTGAGCGCCGTGGCCCGCAGGAACAAGGCGGGCGGCAAGGTCTCGGTCGCACCACGCACCAGCCCATGCGCATCGCTGGTCAACACCTCGCCACTCGCGGTGATGGTGATCGTGTCGATCGCCGCGTCGACATAGAGCATGGTCACGGCATTGCCGAACCCGTCCTGCCCCCGCCGCATCCGCGCGTCGCAATCGACGTCGATCCGCCAATGCACCACGGTCTGATCGTCGTAATTCTCCGGTGTCAGCCGCACCATCCGCACCGACTGGCCAGGCCCCCGACCGGGGCGGTGGACGATCTGCTGCTCGATCGCGATCCGCATCAGGCGAATTTGAACTGGCGGCCGATGGCACCGTGCAGTTGGGCATTCTCCTCGATAAAGCCTTCCAGATATTGGTGGAGCCCACCCGCGATCACATCGCCCGACCGCGTCTTGCTCATCCGGCTTGCCCGCATCCTCGCCATACGATCCGCCTCCCCATGCTGCCCCGTGCGCCGGGCGAGTTGTCCCAGCACGTCCACCGTCTCCTCGACCGAGGCCGCCAGGCTGCGCGGCAATTCGGCGCGCGCGATCAGCAGGTCGATCACGTTCGAGGGCTTGAGCCCGTCGGAATAGAGCCAGCGATAGGCCGTGACCGCCGACACGGTCTGCAGGATCGTGGTCCACTGGTCGCGATCGACCACCCCGCCGATCCGCTCGCCCGCCGGCAGCAGGATATGGTATTTCACGTCGAGCAGCCGCGCGGTATTGTCCGCGCGCTCGACCGCCTGGCCCAGCCGGATGAACCATGTCGTCTGGTTGCGCAGCATCCGGTGGACCGCGCCCTCGAAGCCGCGCGTCTCGTTCTTCACCGCCTCGACCAGGTTCAGCACCGCACCGGGCTCGTCCGCCGCCGGCCGCGCCTCGAAATGCAGCCAGGCGCGGTTGATCGCGCTCCACGCCTCGCGGGTCAGCGCGGTACGGACCGCGCGCGCGTTGATCCGCGCCATCTCGACACAGCGGACGATCGAACCGGGATGACAGGGTTCGACCGTCAGGAAGCGCGCGACCTCGCGCCGCCGCAGCTCACGCCCGCCCTCGGCAAAGGCGCTGGCGGTGTCGGTCACGGCCAGCGCCGATCCCCAGGCGGCCAGCCCGGCGGAGCGCGGCGACAGCACGTCCAGCCGGACGGTTGCCTCGACCAGCCGCGCGATGAAATCCGCGCGCTCAAAGTAACGACCCAGCCAATAAAGCGAGGATGCGGTGCGCGACAGCATCAGCGATCCCCCTCGGACCGGATCTCGCCATCCGCCGACGATCCCTGGACCTGTGTCCAGGGATCGGGTTCCTCGGGCATCAGCACGAAACTGTCCTTCGTCCCGCCGCCCTGGCTCGAATTGACGACCAGCGACCCTTCGCGCAGCGCCACGCGGGTCAGCCCGCCCGGCGTCACCTGCACCCCGTCGCCCCCGGTCAGGACGAAGGGACGGAAATCGACATGGCGCGGCGCGACCCCGCTTTCGACCAGCGTGGGAACGGTGGACAGCGCCAGCGTCGGCTGCGCGATATAGCGATGCGGCTCGGCGATCAGCGCGGCGCGGAAATGCTCGATCTGCACCCGGGTCGCGGTCGGGCCGACCAGCATCCCATAGCCGCCCGACCCGTCGACCAGCTTGACCACCAACTCGTCCAGATGGTCGAGGACATAGGCCAGCGCCTCCGGCTCGCGGCAGCGCCAGGTCTCGACATTCTTCAGCTTGGGCTCCGCGCCCGAATAATAGCGGACGATGTCGGGCATATAGCTGTAGATCGCCTTGTCGTCGGCGATGCCGTTGCCCGGCGCGTTGAGGATCGCGACATTGCCCGCCGCATAGGCCGCGATCAGCCCCGGTACCCCCAGCATCGAATCGGGACGGAAGACCAGCGGATCGAGGAAATCGTCATCCACCCGGCGATAGATGACGTCGACCTTCACCCGCCCGGCGATGGTGCGCATCCAGACGATGTCGTCATCCACCACCAGGTCGGCGGCCTCGACCAGCTCGACGCCCATCGAATCGGCCAGGAAGCTGTGTTCATAATAGGCCGAATTATAATGGCCGGGGGTCAGCACGACGCAGGTCGGCGCCATCACGCCGTGCGGCGCGACCGACTTCATCGTCGCGAGAAGGCGATCGGGATAGCTGTCCACCGCCGCCACCCGGAACTGCCGGAACAGCTCGGGGCAGAGACGCAGCATCGCCTCGCGATTCTCCAGCATGTAGCTGACGCCGGACGGGGTGCGGGCATTGTCCTCCAGCACGAAGAAATCGTCCGGCCCGGTGCGCACCAGATCGATGCCGCAGATATGCGCCCACACACCGTGCGGCGGGCGCATCCCCGCGATTTCCGGCCGGAACTGCGGATTGCCGAAGATCAGGTCGGGCGGCAACACGCCGTCGCGCAGGATCTTCCGCGCCCCGTAAATGTCGTCGAGAAAGGCGTTGATCGCCTCCACCCGCTGCACCAGCCCCTCGGACAGGCGCGCCCATTCGTCGGGCAGGAACACGCGCGGCACGATGTCGAAGGGGATGATCCGCTCGGCCGCGTCGCTTTCGCCATAGACGGCAAAGGTGATGCCGAGCTGGCGAAACGTGGTCTCGGCGGCCTGCTGGCGGCGGCGCAGTTCGGAAACGGGGGTTTGATCGAGCCAGCGTTGCAAGGCAGAGAGTTCGGGGCGCGGCGCGGTCGCGTCAACGGCACCCATGATTTCGTCGAACGCGGCGATTGTCCCCATCCAGTGATACGCTCCCCGATCTGATCCGCTCGCCATGCTGCACCGCGTAATCGCCGCGCACAAGGGGCCCGAACAGAATTCCTTCCCTGGCAGGAAAGGATTTTGGAGGCGTTACGCGCCCAGCCGCTCCAGAATCGACGGGGTCAGCACTTGCGGCAGGACCTGCGGCGTCTTCGCCCCCGGTGCATAATAAAGGTAGAGCGGCACGCCCGCGCGGTTATGCCGTTCGATGAACCGCCCCAACACCGGATCGCCATCGGTCCAGTCGCCGACCAGCACCGCGACCTTGTGCCGGGCGAACGCGTCGCGCACCGATCCGCGTTCGATCGCCGCCGCTTCATTGACCTTGCAGCTCAGGCACCAGTCGGCGGTGAAATAGGCGAAGACCGGCTGTCCCCTGGCGCGCAGCGATTCCAGCCTGGCTTCGGTGAAGGCGGTGTCGGCGGTCTTGGCCGCGACCGCGGTGGCGGGCTTTACCGTGACCACCAGCGCGACCGCGAGGACCAGCGCGACGATGGCGGGCCAGCCCGCGCGGCCCTTGCCACCATGCTGGCGCAACCCCGTCCACCACAGCCCCAAAGCGGTGAGCAGCGCGGCGGCGAGGCCCAGCGTCATGCCCGGCACGCCAGCCTCCTGCCCCAGGATCCAGGCGAGCGCGAGCGCGGTCAGGAACATCGGCACCGACAGGATGTGGCGCAACCGGACCATCCACATCCCCGGCCGGGGCAATCGCCGCCGGAGCGCGGGGACAAAACCGATGGCGAGGAAGGGCAGCGCGATCCCCAGCCCCAGTCCGGCGAACACCGCCAGCGCCGCCGCCGCCGGAAGCACCAGCGCCGCGCCCAGCGCGCCCGCCATGAACGGCCCCGAGCAGGGCGTGGCGACGAACGCCGCCAGCGCGCCGGTGGCGAACGATCCCATCGCGCCCGACCGCCCGGCAAAGGCCGGGGTCGGCAGTTCGAACAGCCCGGCGAGGTTGAATGCGATCCCGGCAACCAGCAGCAACAGGATGCCGATCACGCGCGGATCCTGCAGCTGGAACGCCCAGCCCGCGCTCTGGCCGCCCGCGCGCAGCGCCAGCAGGATGACGCCGAGCCCGACACAGACCAGCACGACGCCCGCCGTATAGGCCAGCGCCTCGGTCCGGGCATGGCGTTCCTCACCGCCGCCACGGGCCAGACTGAGCGCCTTCAGGCTCAGGATCGGGAAGACGCAGGGCATGATGTTGAGCAGCAAGCCACCCAGCACCGCGCCCAGAAAGGCCAGCGCGACCGCGCCGATCCCATGGTCCGCACCGCCAGTACCGGCGATCGCACCCGGCTTGGCCGCAAAGGCCAGTCCCTGCCCCTCGCCCAGCGACAGCACGCCGGATACCGGGCCGGGCGTCGGCATCGCGGCGGCGGGCATGGCGAGGATCAACTGATCCCCCTGCCGCGTCACGGCCTGCGGCGCGGCATGGTCGATCACGCCGCTACGGTCCGGATAGAAATAGGCATCCTTGACCGTGACGGCGGCGGGCAGCGGCACGGCAATCCGCACCGCCTTGTCCTTCGTCTCGATCGTCGCGTCGCCGCCCAGCGGCTTGGGCAGGGCCGCACGCCAGCGGTCAAACTCCGCGCGCACGGCGGGATCGACCGCGCCATCGCCGACGGTCAGCCGGGTCGACAGCGTCTGGCTTTCGGGCACGCAGATGGTGTCGGTGCAGACCAGGTAATCAAGCTTCACCGACACGGGGAGCGCGGTGCCCTGGGCCAGCCCGGCGGGCACCGACAGGTCAACGAGCAGGGTGAAGGGCCGCTCATAGACATAATTCATCAACCCGGCGATCTTCAGCCGCCCGGGCACCGGATAGCGCAACGCGCCCGCGCTCATCCCCTGGGGCAGCGTCCAGTGCGCCTCGGTCGGCAGGCCCGCATCGCCGCCATTCTTCCAATAGCCGTGCCAGCCTTTCTCGGGCGTCGCGGCCAGTGCGATCGTCACCGTCCGTCCAGCGGCGGGGCGCGCGCTTTCGGCAACCATGCGCATGGGCAGATGGATCGCCCCGGGCGCGGCGGGCGCGCTTTCGGCCATGGCGACGGCGTGCACCGTCACCATGAACACCGCCGTCATCAGGATGTAAAACCAACCGCGCATCGACCTTGCCCTATACCCGTTTGGCGTTCCATAGCGCCGCCGTTCCCGCTTTGCATCAAGGATGCCCATGACGTCGTTCCCCGTCGCGCTTCGCCCCCTGCTCCTCGGCTCCGCCGCCCTGTCCTTCGCCCTGTCGGTCGGGCTGTGCGCCGCCCCCGCCGCCGCGCAGCAGGCCAGCCCGCAGCCGGGCGCCGCGCCCGCCGGCATGACGAACCAGCCCGCGACGACGACGCTCACTCCCTTTCCCACCACGCCGCCCAAGCTGATCGTCGCGATCTCGGTCGACCAGTTCGCCGCCGACCTGTTCCAGCAATATCGCAATCATTTCACCGGCGGGATGGCACGGATGCTGACCGGCGCGGTCTTCCCCTCGGGCTATCAGAGCCATGCCGCGACCGAAACCTGCCCGGGCCACTCGACCATCCTGACCGGCTATCGCCCCGCGCATACCGGCATCATCGCCAACAACTGGGTCGACCCCACGCTGACGCGCGCCGACAAGATCGTCTATTGCTCGGAGGACGAACGCGTCCCGGGCATGGACCATAACAATTACACCGTGTCCGACATGCACCTGAAGGTGCCGACGCTGGGCGAACGGATGAAGACCGCCGACCCGCGCGTGCGCACCGTGTCCGTCGCGGGCAAGGACCGCGCCGCCGTGATGATGGGCGGCCACAAGATGGACCAGATCTGGTGGTGGGACGGCAAGACCTATGTCTCCTATGCCGGTCGCGCCGTGCCGCCGGTGGTCGAGCGCACCCGCAAGGCCGTCGCCGACATGATCGCGCGGCCGCAGGGCCCGTTGCCGCTGCCCGGTTTCTGCAGGCCGCTGGACCGGCCGATCACCGTCGGCGGCCAGACGCTGGGCACCGGGCGGTTCGAGCGCGCGGCGGGCGACCTGAAGGCGTTCCGCGTCTCCCCCGCCTCGGACGCCGCCGTGCTGGCGATGGCGGCGGGCTTCGTGCAGGATATGAAGCTGGGCCAGGGTCCGGCCACCGACATCCTGTCGGTCGGGCTGTCGGCGACCGACTATATCGGCCATGCGCTGGGCACCCAGGGCACCGAGATGTGCATCCAGATGGCCGAACTCGACCGCTCGCTGGCGGGCTTTTTCGAGGTGCTGGACGCGACCGGCGTCGATTATGAGGTGATGCTGACCGCCGATCACGGCGCGCACGACATGACCGAGCGGCAGCAGATTCGCGCGATGCCGATGGAAAGCCATGTCGCGCCGGCGGCGAAGACCAAGGCGATGTCGGCCGTCATCGCCCAGGCGATGGGCCTGCCCAATGATCCGCCGCTCCTGATGAGCGCGGAGGGCGACATCTACGTCAACCGCAACCTTCCCGCCGCGACGCGCGCCAGGGTGCTGGCCGAGGCGAAGCGGCGCTACGAAGCGCTGCCGCAGGTCGCCGCCGCGCTGACCCGGGATGAGATCGCGGCGACGCCCTGGCCGACCAGCGCGCCCGAAACCTGGACGCTGAAGGAACGGGCCCGTTCCTCCTACGACCCGGAACGCTCAGGCGATCTGCTGATCCTGCTCAAGCCGCGCGTGACGACCATCGAGGAGCCGGTCCCCGGTTATGTCGAGACGCATGGCTCGCCCTGGGACTATGACCGCCGCGTGCCGATCCTGTTCTGGCGCAAGGGCATGACCGGGTTCGAGCAGCCGCTGTCGGTGGAAACGGTCGATATCGCGCCGACGCTGGCCGCGACGATCGGCCTGCCCATGCCGGGCGTGGACGGACGCTGCCTGGACCTCGATCCCGGCCCCGCCGACACGTGCAAGCGCTGAGCCCGCTGCTTCCGTCACGGTGACGTGGCGGGTCGACGGCCTGACAGCGGGGGAGTAGGGCAAGGAACCATTCGTGCCTTACTCCCCTCCCATTCCTGAATAAATTTCAAGCGCGATCCACGCGGTAGCGGATCGGCTTGAAACTGCCGCCATTGGACGCGGGGGCGGAACAGGCGGTCAGCCCGATCACCAGGTCCATCCGCGCCACGAAGCGGATGTGATCGCCCGGCCCGCTGAGCGGCGGCAGGACCTGCAACCTGCCGGTCTCGCCATCGACGGGCACGTTCATGAAGCAGTTGAACGCCACCGGAATCCGGTCCGGCTGCACGCCATGGGGTTCCAGTGCCGCCGCCAGATTGCCGAAGCATCCGCGATGGCGCGGCAGATCGGGATAGAAATGGTCGAAGGTGTCGACCGAGCATGGCGTCAGCAGGAAGTCATGCATTCCGACCGTATCCTCGACAATGTCGAGCATCACCCGAGACCGGTTGGAATAGAGGCGGTGCCCGGTGGTCAGCCGGATCGTCTCGGCATAATCGAGCGTACGGCCCGATGAGATCACCTCGCCCAGATCCTCGGCGTTGAAGGCCAGCAGGTCGGCCACCTGCCGCCCACACGGATCGATGACGGTCAGGCTGTCGCCGCTGCGCATCCGAAAGGCGTCGCCACTGCGCGGCGGGATCTCGATCGTGTCGCTCATGCGCCCTGGCCCGATCCGTCGTTCGCGCCCTTGTAGTGAAAGGGGCAGCGCCATCCCGGCTCGACCACGCGCCCGCTATATTGGCGCGCCTCGCTGACCTCGCCATGTCGCGCCAGCATCGGGTTGCGCGACCCGGCGAGCGCCTCGTCGCGCACCATGATCTTCTCGCGCATGGTTTCATATTTGCCCTGCGCGCGCAGCGTCTCGAACTGATCGTGCAGGTTGAACACCATTGTCGGCCGGGGAAAGCGGCGCGCGGGGCGGCTGGCGCGCGGATGAAGTCCCACGACGAAAAAGGCTTCCCCGCCGAAGGACAGCGAGAAATGCGGGTCCTCGGGGTTGGCGCTGACCCGCTGGTCCCAATCCTGGCCCAGCCAGACATCCTTGTCCGACAGGGACTGGATCCGCGCCCACAGCGCCCGCTCGAAATCCGCTTCGTCCAGTTCGGCGGGGTTGGCGAAGACCACCGCCAGGCTGCGAAACAAGGCGGGTTCGGCGCGATAGCGCGCGGCAAAGCGGCGCAGCGCGTCATGGATCCGCAGATCGTCCCAGGCACTGGCGATGTCCCGCGCGCCCAGCACATCGAGCGTGCCACGCGCCATCGCCGCCTTGGCACCCACGCATGGGAAATGTGCCGCCGCGATATGCGCGGCAAGCAGATCGACCGATTCCGGTTCGCTGGGATCGGACGCGGGAAACAGGCTGCTTTGATCGTTCGACATGGGGCTTTCCAACGTGCCCCACCAAACCGCGTTCCACGAAAACGCTGCTTCACCAGCATATTGCCGCCGATTGCTCCGTGATCTTGATAGCGATCAATCAGAGAACCAGCAACGGGGCGCCCTTGCCACCCTCTCGGTCATCACCACGGTGCACGGCTCGCGAACGGACCCGAGCCGCGTCGTACCAGGAATCGCCTGGACTTAGTCGAGATTGGGACGCAGCCAGCGCGTCGCCTGCGCCACATCGACGCCGCGCCGCACGGCATAATCCGCGACCTGATCCTCGCCGATGCGCGCGACGCCGAAATATTCGGCCTGTGCGTGACCGAAATAGAAACCGCTCACCGCCGCCGTGGGCAGCATCGCGAAGCTGTCGGTCAGTTCCAGTCCGACCGCATCCTCCGCCCCGAGCAGATCGAACAGCGTCCGCTTGATGCTGTGTTCGGGACAGGCCGGATAGCCGGGCGCGGGGCGGATGCCGCGATATTGCTCGCGGATCAGCGCCTCGTTGGTCAGTTGCTCGCCGGCCGCATAGCCCCACAGGTCCGTGCGGACATGCGCGTGCAGCCGTTCGGCAAAAGCCTCGGCCAGACGATCGGCCAGCGCCTTCAGCAGGATGTCGTTATAATCGTCATATCCGGCCCGGAAGCGCTCGATATGCGCGTCGATACCATGGATGCCGACCGCGAAGCCGCCGATCCAGTCGCCCGCCGGATCAATGAAGTCGGCCAGGCACATGTTCGCGCGGCCTTCGCGCTTGGCGATCTGCTGACGCAGGAAGGGAATGCGCGTCTCTTCGCCCCCGGCGGTCAGCACCACATCGTCGCCGTCGCGGCGGCACGGCCAGAGCGCGGCGATCCCCCGCGCGGTCAGCCACTTCTCCGCGACGATCCGGTTGAGCATGGCTTGCGCATCGGCATAGAGACCGCTGGCGCTCTCGCCCACCACCTCGTCGGTCAGGATGGCGGGGAAATTACCCGCCAGTTCCCAGGCACGGAAGAACGGCGTCCAGTCGATATAGTCGCGCAGGTCGGACAGGTCCCAGTCCTGATAGACGTGAATGCCCGGCTGCACCGGATCGCCCGCCTTCAACGCCATGTCCGCGACGAAGCCGCGCGCCCGCGCCTCCTCCAGCGGCAGGAGCGCATTGGAACCATTGCCCTCACGCGCCCGGCGGACCGCCTCGTAATCGGCGGCGACCTGTGCGACATAGGGATCGCGCTGGGTATCGGACACCAGCGTCGTCGCGACCCCGACCGCGCGCGATGCGTCGAGGACATGGACCACCGGCCCCGCATAGGCGGGCGCGATGCGCAGCGCGGTGTGGACCTTGGAGGTGGTCGCCCCGCCGATCAGCAGCGGCATGGTCATGCCCGCCCGCTGCATCTCCTCGCCGACCGTCACCATCTCGTCCAGCGAGGGGGTGATGAGGCCCGACAGGCCGATCATGTCGGCATCATTCTCGTTCGCCGCCGCGATGATCTTGGCCCAGGGGACCATGACGCCCAGATCGACCACCTCGAAGCCGTTGCACTGGAGCACGACGCCGACGATGTTCTTGCCGATGTCGTGGACATCGCCCTTGACCGTGGCGAGGACGATCCGGCCCTTGCCCTTGGCGCCCGGCTCCTTGGCGGCCTCGATAAAGGGCAACAGGTGCGCGACCGCCTTCTTCATGACGCGCGCGGACTTGACCACCTGCGGCAGGAACATCTTGCCCGATCCGAACAGGTCGCCGACGACGTTCATCCCGTCCATCAACGGCCCTTCGATCACCTCGATCGGGCGCGCGAATTGCTGGCGGCATTCCTCGGTATCGTCGACGACATGCGCGTCGATGCCCTTGACCAGCGCATATTCCAGCCGCTTGACGACCGGCAGGCTGCGCCACTCGGCCGCCTGCTTCTCCGCCACCGCATCAGTGCCACGATAGCGTTCGGCCAGCGCGACCAGCCGCTCGCCCGCTTCCGGGTCACGGTTGAGGACGACATCCTCGCACGCCTGGCGCAGTTCGGGGTCGATCGTGTCGTACACATCGAGCTGCCCGGCATTGACGATCGCCATGTCCATCCCCGCGGGAATGGCGTGGTAGAGGAACACCGAGTGCATCGCGCGGCGCACCGGCTCGTTGCCGCGAAAGCTGAACGACAGGTTCGACAGCCCGCCCGAGATATGGACGTGCGGGCAGCGCGCCTTGATCGCGCGGCACGCCTCGATGAAGTCGACGCCGTAATTGTTATGCTCTTCGATGCCCGTCGCGACCGCGAAGACATTGGGATCGAAGATGATGTCCTCGGGGGGGAAGCCGATGCCGGTCAGCAGGTCATAGGCGCGCGCGCAAATCTCGACCTTGCGGTCCTTGGTATCCGCCTGCCCCACTTCGTCGAACGCCATGACGACCGCCGCGGCACCATAGGCCATGCAGCGGCGGGCATAATGGAGGAACGCCTCCTCGCCTTCCTTCATGCTGATCGAGTTGACGATCGGCTTGCCCGACACGCACTTCAGCCCCGCCTCGATCACGCTCCATTTCGAGCTGTCGATCATGATCGGCACGCGCGCAATGTCCGGTTCGGCGGCGATCAGCTTGAGGAAGGTGGTCATGGCATATTCGGCGTCGAGCAGCCCTTCGTCCATGTTGACGTCGACCACCTGCGCGCCATTCTCGACCTGGCTGCGCGCCACCTCCACCGCGCGGGCATAATCGCCCGCCAGGATCATCTTCTTGAACGCCGCCGAGCCCGTGACGTTGGTCCGCTCGCCGACATTGACGAAGCTGGTGGAGGAGGTGGTCTGGGTCATGTTTCGATCTCAATTCCTCCCCTGCAAGGGGAGGTGGCAGCGCGTCAGCGCTGACGGAGGGGTGTCACGCTATCGAGAGGGGGGACACCCCTCCACCAGCCTCCGGCTGGTCCCCCTCCCCTTGCAGGGGAGGAATGAAAGGCATCAAGCCGCCATGGTGAACGGCTCCAGCCCGGCCAGGCGAGTGACGACCGGCGGGGTCGGGATGGCGCGGGGCTTCATCCCCTTCACCGTGTCGGCGATCGCCTTGATATGCGCAGGCGTCGAGCCGCAACAGCCGCCCAGCACATTGACCTGTCCCTCGACCGCCCATTCGCCAACCAGCCCGGCGGTGGTGACGGGCGCCTCGTCATAGGCGCCCAGCTCGTTGGGCAGCCCGGCATTGGGATAGATCATGATGAGCGTGTCGCAGATTTCGCTCAGCGTCTTCACATGCGGACGCAGTTGCTCCGCCCCGAACGAGCAGTTCAGCCCGATGGTCAGCGGCCGGGCATGGCGCACCGCATGCCAGAACGCCTCGACCGTATGGCCCGACAGGTTGCGGCCCGACAGATCGGTCAGCGTCATCGACAGCATGATCGGAATCTCGCGCCCGCGCGCCTCGCCCGCCTCGATCACCGCCATGATCCCGGCCTTGGCGTTCAGCGTGTCGAACACCGTCTCGATCAGGATGAAGTCCGCCCCGCCCTCGACCAGCGCGTCGATCTGTTCACGGTACACGTCCTTCAGATAGTCGAAGTCGATCTCGCGATAGCCGGGATCGTTGACGTCGGGCGACAGCGACAGCGTCTTGTTGGTCGGCCCGATCGCGCCTGCGACGAAGCGGGGGCGGCCATCCTTGGCCTGATATTCGTCGGCGATGCGGCGGGCGAGCTTCGCGCTCTCGACGTTGATCTCGCGCACCAGATGTTCCGCGCCGTAATCGGCCTGGCTGATCCGGTTGGCGGAGAAGGTGTTGGTCTCGGCAATGTCCGCCCCCGCCTCGAAATAGGCGCGGTGGATCGCCTCGGGCACCTCGGGCTTGGTCAGCGCGAGGATGTCGTTATTGCCCTTCTGGTCATGGGTCAGGCCCAGCGTCCCTGCATAGGCCGCCTCGTCCAGCTTCCAGTTCTGGATCTCGGTGCCGAACGCGCCGTCGGTGATGAGGATACGCTTGGCGGCTTCGGCGCGAAAAATGTCGCGGGTGGTCATAACTGTTGCTCCTGCCCCTCGCACGAAGGGCCTACCTATATTCGTCGAACGGCGGGCGTCGTTACGCCGCCGCGACCGCCTCGGCCTTTTTGCCGCGCACGCCCAGCATATGGCTGATCGCATAGGCCAGCTCGGCACGGTTGAGCGTGTAGAAATGGAACCCCTTCACCCCGCCCGCATAGAGGCGGCGGCACATCTCGGCGGCGATGGTCGCCGCGACGAGTTGGCGCGCGGCGGGATGATCGTCCAGCCCCTCGAACAGCCGGTCCATCCAGTCGGGAATCGTCGCCCCGCACATCGCGGCGAACTTGCGGGTCTGCGCGACGTTCGACACCGGCAGGATGCCCGGCACGACCTCGGCGGTGATCCCCGCCGCCGCCACCGCATCGCGGAAGCGAAAATAGGCCTCGGGCGAAAAGAAGAATTGCGTAATGGCACGGTTGGCCCCCGCATCGATCTTGCGCTTCAGATTGTCGATATCGGCCTGCTTGTCGACCGACTCCGGGTGGCATTCGGGATAGGCCGCGACCGAAATCTCGAACGGGTGCAGCTTCTTGAGACCCGCTACCAGATCGGCGGCATTGGCATAGCCGCCCGGATGGCTGACGAAGCGCGCGCCCTCGGCAGGCGGATCGCCGCGCAAAGCAACGATATGCCGCACGCCCGCCGCCCAATATTCGTGCGCGACCTGATCGATCTCCTCGCGCGTCGCCTCGACACAGGTCAGGTGCGCCGCCGCCGCCAGCGTCGTCTCGCGCTGGATGCGCGCCACCGTCGCATGGGTGCGCTCGCGGGTCGAACCGCCCGCGCCGTACGTCACCGACACGAAACGCGGGTCGAGCGGCTCCAGCGTGCGGATCGCGTCCCAGAGCTGGGCGTCCATCTTCTCCGTCTTGGGCGGAAAGAATTCAAAGCTGACCGCGATATCGCCGCCGACATCGGCGAACAGCGGTTCCTCATGCGCCAGCGCGGCCTCTCCGCGCGTCAGGATCGTGTTCGTCATGCCGCCTTCACCCTATTCGTCTCGACGGGCCGAAGCCCCTTCTTCACACCTAGCCAGAGCTTGACGGTCAGTTCGCCGCCCTCCAGCGTCTCGGTCCGCGCCAGCGTCAGCCCGGCGGGGCCGAACCAGCCCGCGATCTGTTCGTCGGCAAAGCCCAGACGGCTATGCGCCGCCTTCTGCCGCAGTTCCTCGCGGTCATGCGGCGCGAAATCGGCGATCAGCAAGCGCCCGCCCGGCCCCAGCACCCGCGCCGCCTCGGCGATGGCCGCGCCCGGCTGCTGCGCGAAGTGGAGGACATGGTGCAGGATCGCGATGTCCGCCGCGCCGTCACCCATCGGCAGCGCGTAGAGGTCCGCCTGCCGCAATTCGGTATTGGCGCGGCCGTGCAGCTTGGCGCGGGCCAAGCGCAGCATCTCGGACGACCGATCGATGCCCAGCGCGGCATCCGCGCGGTCGCCGAACAGCTCCAGCATCCGGCCGGTGCCGGTCCCGATGTCGATCAGGCTGCCCAGATGGCCTTCGCCGATCAGGCCCGCCATCGCCTCCTCGATCTCGCTGTCCGCGACATGGAGCGAGCGTATCGCATCCCACTCGCCCGCATGATCCTCGAACCAGGCCGCAGCACTCGCCGCCCGGTCGGCGCGCACCGCCGCCAGCCGCGCGACATCGGCCGCCACCCAGGGATCGGGCGCGGCGGCCGTCCACCGGTCGAGCGCGGCGGTCATCGGCTCCACCGCCCCCCGGTCGCCCAGCGCGACGAAGACCCAGCTACCCTCCTTGCGGCGCTCGGCCAGTTCAGCATCGACGAGGATCTTCACATGGCGGCTCACCCGCGGCTGGCTCTGGCCCAGCACCTGCGCCAGTTCGCCGACCGACAGCTCCATGGAGCGGAGCAGCGCCAGAATGCGCAGCCGCGTCGGATCGCTGAGGGCGCGAAATATCTCGAGCGCGTTCGCCATGGATTACGATATAAAGATATCTTTATATGCGGTCAACGATGGGAACTCATTTGACCCGACACGGACCCGAAACGGTCGCCCTGCGTTTGCACGCCGAATATTATCGAACGGGAGCTACGTCATGAAGAAAGCGATCATCCTCGCCATCACCGGTGCCGCCGCCATTTCGCTGGCCGCATGCGGTGAAAACAGCCGTACCCAGACCGAGCAGGCGGCGAATGCGATCGCCGCCGATGCGGCGGCCACGACCCGTAACGCCAGCGACGATGTCGAGGCCGCGACCGCGCGCGCGCTCAACTCGGCGGAGAATTCGCTCGATCGCGCCGGGCAGAAGCTCGACAACGCCGCCGACCGGCTCGACGCCCATGCGGATCGCGCGGGCGAAAAGATCGACCACAGCCTCGACCGTGCGGGCGACAAGATCCGCAACGGGGCTGACGATGCGCGCCAGGCGACCGGCAACGCGCTGGTCCGCGCGGGCGAGAACGTTCGCCGCTAAAATCGGCGAAGGCCCCGACCCGCATCGGGGCCAATTGCCCAGAAAAAAGGGGCCGGTCGTGGATCGTCACGACCGGCCCCTTTTCATGCGGAATGACCGTTCCGGCTCAGAGCGCCAGATCGGGATGCCGGTCGGGGCTGACCCGCGTCGCTTCGGGGCGCGGCGCTTCGGTGGTCGCGGGTGCCGACACCGGCGGCGGTGCCATCGCCAGTTGCAGCGTCTCGGCGGTGGCGGCCCATTCATGCGCCAGCAGATCGCGATCCTCGTTCAACTCCTTGCCATAGCTGGGCACGATCTCACGAACCTTGGCCTGCCAGGCCGGAGTGGCCAAGCGGTCCGGGAAGACCTTCTTGAGGAGGTTCAGCATGATCGACGGCGCGGTCGACGCCCCCGGCGACGCGCCCAGCAGCGCGGCGATCGAGCGATCCTTCGACGCAACGATCTCGGTCCCGAGCTTCAGGATGCCGCCCTTGTCGGGATCGCGCTTGATGATCTGCACGCGCTGGCCAGCCTGCCACAGCCGCCAATCGGAATCCTTGGCGTTCGGGAGATATTCCCGCAACGCGTTCATCCGGTCTTCCTAGCTCATCATCAACTGCCCGGCCAGATATTCGACCAGGTCGAATTCGTTCCAGCCGACCGACAGCATCGGACGGAAATTGTCGAGCGTGATCGACTTGGGCAGGTCGAAATATGACCCTTGCTTCAGGAACTTGGTCGAGAAGGTCGCGAACGGACCGAACAGCAGCACATGCTTGCCGTTCAGATAGCGGGTGTCGAGATGCGGCACCGACATGGGCGGCGAACCCGTCGCCGCCTTGCCATAGACCTTGGCCAGGTGACGCAGCGCGACCGCCGGGTTCTCGGTGACCAGGAACGACCCGCCGACCGGGAAGCCGGCATAATCGTCGCCCTCGGGAATCCCCGACTTCTGGAGGATGGGCAGCGCGCCGCCGCCCGCGCCCGCGAAGACGAAGCGCGCGGTGATGATCCGCTTTTCATCGGTCTTGCGATCGCGCGCGGTCACGCGCCACGTGCCGTCGGCATTGCGCTCCAGCGAGCGGACCTCGTGCCCGGTGGTCAGCGTCACGCCCGGCTGCCCCTGAAGCGAGCGGATATACTGGCGCGTCACCTCGCCCCATTCGCAATCGGTGCCCAACTGCGACCGGGTCGCGGCCAGCGGCTGGCCGGGCTTGCGCCCCTCCATCATCACCGGCACCCACTGCGCGATCTGGCGCGGGTCGGTCGTGAACTCCATGCCCGAGAAGAGCGGGCTGGCGAGCAGCGCGGCATGACGCTTCCTGAGGAAGTCGACATTCTCGTCGCCCCACACCAGGTTCATGTGCGGGGTCGAGTTGATGAAGCTGCGCGGGTTCTTCAAAACACCGACGCGCAGCTGATGGCTCAGGAACTGGCGCGTCACCTGGAACTGCTCGTTGATCTCGATCGCCTTCTTGATCTCGACCTTGCCGTCCGCCTCGTTGACCGGCGTATAGTTCAGCTCGCACAGCGCCGAGTGGCCGGTGCCCGCATTGTTCCAGCCGTTCGAGCTTTCCTCGGCGACCTTGTCCAGCCGTTCGACCAGCTCGATCGTCCAGGACGGCTCCAGTTCGCGCAGCAGCACGCCCAGCGTCGCGCTCATGATGCCGCCGCCGATGAGCAGCACGTCGACCTTGCTTTCCGACTGGGCCGCCTGCGCCGTCGAAAAGGGCATGACCGAAGCCCCGCCCACCGCCAGCGTCGCGCCCATCATCGCGCGCCGCGTAATACCTGTCCCGCCCTCGACCGATTGTTGGTCCGAATCCAGCCGATCCTGCTTGCGGTCACTCTGCATAGTCATGCCTTCTCGTTGCCGGGGCCGCGCCGGAATCCGCCCGTGAAACCATGTCGGACGAAAAGCGACGCAAAGCCGTGATTGCGGTTCGCAACGCCCCGCCGCCACGCCTTTCGGGCACGACCAGGACACGTTCCGAGCCAAAAACCTCGCCCCAAATACTGTGTCTATTCTGGTATTAACGCCCGCATAGCGCGTTGGTCGCATGTGTCCATATGGCCCCCGGAGCCCCCAGGCGCGCTATGTCGGCGCAAATGGCCGGGCTCCTTCCGGCATTATTGATAGTGAAATGCAATATCCTTGACCGGATATCGTGCCGCATGAGGGTGAAAAATCTACGTAAAGTCCCTGATTTACGCGGCCTTCGCGCTATGATCGAGCGGTACGCAAACACCCCTGCGGAGCGCTTGCGCGGGCCCGCATATTGTCCTACAAATTTATCCAGAAAAATTAGGAGGGGCCCCGCCCATCGTGCCAGCCGATACATATTCCGCCTATATCGCGATCGACTGGGGCACGACCAACCGCCGAATCTACAGCATGACTCGGGGGGGTGCCGTGATCGAGACGGTTCGCGACGATCGTGGCGTCCTCGCCATGCGCCCCGAAGACTATCCTGCGGAAATCGCACGCATCCGTGAACGCTTCGGCGATCGGCCGGTGATCGCGGCGGGCATGGTCGGTTCGACCCGGGGCTGGCAGGAAGCGGCCTATGTCCCCGCCCCCGCCGATCTGGCCACGCTGGCGCGCGCCGCGACGCGGATCGGGGGGCAGGACGTCACGATCGTGCCCGGCGTATCGCTGCTGACCGATGTCCGCGCCGATGTGATGCGCGGCGAGGAGGTGCAGGTGCTCGGCGCGATCGCCGCGGGGCTGGCCCCTGCCGATGGGCTGTTCGCGCAACCGGGCACCCATAATAAATGGGTCAGGACCGAAGGCGGCCGGATCACCGATTTCACCACGACCATGACCGGCGAATTATTCGCGCTGGTCAAGGGGCATGGCATCCTGGCGGGCATGCTCGACGGTCCGGTGACGGACGGCACGGCCTTTCGCGACGGCCTGTCGCGCTGCAGCGGTGCGTGCGACCTGACCGCCGCGCTGTTCGGCGTCCGCGCCTCGGTCCTGCTCGGGCGGATCGCGGCGCAGGATGCCGGTGCCTATGCCAGCGGGCTGCTGATCGGCAATGATATCGGGGCGGTGCCCGACATGGATGGCACGACCGTGCATCTTCTTTCGGGTGGACTGCTCGCCGAACTCTATACCGTCGGGATCGAGGCGCGCGGCGGTCGTGTCGTCTCGCTCGACAGCCACGCCGGCTTCCTGGCCGGTCTCCACGCCATTCGGGAATATTTGTCATGACCGACCCCGCCCAGAATTTCGCCAGGGCCTTTGCCGCCTGCCCGCTGGTCGCCATCCTGCGCGGCCTCACGCCCGAAGAGGCGCTGCCCGTCGCGGACGCGCTGGTCGATGCGGGCTTCACCCTGATCGAGGTGCCGCTCAACTCCCCCGCCCCCTATGACAGCATCGCGGCCATCGCCGCGCATGTCGGCGCGCGGGCGATCGTCGGCGCGGGCACCGTCCTGACCACCGGGCAGGTCGACCGGGTCAAGGCGGCGGGCGGCCGCCTGATCGTCTCGCCCAACACCGATGCGGACGTGATCGCGCACAGCGTCGCGCAGGGCCTGATCTCGCTTCCCGGCTATTTCACCCCGTCTGAGGCTTTTGCGGCGTTGAAGGCCGGTGCGCACGGCCTGAAGCTGTTCCCCGCCGAAGGCGCCTCCCCGACCTTCCTGAAGGCCCAGCGGGCCGTCCTGCCGCGCGACGTCCCGGTGCTGGCGGTGGGCGGCATCACGCCCGACAACATGGCCGAATGGCGCGCGCACGGCGCGGACGGCTTCGGCCTGGGCTCCAATCTCTATCGCGCGGGCAAGCCGGCGGCGGATGTCGCCGCGTCGGCGCGCGCTTACATCGAAAAGGCACGCTGATACCGATGACCGACACGATCCGCCTCGCGCTGGTCGGCATGGGCAAGATCGCCCATGACCAGCATGTCCCCGCCATTGCGGGGAACCCGGCCTTCGAACTGGTCGCGACGGTCAGCCGCTCGCCCAATGGGGTAGAGGGTGTTCCGCATTTCCACGACATCGCCGATCTCGCCGCCAGCGATGTCGCCGTGGACGCGGTCGCGCTTTGCACGCCGCCGCAGGTCCGCCATGCCATTGCCGCCGCCGCGCTGGCCAATCACTGGCACGTTTTCCTCGAAAAGCCGCCGGGCGCGACACTGGCCGAGGTGGCGGTGTTGGAGGACCTGGCGGCCAAGGCGGGCGCGAGCCTGTTCGCAAGCTGGCATTCGCGCTATGCACTGGGCGTCGGCCCCGCCCGCGACTGGCTGTCGACCCGCAAGGTCCTCTCCGCCGCGATCACCTGGCGCGAGGATGTCCGCCAATGGCACCCGGGCCAGGCATGGATCTGGGAAGCGGGCGGCTTCGGCGTGTTCGATCCGGGCATCAACGCGCTGTCGATCGCCACGCATATCCTGCCCGAGCCCTTCTTCATCGAGCGCGCGACGCTGGACTTCCCCGCCAATCGCGACGCGCCGATCGCCGCCGACGTCGCCTTCAGTACGACCGACGGTACCCCCGTCACGCTCGACCTCGACTGGCGACAGGAAGGGCATCAGAGCTGGGACATCGTGGTCGAAACCGACAATGGCACGCTCACCCTGGCCGAGGGCGGCGCGGTGCTGACCCTGCCCGACGGGTCCACCCCGCATCATGAGGAGGGGCTGCACGGCGAATATCCGGCGCTCTATGCGCGCTTCGCCGATCTGGTGAAGGTCGGGCGCTCGGACGTGGACATCGCGCCGCTCCGCCACGTCGCCGACGCGTTCATGCGGGGCAAACGCCGCGAGGTTGAGGCCTTTATCGAATAGCCGCGCCCCGCCATCGCCACGGATAAAAAAGAAAGGCCGGTGCCCCATGGGGCACCGGCCTTTTCAGTTGGGAGATTGGCGGGATGCCGAAGCACCCCGCCGGGAAGAGCCTTAGAAATTGATCGTCGTGCCGATCGCGATGTTGCGACCCAGCGAGTCGTAACGCTGCGGGATCGTGTTGTTGCGCGCCAGGCTGATATTGTAGGAGTCCGGCACGATCGGCGCGCTCTTGTCGAGCAGGTTGTTCGCGATCAGGCGCAGCGAGAATTGCTTGGCGATCGCGAAGTTGAACGCCAGATCGAAATAGCTCGCCGGTGCGACCCGATAATAATCGGTCAGTGCCCGCGCCGCGGTACCACCGATCGCGGGATCACCCGAATTGTTGGCATTGGTCAGCGCGCCGACATAGCGCCAGTTGAACGAGGCGCTGAACTTCTTGTCCTCGGTCGTGTAGGTGGTGCGCAGGCCATGGCTCCACTTCGGGATGAGCTGGCCGCAGCCATTGCCGTAATAGCCCGCGCAGTTACGCTCGGGCTGAAGCGGCGAGTCCTGCCCACCGGCGGCGGTGGTCAGCGAGCCGTTGAAGCTGAAGTCCAGACGACCGATCGACTCCAGCGTCAGCGCATATTGCGCCTGGAAGTCCCAGCCCTTCGAGATCGCGGTGTAATAGTTCGTCGTGCCCTGGCGGATGAAGCCGGTCGTCGCATTGGCGCCGCCGCCGAACAGCGTGCCGGTGCCCGGATTGCGGACGATACCCTGACAGAAGAACTGGTCGCCGCCCGAACGCAGACAGCCATCGGTGTAATAGCTATAGTCGTTGAAGCCGAGCGAGTTGTCGATCTTGATCCGGTAGCGGTCGACCGAGAAGACCAGCCCGCGGATGAAGCGCGGCTTCACCACCAGGCCATAGGTCTGGGTATAGGCGGTTTCGGGGTCGGCGGTGAAGCCGCCCGAACGCACCGCGCACCCGGCCGAGCCGTTGGGCGTGACGCCGTTGCTGCAGAGCAGGGTCTTGCTGCCATACAGCGCGTCCGACAGGCCGGTCGCACGGCACACGGCGGGCGAGGCGATCGGCGCGCCATAGGTGACGCCGTTGGGGCCGGTGGTGACCGTCGGCGCACAGAAGTCGGCGAAGGTGCCCGCACCGCCCTGCACGAACTCGATATTGCTCGCCTGGCGGATCTCGGTCACCGTCGGCGCGCGCTGCGCCTTGTTGAACGAGGCACGGAAGGTCAGGTCGCTGACCGGGGCATAGACACCCTCGATCTTCCAGGTGTTGAACGACTTCGGATTGCTGCTGTACTTCGAGACGCGATAGCCGCCATTGACCTGCACCAGCTCCGCGAACGGCTTGTGCTCGATCAGCGGGGCCTGGACCTCGATATTGGCCTCCAGCACGTCCTGGCTCAGATCGGTATCGGTGCCGCCGCGTGCCGCGCGATAGGCGCTGTCGGCGCGCGACTTCAGCGAGTCCTTGCGGTATTCGGTGCCCAGCGCGATCGCCAGCCCCTCTTCCGCGAAGGGCGAGATGATGCCGTACTTGCCCAGGTCGCCGGTCACGTTGGCCTGTATGTCGTACAGCGTGCCGATGGTCTGATTGGTGCCGTTGCCGAACAGATAGTTGATGAGCGCCGGATTGGTGTTGCCCGCGCTGAAGATGTCGAAGGGCACGCAGCCCGCCGCACCGCTGGCGCAGGTCGGGTTGGCGGCGGTCCCGCCGACATTGACCGCGTTCTGCAGGTTGCCGGGCGTGGCCAGGCTCGGCGTATAGTCCTGATGATTGCGGGCATAGACGCCGCCCAGGTCATAGGTCCACGCATCGCCCACCTTGCCGCGGATACCGCCGGTCAGGCGCAGGCCGGTGTTGATGAAGGTATCGGGCCGGTCGTTATTCTCGCCCATGCGATAGGCCAGCGTGATCGGCACGCTGGAGACGCCCGCGCCGCATCCGATCGCCGTCGCCTGCGTACCCGACAGATAGGGGTTGCTGCAGTTGACGTTGACCGCGCCGCCCGCGATCGTCGGATAGTTGGTATAGGACTTGTCGCGGAACCAGATGCCCGAGGCATACAGTTCGGCATCGGGCGCGAGGTCGAGGGTGGCGAAGCCGCCCGCATTCACCCGCTCGGACGGCCGCTGATAGGCATAGCCGCTGAAATAGTTGGACGCGTTGCCGGGGCCGGTCGCGAACGGCACGAAATTGCGCGTGCCGTCGGGATTGTTGACGAACTGCGCCCCCGCATTGGCGCCGCTCTTCGGCGTGATGAGGCCGCTGGTCGAGCTGCTCGGCGTCAGGCCGCAGGACAGCGGACCGTTCAGCGTCTGCTGGGTCAGGTAGCAGCCCGCGTTGGAGCGCGAGGTCAGCGCCACTTCGTTGGTTTTGCGATAGTTGACGAAGCCGCTCACGTGCAGCTTGTCCTCGAACAGCTTGGTGCCCGCGGTCAGCGTGATGTCGGCACGCCCGCCATCGTTGGTCACGCCGCGCGGGCTGCTGAAGCCCGCCGCGCGCGCCAGCGGCGAGACGATCGTGTCCTTGTTGTTGTGGTTGTAGAAATTATAGTTGGTGTCGAGCTGGATGCCCTCGAAATTCTTGCGCAGGACGAAGTTGACGACACCCGCGACCGCGTCCGACCCATAGACCGACGAGGCACCGCCGGTCAGCACGTCGACGCGCTCCAGCAGCGACGGCGGGATGATGCCGACGTCCTGGCCGTTCTGGGTGCCGAGCCGCTTGCCGTCGATCAGCACCAGCGTCCGCTCGAAGCCCAGGCTGCGCAGCTTGATCCGCTGGCGACCATCGGAGTCGTTATAGGTCTGCTGGCTGTCGGGCGCGATCTGCGGCAGGCGGTTGAGCACGTCCTCGACATTGACGGCGGCCTGGGCGGTGATGTCCTGGCGCGTGACCGAGGTGATCGGTGCCGCCGAGGCGAGATTGGGACGGGTGATGCGCGTGCCGGTGACGATGACGTCCTGGCTGCCGTCCGACTGCGGCTTGCCCGTGATCGCGGCGGTGCGGGTGGCGGCGGCATCCGCGCTCGACGAGGCAGCGCCATCGCGGCTGGTCTGCTGCGCAACGGCGGGCGCGGCGAGCATCATCGACGCGGCGGACAGCGCCAGCCATGATGCGGAGGTCTGGATCTTCATATCTCTCCCCTTTGCCTCGGCGAATAGGGCACCGGGCTACAGGAAAAAGACAAATCAGTTACGTTATTAGGTCAATACCTAAACAATACCTCTTTGAATCCAACCATCACTTTATTGGCCAAGCGTGGCACGAAAAGCACAAGTTGAGGCGTTTTGGGCAGTCCATCTGGTCATCGGCCGACCATCGCGGGTCGAGGCGACAATTCCCACCCCCCCCACCGCCGCGACGATGCCAGGCCCGATTCGGCATACCCAACCCCGAATTGGTTTTGGATCGGTTCGCCGGGACTCCCCGTTCCGCACCGCCCTTGCGCCCATGACTGCGCGAGGCGCAGGCGCTGCCCCCGCAAGGGCCGGAAAGACGAGGATCAGTCCGGCTCTCCCCCATCGGCGATCAGCGCATTCAGGTCGCGCAACGCCTTGACCAGCCCCAGCCCGCCCGGTCCGGCGATATAGCGCGGCGCCCATTCGGGCTGGAACTTCTCCTTATAGGCGCGCAGGCCCCGAAAGCCGTAGAAGCGCTCGCCATGCCGGAACACAAGCTCCGCCACCTTGGCCCAGGTCGGGGCCATGCGCCGCCCGCCGACCCCCGATAACGGCGCAAGGCCCAGCGCGAAGCGGGCATAGCCCTCCGCCTTGCCCCACAGCATCAGTTCGACGAACAGATAGTCCATCACCCCGCCCGGCGCCTCCTCGACATGGCGCATCAGGTCGACCGACAATTCGCGCCTTTCGCCAGCTTTCCAGATATTGGCGAAGGCAACGATCCGCTCGCCCACCCACACCACGGCGCAATCGGTCAGCGCGAGATAATCGGGGTCGAACCGCCCCAGGCTGAACCCCTTCTCGCCATGGCCCTTGGCCAGCAGCCAGTCGTCGGACACGATCTTCAGCGCGGGCAGGATGGCGGGCACCTGCGCGGCGGGGATGATCGCGAAGCGCGCATTCTCGCGCGTGCGGAAGCGGTTGAGCGTCTGGCGCAGGGTCCGCATCCGCCCGCCCTCCAGCGCGAAGCCGGGCAGATCGATCAGCGCCTCTTCGCCATATTTGATGATCTGGAGCCCCATCTCGATGGCGATCTCCAGCGCGTCGGGGGTGATCTGATAGAGCATCAGCCGCCCCTGCCCCGCATCGGCCAGCGCGCGCAGTTGCCACAACAGGTCGGCCCAGGCCGCGCGCGGGCCGACCGGGTCGCCCATCGCGATCCAGCTGGTCCCGCGGACCTGATACATGACGAAGGCGTCGCCCTCGGGCGAGAAGAGGAAGCGCTTGTCGCCGAGCAGCGCCAGCGCGGCGTCGGTGCGCTCCGCCTCGTTGACGACGGCCAGCACCCGGTCGATCGGCGGATGGTCCGCCTCGCCCGGCGGCGCGGCCAGGAACAGCCGCCACAACCCCGCCCCGGCCAGCATCACCGCGATCCCCAATCCGGCGCGCAGGAAGCGCGAGGCATCGTCCGACAACGCGAACCGCCACCACAGCGATTCCTGATAATCGACGTGCTTATAGGCGAAGAAGCCGACCCAGCCGGTCCCCGCGATCACCACCGCGACGCTGAACAGCCAGGCGGGCGACAGCGGGCGCGCGACCAGCGCGGTGCGACGGTAAAAGGCGCGACGGCTCATCTGGAGCAGCAGCGCGATCGTCAGGCAGACCGCCGCTTCCTCATAATCGATGCCCTTGGCCAGCGAGAAGATCGCCCCCGCCACCAGCAGCGCGCGCGCCGCCAGACTGGCGCCATCGAGCCGCCGGTAGAGCCCCGGCGCGAGCAGCAGCAGCCCGGTGCCGACCAGGCTGGCGGCGAAATGCGACGCCTCGATAAAGGGCAGCGGCACGATATGGACCAGATGATGGACACGCTGCGGAATGGCGGGCAGCGATCCCGACAGCAGCAATATCGCGCCACCGCCGAAACAGGCCGCCGCCAACAGCGGCGGCGCGATACCCAGCAGCACGCGGCGCAGGTCGCGCAGCGCCTTGATCGGCCGCCGCCGCGCCTCGTCCCACGCGAGCAGGCCCAGGCCAAGCCCCAGCGGCAGCAGATAATAGAGGACGCGATAGGCAATCAACGCGGCGAAAAGCGCGGTGCGGTCGACGGGAACGGTCGCGATCACCACCGCCTCGAACACGCCCAGCCCGCCGGGCACATGACTGACCAGCGCGACGATGATCGCCAGCGCATAAGCGAGGATGAAAGCGGGCAGCAACGCCGCCGACGCGCCCGGCAGCAGCACGAACAGCGCCGCGCTGGCACAGGCGAGGTCGAGCGTGGCGATACCGATCTGCGCCAGCGCCTGGCCGAAACTGGGCAGGGGCACGCTCCACGCGCCCCAGCCGACCCGCAGGCCGGGCCGCGCCGCGCACAAGGCGATCAGCGCCGCCGCCCCCGCCACCACCGCGCCACCCAGCCAGCGCACCGCCATCTGCGGCAGCACCAGCGTTTCGAGCGTCACCGGCCCCTGATGGATGAGCAGACCAAGCCCGGTGACGGTGAACACCCCGAACCAGAAGGTCGCGCTGGCGATCGCGACCACGCGCGCGATGTCGGGCCCGTCCAGCCCGGCGGCCGCATAGACACGGTAGCGCGCCGACCCGCCGGTCAGCAGCGCCAGTCCCAGATTGTGGCTGAGCGTGTAGCTGGTGAAGGACGCCATCGCCGCCGTCCGCCAGCGCAGCGGCCGCCCGATGACGCGCAGCGCGATCACATCGTAGAAGGTCAGCGCGATATAGCTGGCGATGGTAAACAGCACCGACAGCGTGATCTGGCGTGGATCGATGGCGTAGAAGGCGGCGCGGACATCGGCCAGCCGTATCTGTCGCGTCAGATGATGCAGCGCCGACAGGCCCAGCGCGACCAGCAGCACCACCGCCGCCACCGCCAGATACCCGCGCCGCCGCCGTGCAAAGCCCGCCAGTCGATCGAGAAACCCGGACGAATGCGCGTTCGACGTCATGAATGCGCCCCGGGCCGGCGCCTCTGCGCCACGACGATATCATGTCCCATTCTTGTCGGACTCGTCATCCGTGCCGTCGCCCCTGCCGTGACCCGCTTGGCATCCTACCCCCGTGTTTTCATGCTTCGCCCGGCGTCGCATGGCGGCGCCATAGCAGGCGGATGGACCATGCGCCTTTCGGAAGCATGACAAGTTGGTCATGCCCGCACCATGGTTTCATGACAGAAGCGTCACGCTTCGCCCACCCTTCCCTTAGATCGCGACGGTTATGGTTGTGTGGAGAAAGGATGGACGATGCACGTAGCGACCCCCCTGGCCCCGTCACGCCGCGCGACCGCCGCCATCGGCCGGTGAAGGGGCTGCGTCTGGTCGGCTGGAGCGCCGGCGCGGTCGCGCTGGTGGGTGGTCTGGCGGCGGCATTGCTGATGGGGCCGATGTCGCTGCATCCGGCGACGCGGACCGCCGCAACGCTCTATGGCGCGACCTTCGCGCCGCTGGGCGACGATCGCACCGGCCTTGTCGTCACCAGCCTGCGCAGCGATGTCGATGGCCAGGCCTCGCCGATGGTGCAGCCGCCGCTGCGCGTGGGCGACACGGTGCTGACGATCGACGACCGGCCCGCCACCTCCTTCACCCTGCTGCGCGAGGAAGCCGCCCGCCATGCCTCCACCCCGGTGCGACTGCGCGTCGCGCGCGAGCATGGCCTCGTGACGATCACGCTGCTAAGGACCGGATCGGGAGGGCTTCGTGGCCAACAGGATCTTATTGATCGAAGATGATCGCTCGACGGCGGATTATATCGCCAACGGGTTGAAAGAAGAGGGTTTCCTGGTCGACCATGCGGAGAATGGGCGCGACGGCCTGTTCCACGCGACCGATGGCAGCTACGACTGCATCGTGCTCGACCGGATGCTGCCGGGCATGGACGGCATGGCGGTGCTGGCCGCGATGCGCGCCGCCGCGATCCAGTCGCCGGTCCTCATCCTCTCCGCCCTGTCCTCGCCCGAGGACCGGGTCGCCGGCCTCACCTCGGGCTCGGACGATTATCTGACCAAGCCATTCGTCTTCGCTGAGTTGCTGGCGCGGATCCGGTTGCTGATCCGGCGCGGCGGCACCACGGTCGGCGCGCCGCAGACCCGGCTGGTCTGTGACGATCTGGAGATGGACCTGCTCGCGCATCGGGTGCGCCGCGCGGGCAAGCCGATCGAGTTGCAGCCGCGCGAATACCGGCTGCTCGAATATCTGCTCCAGCATGTCGACCAGGTGGTCACGCGCACCATGTTGCTGGAAGGCGTTTGGGATTTCCATTTCGACCCCAACACCAACGTGACCGACGTTCATATCAGCCGCCTGCGCAAGAAGATCGACGAAGGCTTTGCCCGCCCGCTGCTCCATACGGTGCGGGGTTCGGGCTATAAGCTGGGGATCGAGAAATAGCGCCGGGCGTCCTCCGCTCGACCACCCTGCGTTTCGCGTTGCTGGTCTTTGCGCTGCAACTGGTCGGCGCGGCGGTGATGGTGGCGACGGTGCGCCACCTAACGCGGGGTGAGATCGCCGAACAGGCGGAGGACGCCGCGAGCGACCTGCGCGACGAACTGGTGGCCGTGTGGCGCAGCGGCGGCCCCTCTGCGGTGCGCCTCTCGGTCGAGCGGCGACTGACCACCGACCGGGTGCCGTTGTCGGTCATCCTGATGACCGATGCCCATGGGCGCTTCGTCACCGGCAACATCGCCGACTGGCCGCCCAATGTCGTCACGCCCGGCGCGACGACGATCGAGATCTTCCGCATCGGCCATTCGCTGCCCGAACGGATGCGGGTCGTGTCACGGCCGCTGCCCGACGGATCACGGCTGCTGACCGGCCATGTCATCGAGAGCGAACTCCGCGTCGCCCGCGCCATGGAAGAGGCGATGGCGGTCGGCATGGCGGCGGCGATCGTGCTGGCCGCGCTGGCCGCGTGGATCGCCGCGCGGATGATCGAGGGACGGCTGGAGAACACCGTGGCGACCGCCCATGCGGTGGCGGCGGGCGACCTGTCGCGGCGCGTGATCCCCAAGGGCGGCGACGACGCCTTCGACGCGCTGGCCGAGTCGATCAACGCGATGCTCGACCGGATCGCGCTGCTGATGACCGAACTCAAGATCGCGACCGACGGGCTGGCGCATGACCTGCGCTCGCCGCTGACCCGGTTGCGCGCCACGCTGGAACGCGCATTGGCCGAATGCCGGGACGAACCCGCAAGGGCCGCTGTCGGTCGCGCGCTGGAGGAAGGGGACCGCCTGCTGGCGATGCTCGACACGGCGCTGCGCATCAGCCGGGCCGAGGCGGGCCTGGGCCGCGATGCCTTTGTCGATACCGATCTCGCCGCGATGGCGCGCGACGTCGCCGACATGTTCGAGCCGCTGGCCGAGGATCGCGGCATGACGATCCGCGCGGACTCGCCCGAGACGCTGATGGCGCTGGTCCACCGCGAATTGCTGGGTCAGGCGATCGCGAACCTGATCGACAATGCGCTGAAATATGGATCGGGCCGGGTCACGGTCCGGGTCGAACCGGGCGAGCGCGCGCCGGTCATCGCGGTCAGCGACGATGGCCCCGGCATCCCTCCCGAGCGGCGGGAAGAGGCGTTGAAGCGCTTCGGCCGCCTGGACGCCGCCCGGAGCGGGAGCGGCGCGGGACTGGGCCTGTCGCTGGCCAGCGCGGTCGCGCATCTGCACGGCGGGGCGCTGTCGCTGGAGGACCATGCCCCGGGCCTGACCGTCCGAATGACGCTGGGCTGAACGAATGGCCCCTCCCCGCGCCGGCGCGCGGGAAGGGGCGGTAAGCCACTACGCCTCGACGTTGCCGGTCCGCTCCAGCTTGCCCCAGCCGACGATCCAGCCGCCGATGGCCGAAGCGATGGCGCGGATCACGACCCAGTACATGATCTGGCGATAGACCAGTCGCTGCGCGACCAGCAGATGCGCCGGATAGCGCACGCGGTGACCGTCCAGGCGATAGGCGATCCAGCCGCACAGCACGTCGACCGCGGTGAAGATCAGCCAATAGGCCGCCATCTGGACCACGTCGGTATGCGTCTGCGCCCAGCCATGCTGCGCCACGCGGACGGCCGTGCCCACCACCGACAGGATCAGCGACAGGTCGATCAGCGGCGAGATCGCGGCGAACAGGATCTGGAACAGCCACGCCTGGGGCAGGCCGATCCGCGCGAGCCCGGCAGGCTTGCCGGTGCGCACCACCGAACGATGCTTCCACAGGCATTGCAGCGTCCCGAACGCCCAGCGATAGCGCTGCTTGGCCAGCGCGCGGAAGCTCTCGGGCGCCTCGGTCCAGGCCACGGCGCGCGGATCATAGGTGACACGCCAGCCGGCCCGCTGGATCGCGATGGTCAGGTCCTGGTCCTCGGCCAGCGTGTCCTCGGGATAGCCGCCCACCGCATCGAGCGCGGCCCGCCGCCACGCGCCGACCGCGCCCGGCACCACGGTCATCGCGTCGAACCCGGCCAGCGCCCGGCGCTCCAGATTCTGCGCGGTGATATATTCGACCGCCTGCCAGCGCGTGACCAGGTTGACCCGGTTGCCGACACGCGCGTCGCCGGCCACCGCACCCAGCTTGGGATCGGCGAACCAGCGGGCGAGCTTGGCGATCGTCTCCGGCTCGAACTGGGTATCGGCGTCGAGCGCGATCACCACCTCGCCGGTCGCATCGCGCAGCGCACGGTTCAGCGCGGCCGCCTTGCCGCCATTGACCAGCGTCAACAGGCGGACCCGATCGTCGTTGCCGAACGCCTCGCGCACCACCGCGCTGGTCCCGTCCTTCGACCCGTCATCGGCGACGATGACCTGCAGGCCGGGATAATCGCTTTCCAATACGCGCGTCACCGACTGGACGATCACCCGCTCCTCGTTGAAGGCGGGGATGATGACCGAGACGCTGGGCCTATGGTCGGGCGGCACCGGCTTGGACCGGCGCCCCTGGAACAGGGCGAGACCGGCCATGACGACCGCGCGGGCGATGCCCAGCGCGATGGCGAGGTAGAAGATCCAGGTCAGCGCCGCCGAGGCGAAGGCCAGCGCGACGAAGATCGCCACGTCGGTGCGCACCGCCAACAGGTCCCGTCCCTCGACGCGCGGCATCGCCTGATCACGGGAAATCCCCACCAGTTGCGATGCGAGCGTGAAGCGATACCCCTCGGCCTGCAGCGTCGCGATGATTCGCGGCAGGGCGTCGACCGTCTGCTGCCGATCGCCGCCGCCATCATGCAACAGGATGATATTGGCCGAATTCTCCGCGGTCGCCCCGTGGACCTGGTCGATCACCTGCTGGTAGATCGCATCCGCGCCGGGCCGCTGCCAGTCATTCGGGTCGACGTGCAGGCCGACCACCGTATAGCCGCGCGACTGGGCGAGCAGCGCAGGATCGATTTCGTCCGCCGTGGTCGGCTCCGCGTCCCCGAAATAGGGCGCGCGGAACAGCGTGGTCGAACGGCCGGTATAGGCCTGGATCAACCGCTGCGTCGCGTTCAGTTCCAGCTTTGTCGTGCGATCGCCCGTCGTCGCCAGATTGGGATGGGTATAGGTATGGTTGCCCAGTTCGCTGCCGCCCGCGACGATCCGGCGCAGCAATCCGGGATGCTCCAGCGCATTCTCGCCGATGACGAAGAAGGTGGCGGGCACATGCGCGCGCTCCAGCACGTCGAGGATCTTCGGCGTCCAGGTCGCATCGGGGCCATCGTCAAAGGTCAGCGCCAGCGTCTTGGGCACCGCGCCCGCGCGCTGCACGACATAGGGGGTCGGATAGGCCTGATAGACCTCGGACCGGATCACCCCGTCCTTGTCATAGCGCACGGTCCGGCGGCCATCGGTCGGCTGCGCGGTGATGCGCAGGATCTCGCCCGTTCCCTCGACATCGACGTTCAGCGGCGAGGCGACCCGCTCCAGTCGCGGTACGACCCCGCGCGCGGTGCTGCGGAACGCGGCAAAGCCGTTCCACAGGCCGGGATCCTCGGTGCCGATCTGCCAGAAGGCGACATCGTCGATGCCCAGCCGCTTGAGCGCCTGCAACTGGTTCCAACTGGTCGCGGCATCCAGCATCCACACCGTATGATGCTGGCCATTCTCGTCATAGGCGAAACCCGCATTGCCGCTGGCCGGATCGAAGCTCACATTCGCCTGGCTGTCATGCGCGATCAACCACGCCTCTTCGATCGAGCGGGCCTCGGCCTGGCTCTGCTGCGCCTGCCAGTCATAGGCATAGCTGCCCAGCGCGACGATCAACTTGTCGCGGCCGACCTTGGCCACGGCGTTTTCGACCGCGTGCAGGAACCAGGGCTGCGACGCGATCGGGCCGGGGGTGCTGGTCTGCCAATGTTCGTCATAGGCCATCAGGATGACGCGATCGGCAACCTTGGAGAGGCGGCCCAGTTGCCACGCCTCATCCTCGGCCGGTACGGTCACGGCCAGCACCGCGCCCTTGGGCAGATGCGCCTTGATCCGCTGAAGCAGGCGCGGATAGCCCGCCATGGCGTGCGCGGGCAGGTTTTCGAAGTCGACGACCAGACCCGATTGCCGGTTGGCCGTCACCGATTGGCCGATTTGGGTCGCGAGCTTTTCCGATGCGGCCGGGCTGGCGATGATCCGGGCGATCATCTCGCCGTCCCAATTGCCGTCCGACAGATTCTGCACCATCGGCAACAGGCGCGGCGGCCGGGGCGCGCGGGTCAGCAGCGTCGCCAGCCGGGGATCATTGGCGATGGTCAGTTCCGCCCGGGGACCGCCGACATTCATCAGCCCTGGGACCAGCCAGTCGATCTGCCCCATATGCGTCCGGAGCGAGGCCAGCGCGGCGTCGTTGCCGGGCGTGTAGAAGGCGATGGTCAGCGGCGTATGGCCCTGCGCCACCGCCTTGCGCGGCAACCATTCCCCCCGGCGGCCCTTCAACTGCGCGGTCGGCTCCAGCGTCATCGCCTGGCGCCGCGCGAAGGGCAGCGGCAGCACGCCCGAATTGGGCACCGCGACCAAGGTCGTCGCAAAGGCGATCGCGGCGACCAGTACCGCCAGGATCAGCACGGCCACGCTCCGCCGCGCCCATGCCCCGCGGCGTCCGGTGGGATCGAAGAAGATCGGCTTGGTCACTGGTCAGGGCCCCTGGTGTTCGTCATCGCCGCGTGCGAAAAATGACGCGGTCCTCATGCATTACGCGCCGCCGATGACAGATATCGCGCATAGGGCGAGTGAGCAGCATATTACAGATTTTTCATGAACGCATTACGTTCAGAACGCACAAGGCGTGGCAGAACGTGCGTCCGCCGATAAGGATGGCCCCATGCCCGCTATTGTTCGATCGCCCCGCCACCTGGTCCCGCGCCTGATCGCCGCCTTTCTGGGACTGATCGTCCTGATAGCGGTCGCGCTGCTCTATTCGGGCAGCTATTTCTCACGCGACCCGATCACCCGCTATCCGGCGCGGGGCACGCCGCAGCCGATCCTGGTCCTGTCCTTTTCGGGCGACATGGGCCTGCGCTACGGCATGAGCGGGGTCGTCGCCGACGGATTGAGCGCGGCGGGGATCGAGGTCGCCGGCGTCAACTCGCCCGTCCTGTTCCGGTTGCGCCGCACGCGGATTCAGATCGACGCGCTGATCACCGGCATGGTCCGCCGCGCCGTCGAGGAGGCGGGCGACCGGCGGCTGGTCCTGCTCGGCCAGTCCTATGGCTCGGACCTGTTGCAGACGGGGCTGGCGCACCTGCCCGCCGATCTGCGCCGCCGGGTCGCCGGGATCATTCTGGTCGTGCCGGGCGATACCGTGTTCTTCCGGTCCGACCCCTCGGGCATCGCCTATCAACGGCGCCCCGATGCGATGGGCATCAAGACCGCCCGGACGCTGACCTGGGCGCCCCTCACCTGCATCTATGGCATGGCCGAGAAGGACAGCCTGTGCCCGCTGCTCAAGGGCGGCCCGGCCCGGCTGATCGCCATGCCGGGCGGCCATTATCTCGACCATGACGACCCCGCGCTGGTCGCCCGGATCCTGGCCACCGTCCGCGCCGATGCCGCCACCGCCCGGAAGAGCTGAAACCCGGCACCATCATCCCGGCCGATGCCGGCATCGGCCGGGATGATTCACCAACAACTGATCCGTCCCCGCAATCGCCCCGGCATCGGCCGGGGCGACGGGGTTCGTCGTCATTCGACGCCGATCAGGCCACCGACTCGATCGGAGCCTTTTCGCCATGGCGGGTACGCCAGGTGGCGACGCATTGCTGGGTATAGGGTTTGGCCAGCACGGTCGACACCGTCATGAAGCGGGCGGTGGCGGTGTCGCGCGTCAAGGTCAGGTGGATATACCCCTTGCCCTCCTGATCGCAGAAGCGGACCACCTTCGGATTGGCCGCCGCGATCTCATGCCCGATGCCGGGCATCAGGTCGCCCCAGGACGGGCTGGTGATCGATGTCCCGCCAAACTCGGCCGCGACCCAATTGCCCTTGGCATCATACAGGTCGTTGGCCCAGGCGGCATGGCTGTCGCCCGACACCACGACGGGCTGGCTGCCCGCCCGCGCGAACGCGGCATAAAGGCGCTCGCGCTCGGCCGGATAGCCGTCCCAGCTGTCGAAGTTGAGCGGCAGGCCCGCCCGGTAGGAGGCCTGGGCCTGCGCGAGCAGAGGACGCAATTCCGCGGGGATGTTCGCCATCATCGCGGCATAGCGCGGGGCCCCCATCTGCTTCTCAAGATCGGGCCCGTCGATCCGCGCCATCACCACCTGGTTGCCGATCACCTGCCACGGCCGTCCGGCCTTGACCGAATCGCTGAGCGTCTTTTCCACCCAGCCGAGTTGCCCCGACCCCAGCAGCGTCCGGTCGGGCCGCGCGCGTTCCGCCATCATCGCGGCATATTCCGACGGCGCGGGAACCTCGTTCTTGGCATGCACCTGCTGCGACCGCGCCAGCAGCCGCGATTCCAGCATCACCAACGTCGCCAGGTCGCCGAAATCGAAGCTGCGATAAATCGCTTCCCAGGGCTGGCCGGGGCGCGGGTCGCGGATCGGCATCCATTCGAAATAGGCCTGCATCGCGGCCGCCTTGCGCTTGCCCCAATCGCCCTCGGTCGCGGACTGGTGGTTTTCCGCGCCACCGATCCAGTCGTCATTGGCGACCTCGTGATCGTCCCACACGCAGATGAAGGCGGCGCGGGCGTGCGCGGCCTGCATATCGGGATCACGCTTCACCTGGGCATGACGCTGACGATAATCGGTCAGCGACACGATTTCGTGACGCGGTTCGGGCAGGCGGTTCAACTGGTGCCCCGTCTTCGCCCCATAGCCGTCCGCGCCATATTCGTAGATATAGTCGCCCAGATGCACCACCGCGTCGAGCCGGTCGCTCCTGGCGATCGCGTCATAGGCGTTGAACAGCCCGCCCGGATAGAGCTGGCACGAAACCACCGCGAGAACGAGATCCTCGATCCGCCCGCGCGGCAGGGTGCGGAACCGGCCTTCGGGAGAGCGCTGCCCGGCCGCCGTCTCGAACCAATAGCGATAGTCGCGCCCCGGTTGCAGGCCGGTCACCTCGGTCTTGGCGGTGAAGTCGCGCGCCGCCCGCGCGCTGACCCGGCCACTGCGCAGGCCGACCGCATCGCCGCCATCCAGCGGAGCGACATGCCAGGTCAGCATGAAATCAGCGGCCTCGTCCGCCGCGGCCGGGGTCACGCGGGTCCACAGCACGGCGCCATCGGGCGCGGGATCGCCGCTGGCGACACCGTGATCGAAGCGAATGGCGGGCGCGGCGGCCTCGACCATGCCGGTCGGCACGGCCAGCGCGGCCCCGCTGCCCATCAGGGTCATGGCACGGCGTCGGTTCATCATCGTCATCAGGATCGTCCTTTCGGAGCGAGCGGCTAAGCCCTCTCCAAGACAGAGCGATGGCGGCGAGATGACCGTTTGGCGACACACTTCGGTCATCGTCATAAAAACGCAATCACGACGACACCATCCGGTAATCCGCACGGCCTAATCGCCCGCAACACATATTTGAAACGGGGGAATTTCATGACTTCGATCGCGCGTCGCCTGACCATGGCGATGCTTTTGACGGGTCTGTCGCAGGCGGCCTTCATCCAGTCGGCCCATGCGCAGGCGATGATCCAGCCACAGAGCGACCCGCGCGACGCCGATGACAATGCCGACGTCATCGTCACCGCGCAGAAGCGCGAGCAGCGGATCGAGGACGTCCCCGTCACCGTCACGGCGATCACCGGCGACCGCATGGCCAATCTGGGCGTCAACTCGCTGTCCGAGGTCGCGCAATATATCCCCGGCCTGCAGATCCAGGAGCAGAGCGCCAACAACCCCGGCTTCGTGATCCGCGGCATCACCTCGGACTCCGGCTCGGCGCAGCAGGGCGCACGCGTCACCCTCTATTATAACGGCATCGACATCAGCCGCACGCGCGGCGCCTATCAGGACCTGTTCGATATCGAGCGGATCGAGGTGGTGAAGGGGCCGCAGGCGACGCTGTTCGGCACCGCCGCCGCCGTCGGCGCGATCAGCATCATCTCGGCCAAGCCCCATGCCGGGACCGAGGGCGGGATCACCGCCTCCTATGGCAATTTCAACCGGACGCAGGTGTCGGGCTATCTGAACGGCGGCACCGACACGCTGGCGGGCCGGATCGCCTTCGCCTATAAATATCGCGATGGCTATGTCCGCAACATCGCGGGCGATCCCAACACCCCCAACCAGAATCAGGGCGGCGTCCGTCAGGACGACCTGAACGGCCAGGACCAGCGCGGCGTGCGCGGTTCGGTGCGCTGGACCCCCAATTCGTCGCTCACTGCCGATCTGGTGCTGACCTATGACGGTCAGCGCAACCCGGGCACCGCGTTCAAGAGCCGCGCCTTCGCCCCCACGGGCGGATGGAATGGCGACTATGGCTATGCCGAACTGTCGGGTTCGCCCTTGTCCGCCGAGGTGCTGGGCAAGCGCAAGCTGGGCCTGACCCGCAACGTCTATGACGCGAACCTGACCGTGCAGGTCGATGTCGCGCCGGGCATCACCTTCACGACGGTCAACGGCTATCGCCGGTTCGACTCGCTCGAAATCTTCGACGCCGATGGCGGCCCGGCCTGGTATCTGGAATTCGCAGAGGATGCCAAGAGCGACCAGTGGAGCCATGAAAGCCGTTTCGCCTTTGACGGCGACCATTATCGCGCTTCGTTCGGCTGGAACGCCTTTTTTGAGAATGGCGAGCAGCGCGTGCCCTTCTCGACCGAGGAAGGCACCTATCTCGCCTGCTCGATCACGCCCGGCTTCGCCTCGGTCCGCCAGATCCTGAACGGCGCCGGCGTTTCGACCGGCACCAATTGCGTCCTGCCCAACGGCACGGTCTCGGGCGCGCGGGCGACCGGCATCCTGACGCGTGGCGCGGCAACCGTGCTGCCCTACAGCGCCAGCTTCACCAATTACGGGCGCAACAACACCTATTCGGTGTTCGCCGACGCGACCTGGATCCCGGTTCCCGCGCTGGAACTGACCGCGGGCGCCCGCGTGCTGATCGAGGATCGTCATTCGGGCTATAGCTCGGTCATGCCGGACAGCCGCCTGCTGGCGGGTGCGGGCATCTTCACCAGCCTGCTCGGCGGCGCCAACACCAAGGGCGAGCGTTTCGACGCGCAGCGCAGCTTCGCCGCCATCCTGCCGCGCTTCAACGCGCTGTTCCGGCTGAGCCATGACGTGAACGTCTATGCCACGGTCAGCAAGGGCCGCCGCTCGCCGGTGGTGCAGCTCGACGCGCAGCGGATCGTCCCGCTGACCGTCGCCAATTCGGGGGCCATTCCCCGGCTTCAGATCGTGCCCGAGGAGAATGTCTGGAACTACGAAGCGGGCATCAAGGGGCGGGTCGGCCCGTTCACCGGCGCGGCTTCGGTCTTCTACCAGCGCTATAAGGGCTTCCAGGTCAGCGTCTTCGAAAACGGGGCGTCGCTGACCCGCAGCGCCGGTTCGGCCAACAATGTCGGCGTCGAACTGGAGGGCAACTGGGCGGTTCAACGCTGGCTCAGCCTGTTCGCCACCTTCGCCTATATCGATGGCGGTATCGGCAATGACGCGTCCAACGGCGTGTTCGCGGGCAACCGTTTCCGGCTTCAGCCCGATACGACCGCCTCGGGCGGTGCGACGTTGCGCATCCCCGTTGGATCGTCGGCGACCTTCTACGCCACGCCCAGCGCCAACTATCGCTCCAAGGTGTTCTTCGAACTGCCCAACCGCGATGCGATCTCGCAGGGCGGCTACACGCTGGTCAACCTGCGTGCCGGGTTCGAGTTCGGCGACCATGGCCGGTTCACTGTCGGCGGCTTTGCGCGCAACCTGACCAACAAGCGCTATCTGATCGATGCGGGCAATACGGGCGGCAGCTTCGGCGCGCCGACCTATATTGCGGGCGAGCCGCGCTTCTATGGCGTGGAACTGGGCGCACGCTTCTGATGCGGTCCGGGAACGGGGGCGATCGACTCGCCTCCCGTTCCCGGTCGTTCGGTACTTAACCGCTTCCTAACCCTGGCGCGCCTATAGCCCATCCCGAAACCGGGTGGGGTACGACGATCGTGCGGCAGTGGATGGTGTTGATCGCGGCGCTGGCGGGAGTGACCTCCTGCACCCCCACGCTGCGCGCGCCCGTCCACCTGTCGCTCGACATACCGCCGCCGACCGCAAAGACGCTGCTGCGCCAGCTCGCGCTCGATCTGCCCGAGGCGGAGCTGCCTGCCACCATCGCCACCGACACGCCGATCGAGATGGCCGCCGCCCCGGCCTTTTCCGGCGCGGCCCGCACTACCCAGGACGCCGAACGCGCGGCCGAATGCCTGACCGCCGCCGTCTATTACGAAGCCCGCTCCGAACCGATCGACGGCCAGCGCGCGGTGGCGCAAGTGGTGCTGAACCGCGTTCGCGACCGGGCCTTTCCGAAGAGCATCTGCGGCGTCGTCTATCAGGGGTCCGAACGTTCGAGCGGCTGCCAGTTCAGCTTCACCTGCGACGGATCGATGCTGCAACCCCGCGATCCCGTCGCATGGGCCCGCGCCGCCGCGGTCGCACAAGGAGCACTGGCCGGGCTGGTCTATGCGCCAGTGGGCGCGGCGACCTTCTACCATGCCAATTACGTGCTGCCTTGGTGGGCCTCCAGCCTCAACCGGATCGGCGCGGTGGGCAGTCACATCTTCTATCGCTGGCGCGGCGCGCTGGAGCGGGACCTGTCCTTCCGCCAGCGCTATGCCGGGGTCGAGCCCGCCATCCCCGTCCGTATCGCCGCCGCCGTCACCGACGCGCTCACCGCGCCGCTGGCGGAGGCGATGCACGGCGTGACGATCCATCGCGGCGAGCAAGGCCGCAGCGTCGCGGCGGCGGTACCGATCAGCGCGCCGGTCTCGACCGCGGGCGTCCGCATCCACCGCAACGGCATCGCACACGACGCCGCCGAGGGTGCGACCGCCGCCGCGATCATCGGCGAGGAACATGATCCGGGCTGATCGGAACGTGCGATAGTGTCCTGATCGAGAAGTTCAGTGTATCATTTTCGCGTTTGATGCGGAGGTGAGAGATGGCGGGTCGAGGTCGTGTGGCTGCGGTGTCGATATCGTTGACGGATGCGGAGCGACAGGAGCTGGAA
>NZ_JAVSCQ010000009.1:0-129588 GCF_040560405.1 Facivitalis istanbulensis
GTCGATGACCGGCGGGTGTTGAGCGGGATCGTCTTCGTCAATCGCAATGGGCTGCGCTGGCGGGATGCACCAAAGGACTATGGCCCTCACAAGACGCTGTATAACCGCTGGAAACGCTGGGGCCGGATGGGCGTATTCACGACCATGATGGAAGGCCTTGCGGCTGCGGATGCCGAGCCCAGGACTGTCATGATCGACGCGACATATTTGAAGGTGCACCGCACGGCCTCGAGCCTGCGGGTTAAAAAGGGGATCTCGGCCGCCTGATCGGACGCACGAAAGGTGGCATGAACACGAAGCTCCATGCCATCGCCGACGCGAACGGGCGCCCCTTGAGCTTCTTCATGACCGCAGGCCAGGTCAGCGACTATACCGGCGCGGCAGCGCTGCTCGATGACATGCCAAAGGCACAGTGGCTGCTCGGAGACCGCGGCTACGACGCCGACTGGTTCCGGGACGCTCTCCAGGCCAGGGGCATCCAGCCCTGCATCCCGGGCAGGAAATCCCGCAATGAACCAATCAGATACGACAAGCGCCGCTATCGGCGTCGCAGCCGTATCGAGATCATGTTCGGACGCCTGAAGGACTGGCGCCGCGTCGCCACCCGCTACGATCGGTGCCCGACCGTCTTCCTCTCCGCCATCGCGCTCGCTGCAACCGTCATCTTCTGGCTGTGATCAACGAGTCCTGACCCTAAATAGCTGACAGGGCCTCGCGTGTTGTCGCGATGAACTCGCGGGGTGACCTATAGCCGAGGGCGCGGTGTGGATGCACCTCGTTATAGTGGTCAATCCAGGCTGGCAGCTGGGCGATGACAGTCTGCGCATCGGGCCTGGGGTTCACGCGGACGTAGTCGCGCTTGAGTGTGCGGACGAACGCTTCTGCCATGCCGTTGGACTGCGGGCTGCTGACCGGGGTCGTGCGTGGGACCAGCCCGATGCCGCGGGCAAAGGTGCGGGTGTCGCGAGCGGTGTAGCAGCTGCCGTTGTCTGTCAGCCACTCGATCGGCTCGGGCACGCGGTCCACCCGGCCGTAGCGATGCTCGACGGTAGCGACCATCAGGTCCTGCACGTCCTCGGCGGTGATGCCGCCCGTCGTGGCCACGTGCCCCATCGCTTCCCGGTCGCAGCAGTCGAGCGCGAACGCGACGCGCACCTTCTCGCCGTTGTCACAGGCGATCTCCAGCCCGTCGGAGCACCAGCGAGTGTTGCGCTGGTCGACGGCAACACGGCCGTCGTGACGGCGCTCCTCGTGCCGTCCGCCGCCTCTTTGGAGCAGCAGTCCATGCACCTTCATGACGCGGTAGACGCGCTTGGGATTGGGAACAGCGCGACCGGTCTGCTCGGCTTGGCGGCGCAGCAGGGCATGGACGCGGCGATAACCGTAGGTGGGCAGATCGGCGACGAGCAGCCGGATCTCGGCGACCAGCTCGGCATCCGGCAACGGTGGCCGTCCGCGCGGTCGCGGCGGTGGTCGGTTACGCGTCGCGGATAGATGCGGGCGGGCCATGCCGAGCGCATCGGCTACCGCGGTCACAGAACGTCCCCCGGCAACGAGGTCGAGCGCAAGAGCAGTTTTTTTGGGCCTGCGGCCCGGGAAACGGCCTCACGCAGCAGCTCGTTCTCCATGGCTTTCTTGCCGAGCAGCCGCTGCAACTCGCGCACCTGCACCTCCAGCGCCCGGTACTCCGACGCTGGCACCACCTCCTCGCCGGCTGCCGTGGCGGTCAGCGCACCCTGGTTCATCAGGCGGCGCCAGGTGAAGACCTGGCTGCCGCTGATGCCGTGCTGGCGCGCGACGAGCGACACGCTCATCCCCGGCAGATAGGTTTCCTCGACGATCCGGACCTTCTCCTCCGGTGTCCACCGCCTCCGGCGCTGGACACCGGAGAGGACCTCGCCGTCATTGTAACGCCTGGTCGTACCGTCAGTCATATGCCTCACTCTTATCTAAGAGCGAGACCCTGTCAGGTCATTTGAGGGGCCACCTCAACTTCCGAACCTAGCTCAATTGCCTTTCTTCTATCTTTTGGGCCTGCGCTAACGCCCGCCGAAACCTTGGCGCGAAAGTTGGAACTTTCGCGCTGAGGGAGACGGAGGGGGATTGAGTGTGTGGAGGAGAATGAAATGAGACCGCTGACGATGACGGACGAAGAAGCGGACGCACTCTTTCTTGAGCTCTGCCAAGAGCCGCCTGAGCCGCCCATCGAAACGTTGGCGGTGAACGACAATGGCGAGCATGTGCAATTGACAAGGAGGCCGTGGCGCAGTCGTCGAAACTTTGCGTACGCCTACGCCGATCGATGGTTCATGATGATCTTTTTGCCGGCGAAGTGAGCCCGCTCTTCCAAAAGCCGGTCGATTAGAGCAGCGGGTGGGGGTGGCGTCGCTGTGCAGTAAAACTGCCCATCGCCTCCACCCCCACCCGGCCTCTATTCGTCACAATGAATGCTTAATATCCCGTTACCACCGCTTCGGATTGCGGTGAACCGTTCTATTCGCATGTGGAACCGTGTCATCCTTGCGTTAATGGAATGGCCGTAACGGTATCGCCCAAAGGGAGACGACCGACATGACCGATGAATCCTGGACCGTTCGCGCACGCAAAGGAGCCTATCGCGCTTCGGCTGCTGCCTCGTACGATCGGCCGATGGATTACGCCATCGAGGGCCTGATGCCAGCTACAGGCGCGACCATCTGGTTCGGCGCCGGCTCCACAGGCAAGACCCAGCTCTTGCTTTGGATGGCGGCGCACATTGCGGCCACCGGCGACAAAGCACCTCGGCAATGGCTGGGTGCCGACATCCATGCCAGGGGGCATATCCTGGTCCTGACAGCGGAAGACCTGCAAGAGCATTTGCTCAAGCGGATCGGCATGATCGCTCGCCGCATGACGGCCGATGCCGGCGGCACCAGTCACGACGTGGCCGCATTGTGCCAACGGATCCATGTCATGGCCTTCCTCAGCATGAGCGCCGCCGAGTTCGGGGAGCCCAATCCCTGCTTGTTCGAGCGAGGCGGAGGCCGCTGGCAGCCAAGCTCCGTCCTGAAGGGCGTCGAGGCGTTCCTCGACGACTGGAATCAGCAGGTCGTGGCCGACGGTCGCCCGGAGGACCGGATCGTTGGCGTCATCCTCGACTCCGCCGTCTCAATGGCAGGGTTCGAGCTCGCCAATTCCGAGGCGACGACGAACTTCCTGTTCTACCTGAACCGCCTGGCACGGTGGCAGAACATGTTCTGGGCAGTGATCGGCCATACGCCGAAGGACGCAGCGAAGAAGGCTGACGACGCCGCGATCGAGCGGCTACGGGGCTCGGCGATGTGGTCGACAACTCCGCGTACCGTCATCGAGGTACGCCTCGCTGGACCGTCGGAAGATCTGGAAGCGGTCCGTGCCGTGCATGGCAGCCTGTCCGATCGTGACGTCGTCATCGTCGAGGTCGCCAAGGCAAACTCGCAGGGCGCGGACCTGCGGCCACGTACCCTACTGCGCCGATCTGATGGTGCCTATGACGACCTCACGCCCGAATTCCCCGGCATCTTCAGCGCGCCGCCGCCCGAATCCCGCGGCAAAGCGAGCGCACACACGCCAGAACTTCGCCGAGCCGTCGTCGCCCTTCTTGCGTCATTCAATGGCGGCAAGCCGGGTACCCTCATCGAACGGGACGCGCTTCGGGCTGTCTTCAACGACGCCAAGGCCTCGTCCCCGGTCCTGGGCACGATCGGCAGCGACGTCGATGGCTCGCGCGCCAAAACGCACGGTACGCTTGCCCGGGAACTCGCACTCATGAGCAAGGCAGGGTTGATCGATACCAGTCACGGGAACATCCGCATCGTCGATCTCGCGTCCGACAGCGACCAGCCATTGGCTGAGGCCGCAGAATAGCGAGAGTCTACATACGTCCATATATGGCCATCAATGTTGCGTGCTATCGCTTTACAGGCCATATTTGGACGATGCTTTACACGCCTGGTGAAATCGCGGCCGATCTAGGCCGGAGGATACAGCATCGCCGCCTGGCGATGAACCTGACGCAGGTCGACGCGGCGGCCCGCGCCGGCGTCTCCTATCGCACCTGGCGGCGCCTGGAGACCGAGGGCAAGGCGTCGATCGACGACCTCGTCCGCGCGGCCGTGGCGCTGCGGTGCGAGCAGGATCTGTTCGTCCTCTTCCCGGAGCCGGTGGCCAGTTCGATGGATGCCCTGCTGGAGCAAAAACGGATGACCGAACGCACTGCGCCGAAGCGCCGCCGCCGGGCCGCGTCGAGGATCCCGTCGTGAAGCTGAGGCCGGGGGCACCGCTGGGGCTCGCACTGGCGTTCGACGATTCCGCGCCCGCTGCGCAAGCGGGGCGGGTCGTGATGGCCGGTGGCGTCGCCCAGCTCGAATGGTCGCCCGACGTGATCCGCAGCGGCTTGCTCGTTGCCCCGCTGCTCTATCGTCCCGAGCGGGGCCTGCACGCCGCGCGGAGCCGGTCGTTCGGCGGGCTGCACGGCTTCCTGGCGGACAGCCTGCCCGATGCCTGGGGACGGCTGTTGCTGCGACGTCGCCTCGCCAGGATCGACGTCCAGTTCGACACGCTGAATCCGGTCGATCAGTTGGCGATCATCGGCGCCGCTGGCCGCGGCGCGCTGGTCTATCAGCCAGCCACTACACCCGACGAAGCGATCGGGACGATCGACCTCGATGCCTTGGCCGAGGAATCACGGTTGCTCCTCGCGGGAGACGAGGGCGCGCTGGTCGACACGCTGGCGGCGCTGGGGGGCGCCTCGGGCGGCGCTCGTCCCAAAGTTCATGTCGGCTTCGCCCCCGATGGCGCGATCAGCGTCGGCGAGGCCGCGGACGGCCATGACGCCTGGATCGTCAAGTTCCGCGCGACCGGCGACCCCGTCGATATCGGCCCGGTCGAGGAAGCCTATGCCCGCATGGCCCGCGCGGCCGGTCTGACGATCGCGGAATCCCGCGTCCTGCCCGAACGCGACGGACCTGGCTATTTCGCGACGCGCCGCTTCGACCGACCGGCCCCCGGACGCCGGCTGCACATGGTATCCCTCGCCGGGGCAGCCGAAGCCCCGTCCGAGATGCCGAGCCTCGACTATGACGGATTCCTGCGTGCGACCATGGCGATCACCCGCCATGCCGGCGACGTCGAACAAGCCTTCCGCCGCATGGTCTTCAACGTCCTGGCGCATAATCGCGACGACCATACCCGGCAGCATAGCTATCTGATGGGACCGAGCGGTGAGTGGCGCCTCGCCCCGGCCTATGACCTGACCTTCTCGGTCGGCCCAGGCGGCGAGCACTATCTCGCGGTCGAGGGCGAGGGCCGGACGCCGACCCGCGCGCACGTCCTCGCGCTGGGCCGCCGCCATGGCCTGTCGGATCGCGTCATCGCCCAGATCATCGACCGAACGCGCGACGCGCTGGCCGAATGGCCGGTCATCGCTGCCGATGTCGGCGTCACTGTCTCGCGACGCGATATCGCGGATCGCCTGAAGGTCACCGACGACCACTTCGGGTGAGAAGAAGGCCCTGCACGTGGGGGTTACCCACGTCAGGAAGGAAAAGACATGATGAGCATCGACGCGGACGCCGGCGGCACCGTCGCGATGACGCCGGGGACCGGCCCGGTCCTCCCCCAGGACATGATCGACGCGGCAACCGCCGACGCCATCCTGCGGCTCGACCGCAAGATCGCCCGTGCGATCCAGACGGACCGGGGCATCAACCTCAAGTCGGAGGATCTCGACCTCCTCACCCTGGTGGGTGCAGTGAACCTGCTCGGAAAGGCGCGAAGCGAAATTCTGAAGGAAAAAGCGCAGTGCCGTCACCGAACGACTTCTATCGCCGTGGTGAATTCTACCTCGATCACGTCCGAGGCAAGGACGGCGAGGTTGCCAGTCCGAACCTCTACATCTGCTGGTACTACCCGGTCTCCGGCCGAATGCAGCGACGCAGCACGGGCACGGCTGATCTTTGCGTAGCGACCGAGGTGCTCGACCGTCACTATCTGGCGTTCCACCAGCCTGCTGACGACGACAAGGCGTCCTACACGGTCCATCAGGCGATGACCGACTATTGGACGCTGCACGGCTCCGAGCAGGTCAGCGCCGACGCGATCCGTGCCCGGCTGAAACTGGTGAACCGGTTCATCGACCATGAACTCACGACCGGTGTATTGCGTGAGCCCGTGCTGCCGAAGGTGCTGGACGCCGAATGGCTGATACGATTCCGAAAGTGGGGGGCCGAGATCGATCCCGTGACCCAGCGGCGGCGTGACCCGAAGACCGGCGGGTGGACCGTGTCGACGCGCAAACGGGCGAGGTCGACGGTCGAGGAGAGCATCATCCAGCTAAAGGCAGCCTTGCGGTTCAACGTGAAGCGTATGGAGGCGGTGCCCGAACTGAAGCACCTGCCCCGCGCCGCCGTGACGCCGGAGCGCAACTTCCGTCTCTCGCTCGACCAGATCGCCGAGATGCTCGACTATACGGCGGAAGGAGACCCGGAGCTCAGCCCGGCGCATCCAGCACGGCTGATGCCGCTGCGCCGCTATCTGATCGGTGCGATCTGCACGCTGGCGCGGCCGGATGCGCTCTACGACATCTCGGTGCGGCCCGACCGGCAGCAATGGCACCGCAACGCTGGCGTGCTCGACCTCAACCCGGCGGGGCGGATTCAGACGCGCAAGAACCGACCGGCGCTCCCCGTCACATCGCTCCTGGCGAACTGGCTGGAGGCGACGGACGACCGGCTGGTCTGTCACGAGAGCGTGGCAGAGGAGGATGAGGACCGTTGGGTGGTTCAGCGGCCCGTGGCAGACGTCAAAAAGGCGCGGAGCGTCATGGCAAGGCGGTTCGGGGTGCCGGTTGGCTTCGGCCCCAAGCTGATGCGCCACAGCATGGCGACCTTGATCGCACAGCGTGGCGTCTCGCAGCAGGAGATCCCGCTGGCGCTCGGTCACGTGGTGCTGCCGCCATCGACGCGGCGCTACGTGATCTTCAGCCCGGCCTATCTCATCCAGACCAAGCAGGCGCTGGAGGACATTGCCATCGAGCTGGCACGGAAGATGGCGACGCCGCTTCACGCAAAACCCACGCAAGTCGGTCCCGATGGACGGCGGCGGCAAACGTGACGGCCTGGCGTTTCCACGCCGTCGCTACCGGTCCCAATTCGCTGCCACGGCCGCCCTTAGCGCCTCCGAGGCCCCCGTGAGCCCGGATGTTCCACTCGGCATGACACGCAAAAGGCACGCAAAACCGTGACGCGCAATTCGGGGGTCTAAAAACCAAAAACCCCGCTAAGCCGTTGGCCTAGCGGGGTTTTCGATGGTGGGCGTGGCAAGGATTGAACTTGCGACCCCTGCGATGTCAACACAGTGCTCTACCACTGAGCTACACGCCCGCCGGAGGTGGGCCAATTAGCCGGGAGCCCCGGAGGTGGCAAGCCCTAAATTGCGCCGTCGACCGAATTTGTTTGAAAAAGACGATCCACCTCCATCACCAGGTCGCGCAGATGGAAGGGTTTGGACAGGACACGGGCATTGGGCATCGCCTGTCCGGCCTTCAGCGTGACCGCGGCGAAACCCGTGATGAACATCACCCGCAGGTCGGGCACCATCGCGGCGGCCCGCTGCGCCAGTTCGATACCGTCCATCTCGGGCATGACGATATCGGTCAGCAACAGGTCGAAGCGGTCGGTCTCCAGCAGCGGGATCGCCGCCGTGCCCCGGTCCACCGCCGTGACGCGATAGCCCGACCGGGTCAGCGCGCGGGTCAGATATTCGCGCATGACCTCATCATCTTCGGCCAGCAGAATGTGCAGCATCTCTTGATCCCGATTCATCGTGGCGATCAGCATAACGACCCGGCCGTTAAGAATTCCAGACCATTGCGGCGGCCGGGGCGGCGGCATAGGATCGCATCGATGGCCAGCCCGTCCCCCGATGCGAGCTTTGCGATACTGGGCCCTACCCCGCCGATCGGGCCGGTGGTGGTGTCGGTGCCGCATGGCGGGCGCGCCTATCCCCCCGCGATGCTGGACATGCTGCGCGTGCCGCTCAGCGCGCTGATCGGGCTGGAGGACCGGCTGATCGACCGGGTCGCGATCGCCGCGCGCCGCGACGAGACGATGCTGGTGCAGCACAGCCCGCGCGCCTGGATCGACCTGAACCGGCATGAGGATGAGCGCGACCCGGTGATCGACCTGGGCGCACGCGTACCCGCGCGCCCCTCGACCAAGTTGCGCAGCGGCCTGGGCTTGGTGCCGCGCCGCGTCGCCGGTCATGGCGACATCTGGACCCGGCGCTTTTCCGATGCCGAGATCCGGGCGCGGATCACCGCCGACCACCGCCCCTATCATGCCGCCCTGCATCGCTGCCTGGCCGAGGCACGGGCGCGGTTCGGGATCGCCATCCTGCTGGATCTTCACTCCATGCCACCGCTCGGTAGCCCGGGCACCGGCGCACAAGTGGTCCTTGGCGACCGGCACGGCAGCACTGCGGCCAGCCAATATGTCCGCCGGGTCGAGACGATGATCCGGGCACGGGGCGTCGCGGTCACGCGCAATGCCCCCTATGCGGGCGGGCATGTGGTCGAACGGCATGGCGATCCCCGTCGCGACATCCACGCAATCCAGCTCGAACTCGACCGATCGCTGTATCTCGACGCCGCGCTCGAATCGCCGGGTGACGGGTTCGACGCCACCGTGGCGCTCGTCCGCGTCGTCGTCGACACCCTGACCGCCGCAGCGCTGGGCGATGGACCGGCCTCCGCCCTGCCGCTCGCCGCCGAATAACGGCCCGACCGCAATGATAAAAAACCACCTCGCGCAAGGGGGAGAGCGCGAGGTGGCCAAGGTTCAGGGAGGAGACACGCTGAAAGCGTGTCATACGACACCGCGAAAGGGGGGAACACGATGTCGTACTGATATAAATAGGAAAGCGCCCATTTGGTTCAACCCGGGGCGCCACAATTCGTCATTTTTTTGTAACGCCTCGCGGAAGCGGACCCAATCGCGCCGGCTTCATGCGCGGACCGCGATGCGGGCGAGCACAGCGTCGCGCAGCAGATAATGGTAACGCAGCGCCGCCGCGACATGAATCGCGACCAGGGCGAGCATCGCCCAGTCGCTAAGCCGCATGGCGAGCATCAGGCCATAGAGCAGCATGTGCAACGCATGCGCGCTGCCCCGCACCCAGGTCGGGACTTCGGCGGGTAGCGGCGGCGGGCGATGGCCCAGCCGCCACAGGATCCGGCCGACGGTCAACGCCAGCACGGTCAGCCCGATCGCCATGCGCAGCGGGATGGTCCCGCGCAACAGGCTTTCATGCAGCAGGCCGATCGCCAGATTGGCGATCACCAGTGCCGCGATCGCCCAGTGAAAGGCGATGGCGACACGGCTCTATCACGCCGTCCCGGCGACCGGCCCGCTCATGGGTTAGCCGATCGGCTGAAGCTGCGGCTGTGGCATCTTGCCGAGCTGCATCTGGCGCGAGAAGATGTCCCGCATCAACGACAGCGAGAAGAGATGCGCATAGAGCAGCGGGAGCATCCCCGACTGGCTCATCTTGCGCAGATGGTCGCCGCGCAGGTCGACCAGCTTCTCTTCATTGATCATCTGGAAGCCGCGATAGACGAAGGGCTGATCCGCACCCTCGGGCTGGATCGAGACCTCGCCGTCCATCAGCAGTTCCATCTCGCCCAGTTCCTTCATGAAGTTCTGGGTCCGGGCGCCGGCCTGTTCGAACGATTCGTTGAACGACAGGATATTCTTCGTCAGTTCGCTGGGCTGGCCATTCTCGAACAGCGCATCGCCCTCGTCGAACGCGCCGATCGTCGGCGAGGTCGGGTCGAAGCACAGCGACAGCTCATCGGCCTCGGGACGCAGGCGCGCCAGCATGTAGGGATAGCGACGGACATAGGCCGGGACATAGAAATTCGTCTCGGTGAGACGGCCCTCGTCGCTGACGAAGACGTTGACGCCCTCGTTCAGGCCCATCAGCGCCAGCGGGATCGGCTGATCCCCGACCGAGAAGACGATCGGCATGAAGCGCTGCACCAGCGGGAATTCGTCGACGGTGACGGGGATCGCATGCTGGCCGACCAGGAAGGGCGCGGTGTCCTGCGGGCGAACCTTGTAATTGGCATGGGCCTCGCTCGAAAGCGGCTCCAGGCCGTTGTAGAAAAGGGGAAGCGACGGCGCGCTGGCCATGATGATCTCCAAAAACTCGTCTCACGCGAGCCCCCCGGCCGCGTGCTGTGCGCCAGTGTCTATGGGGCCGGAGCCTCAGGCGCAAGCGACGAGCTTGCCGGGGTTGAACAGGCCGTGCGGATCGAGCGCCGTCTTGATCGCGCGCAACGTCGCCACCCGCTCGGGCGACAGGCGGGCGAGTTCGTCGCGCTTCATCTGGCCGATGCCGTGTTCGGCCGAGATGGTGCCCCCCGCCGCCATCACCAGGTCATGGACAAAGCGGGTGATCGTGGCGGCCTGCTCGGCATAGAAATGATCGCGATCGGTGTCGGGCGCGGCGCGGACATGGAAATGGATGTTGCCGTCGCCCAGATGCCCGAAGCCCGACGCATGGGTGCCGGGGAAGCGCGAATCGCACGCCGCCGCCGCCTCGACCATGAAGCGCGGCATGGCGTCGACCGGCACGGCGATGTCGTGTTGCACCGCCGGCCCCAGGGCACGTTCGGCATCGGACAGCGAATGTCGCAGCAGCCAGAAGGCCTCGGCCTGCGCCTTGGACGCGGCGATCACCGCATCCGCCGCCACGCCGTCCGCCAGCGCCTGCCCCAGCAGCGTTTCCAGCATCCCCGCCGGATCGATCGCGGGATCGCCCGTCACCGCCTCGATCAACACATGCCAGGGGTGCGCGCCCGCCAGCGGGCTGCGCGCGCCGGGCAGATGGGCGACGGCGGCGGCCAGGCTTTCGGCGGGCATGATCTCGAAGCTCTCGATCATGTCGGTCGCGGCCTGCAACCGGCGCAGCAGCGCCAGTCCGGCGGCGGGATCGGCCAGCCCGACCCAGGCGGTGGCGCTCGCCGCGATGGCCGGGACCAGGCGCAACGTCGCGGCGGTGACGATGCCCAGCGTCCCCTCCGCGCCGATCAGCATCTGGCCCAGATCATAGCCGCGATTGTCCTTCTTCAGCGCCGACAGGCCGTCATGGATCGTTCCGTCGGGCAGCACCGCCTCCACGCCCAGCGTCAGCCCGCGCATCGTCCCGAAACGCAGCACCTGCGTGCCCCCCGCATTGGTCGACACCAGTCCGCCGACCGTGGCATTGCCCCGCGCGCCCAGGGTCAGCGGGAAGCGCATGCCCTGCGCCTCGGCTGCGCCGTGCAGATCGGCGAGGATTACCCCTGCCTCGGCCACCGCCGTCCGCCCGTCCGCATCGATCCGCCGCACGCGGTTCATCCGCCGGGTCGACAGGATCAGCGCCGATCCGTCCGCGGGCGGCGTCGCCCCGCCGACCATCGAGCTGTTCCCCCCCTGCGGCACCAGCGGCACGCCATGCTCGGTCGCCGCGCGCAGGATCGCCTGGACCTGCGCGCGGTCGGCGGGAGCTAGGATCGCGGGGGCATGGCCCTGGAACCGCTTGCGCCAGTCGATTTCCCATGGCGCGATCAGCGCTGGGTCGGTGACGATGCCGCGTTCCCCCAAAAGCGGGCGGAGCGTGGCGATCAGGGCGGTCTGGGCGGGTGTCATGGATCGACGGTTAGGCGAGGTTCATAAAGCGTTCAACGATCGCCGCTAGAATCGGTGACCGACCATGGTCCGCCATTCTCGCTCTCTCGCGCTTCTCACGATGCTCGCGACGCCCGCTTTGCTGGGAGCCGCGCCGGCATCGCCGTCCGATTCACCGGGCATGACCCATTATGCGCAGATGATGGTGCGCGAACGCATCGTGGTGCGCGTCCCGCGCGAGGCCCCGCCCATCAGCACGCCGAACCACTGGAAGGAGCGCAAGGGCCCGCGCTGCATCGCCGCACAGCAACTGGCCGGGGCGCTCCCCGCCGAGGACGGCGCAGTCGACATCGTGCTGACCGGCGGCAAGCGGGTTCGCGCCCGGCTCGCCAAGGCCTGTCGCCAGATTTACTATTACGCCACTTTCTATATCCGTCCGGGCAGCGACGGACAGATTTGCGCGCGCCGCGACCCGATCCGCACCCGCGCGGGCGGCACATGCGAGATCGAACGCTTCCGCAGCCTGCTCCCCGCCCGCTGAGCGGAACGACGCGGCGGCAGCCTTGTGATGCGCGAAAAACGCAACGGAAACCGGCGCGCCTGAGTCGGAAAACTTGACTTTTCGCGCCATATCCGCAAGCGCCAACATCGTGCTGGGCGAGCGCGGGGCGATTCCCACTCCACGCCATATTCCGGAAAACTGCATGAGCTTTGCCGATCTCGGCCTATCCGACGAACTCCTGAAGGTGGTCATCGACGCCGGCTATACCGAGCCGACGCCGATTCAGGCCTCGACCATCCCTTCGGTGCTGATGATGCGCGACATCATCGGCATCGCGCAGACGGGGACGGGCAAGACCGCCTCCTTCGTCCTGCCGATGATCGACATCCTCGCACATGGGCGGAGCCGCGCGCGGATGCCGCGCAGCCTGATCCTGGAGCCGACACGCGAACTCGCCGCGCAGGTAGCCGAGAATTTCGAGAAATACGGCGCCAACCACAAGCTTTCGATGGCGCTGCTGATCGGCGGCGTGTCGATGGGCGACCAGGTCAAGGCGCTGGAAAAGGGCGTCGACGTGCTGATCGCGACGCCGGGCCGGTTGATGGACCTGTTCCAGCGCGGCAACATCCTGCTCACCGGCTGCTCGATGCTGGTCATCGACGAGGCGGACCGCATGCTCGACATGGGGTTCATCCCCGATATCGAGGAGATCTGCGCCAAGCTGCCCTCGCAGCGCCAGACGCTGCTCTTCTCGGCGACGATGCCCCCGCCGATCAAGAAGCTGGCCGACAAGTTCCTGGACAATCCCCGGATCATCGAGGTTGCGCGCCCCGCCTCGACCAACACCAACATCACCCAATGGATCGTGCCGGTCGCGCCCCAGGCGTTCGAGAAACGCAAGCGGCTGCGTCAGTTGCTCGGCCAGGAAGAGGTTCGGACCGCGATCATCTTCTGCAACCGCAAGACGACGGTGCGCGAGTTGAACAAGTCGCTCAAGCAGCACGGCTTTCGCTCGGGTGAGATTCACGGCGACATGGAACAGTCGCAGCGGCTTGCCGAACTGGACCTGTTCAAGACCGGCGAGATCAACATCCTGGTCGCCTCGGACGTGGCAGCACGCGGACTGGACATCAAGGGCGTCAGCCATGTGTTCAACTTCGACGCGCCGTGGCACCCCGACGATTATGTCCACCGCATCGGCCGGACGGGTCGCGGCGGTGCGACCGGCGTCGCCTATACCTTCGTCGCGCCCGATGATGCCGAGAATCTCGACAATATCGAAAAGCTGACCGGCCAGAAGATCGACCGGCTGGAGCAGCCCGCGCCCGTCGAGGACGAGCGGCCCGCACGGCGGTCACGCCGCGACCGGAGCCGCGAGCAGGCGGTCGAGACCCCGGTGGAAGCGGTCGAAGAAGCGCGCGAGCGCCCTGCCCGTCGCCGCCGCGCGGAACCACGTCAGGACGAAACGCGCGAGGAGAAACAGCCCCGCGAAACGCCGCGCGCACGCCGCGATCCACCGCGCGAGGAGGATCGTCGCCGCGATCGACGTCGCCCGGCCTCGGACAGCGAGCCCGACGATGGCGGCTGGAACGGCCCGATCCCGGACTTCCTGAAGGTTTCCTTCGGCTCCTGATCCCACGCCCATGTCGCTCGACATCATCAGCTTCGTCGAACCCCAGCCGAGCGATATCGCCAGCCCCTGCGTCAATGTCTGCACGATGGACAAGACCAGCGGCTGGTGCCTGGGGTGCGCGCGCACCATCCGCGAGATTTCCAACTGGAGCGCCAAGCCGCCCGAGGAACGCCGCATGATCCTGACCGCGCTGCCCGCGCGCAAGGCGGCCCTCGCCGCGCGACAGGGTTAAGCACGCCCCTGCGGGACGAGACGCCGCATCCCCGGCGAGGACCGGGGCTTCGATATCGTCCGTAGCGCAGAGCCAATGGCAAGGTCTGGCGGCGTTCCCTATCGCCCGACGAAGCGCCCCGGTCGCCGCTCGGTCACCGCCCGCACGCCTTCGGCAAAATCCTCGGTCTGCATCAGGACCGCCTGTTCGGCGAGTTCATGATCGGTCGCCGCCTCGACCAGCGCACGCAGATCCCCGCGCAACGTCCGCCGGGTAGACGCCACCGCCAGCGGTGCCCCGGCCGCGATCTCGCGCGCCAGGGCCAGCGCGGCATCGTCGAGTTCCTCCGCCGGGACCAGTTGATCGACCAGCCCCCAGCGCTCGGCGTCCTGCCCGCGAATCCGCCGCCCGGTCAGCAGCATCATCGCCGCGCGCTGTCGCCCGATGACCCGTTCCAGCACGGCGGAAATACCGAAGCCGGGATGCAGCCCCAGCTTGACGAAATTGGCGACGAAGCGCGCCTCGGGCGAGGCCACGCGAAAATCCGCCGCCAATGCCAGGCCCAGTCCGGCACCCACCGCCGCCCCCTGGATCGCCGCGACCATCGGCGTCGCCACGCCGAACAATCGCGCCGCCGCCAGATAAAAGGGGCTGCGCGCACCCGCCGGCAAGGGCTCGGCGACGGGATTGGCATGGACGAGATCGGCCCCGGCACAGAATACCCGACCTTCGGATCGTAACAGGATCGCCCGGAGCGCCGGGTTGTGATCGACCGAATCGAACGCATCCCCCAACGCCGTTATGGCCGCCAGCCCCAGATGGTTATTCGGAGGATTCCGTAGCGTTACGATCGCAACGCCATCCTGATGGGTCATGTCCACAGCCATGCGCCCTGTTAGCCCTCCGCGCGATCCAAAACCAGTACCATACCCGTTGCTCGAAAGTCACAGTCCGGGCGGCTTCGTGCATGCCGTGCAAACAGATGCTTGAGGCCAGGCACGGGCCATGCGTAGAAGATCGCCATGTCAGAATGACCGACCGCGAAAGGATCGGCATCGGGCATGGGGAGCCAATGGGCTCCGTGCCGGGAGAGGGTGCGGGGCGGTCCCGAAAACGGACCGCCCTTTCGCACCCGCCGCGGCACCCGGACGAATCTCCTATCCGCATAGTCGTGAGCCGGTTTCACCGCCGGTCGACCTTGCATGCATTTCGTTACACGCGCAGGAACGGGGGAACCCGAAGCCGCGGCGGGGATTGCTGATGCGGGAAATCACCGGTGGCGGGCTGAACGAATCGCCACCGTTCGTCTGTCCGTCTGGGAGCCGACAATGCCCGATACCATCCTGATCACCGGCGCGTCGGCCGGGCTGGGCGCGGCGTTCGCGCGTTCGCTGGCAAGAAAGCCGGTGACGCTCGTGCTGACCGCCAGGCGGACCGAGCGACTGTCGGCATTGGCGCGTGAACTGTGCGAGCGACCCGGCGTGGAGGTGCATATCGTCTCCGCCGATCTGGGCCGGGCGGACGGCGTCAAGGCGCTGCTGGACGGCATCGCCGATCGCGGATTGCACATCGATACGCTCATCAACAATGCGGGATTCGGCGCGCTGGGCGATTTCACCGACAGCGACCTGGCGACACAGACGGGCATGATCGACGTCAATATCCGCGCGCTGGTGACGCTGACCCACAGCCTGTTGCCACCGATGCTGGCGCGTGGCCGCGGCGCGGTGCTGAACATCGCCTCCACCGCCGCCTTTCAGCCGGGGCCCTATATGGCGGTCTACTATGCCAGCAAGGCGTTCGTCCTGCATTTCTCCGAAGCGCTGCACGAGGAGGTGAAGGGGCGCGGCGTCACCGTCACCGCGCTGTGCCCGGGGCCCACCCGGACCGAGTTCGCCGATGTCGCGGGCATGACGCAGACGCCGCTGTTCGAACGCTTCGCCGGCGCGTCGGATCAGGTGGTGCGCGACGGCCTCGCGGCGATGGAGCGTGGGCAAGCGGTAATGGTGTCGGGATTGTTCAACCGCCTGACCGCCACCGGCACCCGGCTGGTCCCGCGCGCACTGCTCCGGGGTGCGGTGGCGAAGCTGCAGAACGGGCGGCGTTGATCGCGTTCGCGCGCCCACGACTGGACAGGGCCGCTCCCCGTCCCCGCGCGAACCGCGCCTAGTCCACTGTCACCGGCGTTCGGCTGCCCCGAACGCTCTCAAAGGCGTAGAGCGCGCACCCAGCCCAGATCAGCACGAAGGTGACGATATGGACGGGCTTGAGCGGCTCGCCGAAAATGAGCACGGCCTGCGCGAATTGCAGGGTCGGCGCGATATATTGGAGCAACCCCAGCGTCGCATAGCGCAGCCGCCGTGCCGCCGCCGCGAACATCAGGAGCGGCGCCGCCGTCACCGCCCCGGCCAGGATCAGCAGCATGTCGAGATGCCGGTCGGTGCCGAACACCGCCGTGCCGCTGGCATTGGCGAAGATCAGCACCGCCAGGGCCGGTCCCGCAAGCACCAGCGTCTCGACCGTCAGCCCGCCCAGCGCATCGATCGCCGCGACCTTGCGCACCAGTCCATAGAAAGCGAAGGTCAGCGCCAGCGCGAGCGAGATCCAGAGCGCACCGCCGCCGCTGATCGCCAGCACCGCGACGCCCACCGCCGCGATCCCCACCGCGATCGCCTGCCCCCGGCGGATCCGCTCGCCCAGCAACGCGACGCCGAGCGCCACATTGATTAACGGGTTGATGAAATAGCCAAGGCTCGCTTCCAGCACATGGTTGTTCTGGACCGCCCAGATATAGGCCAGCCAGTTGAGCGCGATCAGCGTCGCGCTGACGCACAGCAGCAACAGCGTCCGCCCCCGCGCCGCCGCCCGGATCGCCGCACCGCGCCGCGCGACCAGCACGACCACGCCCAAGAGCAACAGCGACCAGAGGATCCGGTGCGCCAGCACCTGAAAGGCCGGCACGTTCTTCAACAATTTGAGGTACAGGGGCAGGATGCCCCAGCTGATATAGGCCCCGATGCCGAGCAACAGGCCGGTGCGCGCGGTGCGGTCGGTCGTCATGATGCCTCCTGTCGACGCTGCGACGCCGGATGGCAAGCGCCGGTTCACCCGGCCACCGATCTCCCGTCAATCCCGGAGTGGCGCGCGGCGGCAGGCCTCAATCCGCGAACAGCATGACCGGCGTTTCGAGCAGGTTCTTCAGCGCCTGGACATAGCTGGCCGCGTCATACCCATCGACCACGCGGTGGTCGCAGCTGATCGACAGGTTCATCAGCTTGGCGCGCGCGATCGTCTCGCCGCCGCGCCCGTCGGCGCGGAAGACGGGCCGTTCGACGATCCGGTTCGGCCCGATGATCGCGACCTCGGGGCGGTTGATGACCGGCGTCGTCGCGATCCCGCCCAGCGGCCCCAGCGAAGTCAGCGTGATCGTGCCGCCGCCCATGTCGCCGCTGGCGATGCTGCCCGCGCGCGCCGCCTCGGCCAGCCGGGCGATCTCGGTCGCGAGCTGCCAGACATTGCGGCTCTCGGCGTTGCGGATGACGGGGACCATCAGCCCGGCGGGCGTCTGCGTCGCCATGCCCATATGCACCGCGCCCGAGCGCTTCACCACGCCCGCCTCGTCATCATAGCGCGCATTGAGCATCGGGAAGTCGGGCAACGTCTTGCAGATCGCGACGATCAGCAGCGGCAACAGGGTCAGCTTTGGCCGGTTGCCCCGCCCCGCATTCAACTGCGCGCGCGTGTCCTCCAGCGCGGTGACGTCGATCTCCTCGACATAGGTGAAGTGCGGGATGGCGCGCTTGGAGGCGGCCATGTTCTCGGCGATGCGGCGGCGCATGCCGATGACGCGGACGACCTCATCCGCGCGAGGCGCACGGGCCGGGGTATAGCCCTGGCCCGCGCCATAGCGGAGAAAGGCGTCGAGATCGGCATGGCGCACCCGGTCGCCCTCGGCGGGCTTCACGCTCGACAGATCGATGCCCAGATCCCGCGCGCGGGCGCGGACGGCAGGCGAGGCCAGTACCTTGGCGGGAACCGACGGGGTGGCGTGCTCCTGCTCGACCGGGGCCGATCGCGGCGTCGGCTCGGGGGACGGGGCGGGCGCGGCAACGACCTCCACGCCGGAATTTTCCGCCTCCAGCACCGCCTCGTCCTCGGCGGCCGACTGAGCCTCTTCCACCGCGTCCGTCTCGATCACCATCAGCGCCGAACCGATCGGCACCTGGTCGCCGACCGCGCCGGCCAGTTCGACGACCGTCCCCGACACGGGCGATTCCATCTCGACCGTCGCCTTGTCGGTCATCATGTCGGCGACCGACTGGTCCTCCTCGACCCGGTCGCCGATCTTCACATGCCAGGCAACGATCTCGGCCTCGGAGATGCCTTCGCCGATATCGGGCAGGCGGAAGGTGAAACGAGCCATGTCAGGCGTCCTTCAGCAGAGTCTTGAGCGCCTGGCCGATACGGACCGGGCCGGGGAAATAGGCCCATTCCAGGCTGTGCGGATAGGGCGTGTCGAAGCCGGTCACGCGCGCGATCGGCGCTTCGAGATGGTAGAAGCAACGTTCCTGCACCAGCGCGGACAGCTCCGCACCGTACCCGCCGGTCCGCGTCGCCTCGTGCACGATCATGCAGCGGCCGGTCTTCTTCACCGACGCCTCGATCGCTTCGATGTCGAGCGGAACCAACGTGCGCAGGTCGAGGATGTGGGCGTCGACCTCCATCTCCGCCACCACGCCCGCCACGACATGGACCATCGTGCCGTAGCAGAGGATCGTCACCGCCTCGCCCTCGCGCACCGTGGCCGCCTTGCCCAGCGGGATGCGGTAATAGCCGGTCGGCACTTCGCCGCCGGGATGCTTCGACCAGTTCTCCGCCGGGCGATCCCAATGGCCGTTGAACGGGCCGTTATAGATGCGCTTCGGCTCGAAGAAGAGGACCGGGTCGTTGTCCTCGATCGCCGCGATCAGCAGGCCCTTGGCGTCATAGGGCGTGGCGGGGATCACCGTCTTGATGCCCGAGACATGGGTGAAGATGCCCTCGGGCGACTGGCTGTGCGTCTGGCCGCCGAAGATGCCGCCGCCAAAGGGCGAGCGGACCGTGATCGGCGCGGTGAACTCCCCCGCCGAGCGATAGCGCAGCCGGGCCGCCTCGCTGACCAGCTGGTCGAGCGCGGGGTAGATATAGTCGGCGAACTGGATTTCGGGCACCGGGCGCAAGCCATAGGCCCCCATGCCGACCGCGACGCCGATGATGCCGCATTCGGTGATCGGCGTGTCGAAGACGCGAGTCTTGCCATATTTCTTCTGAAGGCCCGCGGTGGCGCGGAAGACGCCGCCGAAATAGCCGACATCCTCGCCCATCACGACCACGTCCGGGTCGCGCGCCATGACCACGTCCATGGCGGAGTTGATCGCCTGGATCATGTTCATGCGGGTGGTTTCGCCCGTTTCGGGGGCGGTCGGGGCACTGAAATCGCTCATCTTTTGTCTTCCACCCCGGCGAAGGCCGGGGTCCAGTGGCGAGATGACAGGAGGCGCGCGATGCCTTGCGGTCGCGGGGACGCAGCGACTGGACCCCGGCCTTCGCCGGGGTGGTTCCGAACGGCGGTCACTTGCGCGCCCATGGCCGACCGCTCGCTTCTTCCTCGTCGAGCATCTGCTGGCGCTGTTCGCGCAGATGCCAGGGCATTGCCTCGAACACGCCGTCGAACAGGCTGTCGAGCGGCTGGTGCAGACCGTGGCCGAGAATACCGTTCGCCTCGGCCGCCTTTTGCGCGGCGCGGACCTCCTCGGCGACTTCGCGATCCTGCGCGGCATGGGCGTCCTCGTCCCACTCGCCCAGCGCGATCAGATGGTCCTTCAACCGCCGAATCGGATCGCCCAGCGGCCACGCGGTCGGCTCCCCCGCCGAGCGATATTGGGTGGGATCGTCCGAGGTCGAATGGCCTTCAGTGCGATAGGTGAAATGCTCGATCAGTGTCGCGCCCTGGTTGGTCCGCGCCCGCTCGGCGGCCCATTGCGTCGCGGCATAGACCGCCAGCGCATCGTTGCCGTCGACCCGCAGCCCCGCAATGCCATAGCCGATCGCCCGCGCGGCAAAGGTTGTCGCCTCCGCCCCCGCAAAGCCGGAAAAGCTGGAGATCGCCCACTGGTTGTTGACGACGTTCATAACGACGGGCGCGCGATAGACGGCGGCGAAGGTGCAGGCCGAGTGGAAATCGCCCTCCGCCGTCGAGCCTTCGCCGCACCACACCGCCGCGATCCGGGTATCGCCCTTGGCGGCGGAGGCCATCGCCCAGCCCACCGCCTGCGGATATTGCGTGGTGAGATTGCCCGAGATCGAGAAGAACCCCGCCTCTTTCGCCGAATACATGATGGGCAGTTGCTTGCCGCCCAGCCGGTCCGCGCTGTTCGAATAGATCTGGTTCATCATGTCGACCAGCGGCCAGTCGCGCGCGATCAACAGCCCCTGCTGGCGATAGGAGGGGAAGCACATATCCTCATAGTCCAGCGCATGGGCGGCGGCGACGGCGACCGCCTCCTCGCCCAGCGCCTTCATATAGAAGCTGGTCTTGCCCTGCCGCTGCGCGCGGAACATCCGTTCGTCGAACGCGCGCAGCAGCACCATGTGGCGCAGCATCCGACGCAAGGCATCGGGTGAAAGCCGGGGGTCCCAGGGACCGACCGCGCGGCCTTCGTCGTCCAGCACGCGGACCAGCGTATAGGCCAGTTCATGGAAGCTGTCGGCGGGCGCGGCGGTGTCGGGGCGACGCTGCGCTCCGGCAGGCGGGACCTCTACCCCGGCAAAGTCGACCGCATCGCCGGGCCGGAATTTCGGCTCGGGCACGTGCAACTGCAACGGGGCCAGATTGGCGCGCGAATGGCCTTCGGGCGGCACCGCCATGCTCTCTCCTCAACGCTTTGCCCGATTCCACCGGGTCGTTTCTATCTTTCAACCGACTGACATTTTATTTCAAGCGCCTTTTGCGGGCACTCATCGGTCGAACGCGTCGAGTGGCGGTATGGCTCCCGACACCCTCACCCTTCCCGCCCGCTATCGCGTCGGAAGGGTGCGGGTGTCGCGGTCAGTTCCCCGAGATCGCCGCCTCGAACGGCACGACCGGATGCGGGGCTTCGTCATAGAGGTTGACGACCGGCGCATCCGCCCAGGCATAGCGCACCCGAATGTCTCCCGGCTGCGCCCCCGCCAACCGGACCTCCGTGCCCGTCACCGTCGCCTCGGCGTAGCGACAGGCACGGGCATCACACAGCTCGAACCCGATGGGGGCCGCCGCGCTCCACGCATGCAGCGCGCCTTGCACGCCATTGAAGCGCAGCACCACACCGCCCCCGGCCCGCGTCGCTGAGGCGATCATGGGACCGGATGCAGCGGCGCGGTCGCCCGCCGCCAGATGCTGCTGGGCGAAGACCAGCCGTTTGGCGAGTTCGTTCTTGTCCGCCGGATGGATGTCGTTGCGCACACCGATATCGATCGCGGTCGCCAGCGCGGCGTGTTCGTCGCGCAGCACCGCCAGCCTCTGTGCCTCACGCAACGCCGCCCAGCCGCTCTCCCCGATCTTCACCGGCGGCGCGCCGAAATCGGCGAGCTGGACGATCAGGAAGGGCAATGTCGGATCGCCGAACTGCCGCCGCCACCCGGTCATCAACGCGCCCAGTCGGTCGCCATAGCTGGTCAGGCCGACATCCGATTCACCCTGATACCAGGCGACGCCCTTCAACCCGATCGGCCCGAGCGGCGCGATCATGCCGTTGTAGAGCGTGCCCAGCCCCGCATGGCTTTCCCAGGGCGCGCGCGGATAGCGCTGGTCGTCGCGCTTGTAGACCGAGTAGCGCCAGCCCGTGCCCAACGGGATCGGTGCTCGCCCGGCGGGGGTGAACCGGATGCTGTCGGCCGGGCCGAACATCCCGCCCGGGCCATAGGTGTCGCCCAGCGCCACGACGATCTCGTTTCGCCCGGCCTTCAACGCCGCGCGCGGCACGGTGTAGCGCCGCCAGTCTCCCCAACCAAAGGTTGCACCGACCGGCACGCCGTTGATCCAGACGGTATCGAGTTCGTCGATCCCGGCCAGCTCGATCGTCCCGTCGCCGGTGGGCGCGCCCGGCAGGTCGAAGCCCTGTCGGAACCAGACCAGCCCGTTATAGTCGGCAAGCGCGGGCACACCCCATTCCTCCCAGGGGCCGAACTTGGGAACCGCGGTCCATGAGAGCCGGTCGGGCGCGTTCCACGGCTCCTGCCCCGACGCGTCGCCGCTCGCCTTGCGCCACCACTGGCCCCAGCGATCCCCAAACGCCCGAAGCCCCGCCGCATGGTCGCGGGCATAGAGCGCCAGCAGATCGGCATCGGCGGCCAGCCCCGGCAGCTTGCGCGCATCGGTCGCCGCGACCCAGGGCAGGATCTTGGTCCCGCCCCAGCTCGAATCGATCGCGCCGATCGGCACGTTCGCCTTGGCGGCGAGGTCCTTGACCATCAGATAGCAGGCGGCGGAGAAATCCGCGACCGTGGCGGGCGCTGCGGCGGCCCAGACGGGGCGGTTGGCCAGCGGTTCGTCCGGGGACAGCGCGACATGATGCGCCACGTCGAGCAGGCGGATGCGGTCGTTCGCCGATCCCCTGACCAGCCCCTCGCCGCCCAGCGCCGCCTTGGTCGGATATTCCATGTTGGACTGGCCCGAACACAGCCAGACATCGCCGATCAGCAGGTCGTCCATCCGGTCGGCCACCCCGTCCCGCCCGGTCGCGGTCAGGCTTTGCGACGTGGTGGACGCCGCCATCGCGGGGAGTGTTGCGCGCCAGCGGCCCTGCCGGTCGGCGGTCACAGTCGCGCGGCCCTCGCCCAGCGTGACGGCGATCCGCTCGCCCGCATCCGCCGCCCCCTCGACGATGATCGGACGGTCGCGTTGCAGGACGGCATGGGCGCTCATCGGGGTCAGGATGCGCGGCCGCGCCTGCGCCATCACCGGCCATGCCGCCGCCGTCCCCAGCAGCAGCGCCAGACCCACACGCCGTCCGGTGCCGGACCGTGATTGCCCCCTTCGCATCATCTCTCTCCTATGCTCCTCACGCCGCCCGTCATGCGGGGTCCGGCTGTCGCGGCAGCATAGGATCGCCAAAATGATAACGCTATCGCAAATAGGTTACGGACGCTTCACCGTGTCGAAGGACAGGGTCGCGCGGACCGGAAAGTGATCGGACGGATAGATCCGGCCCCGGTGATAGGTATCGGTCGCGATCGCATCCGCCTTGAACCCGCGCAGGAACAGATAGTCGATGCGGCGATCGGGCGTGCCGGTGAAGTCGTGGAAGGTCAGGGCCGGACCCGTGCAATGGGTCGCGCTGGTCCAGCCATCGGTCATCGCACCGGCCAGCGTGCGATAGGCGGCGCTGTCGGGTCGCGCGTTCATGTCGCCCGCCAGCACCACCGGCAATCCTTGCGCCAATGCGGGCAGGCGCGACAGGATCAGCCGGGCCGCCCGGTTCCGCGCCTCCGCATCCTGGTCGCGATGGGCCAGATGGGTGTCGATGAACAGGAACCGGCGCGGCCTGTCGCCCCTGGTCTCGAACACGGCCCAGTTCGCCATGCGGGGCAGGTCGGTGCCCCAGCTCTGGCTACCCACCCGGTCGGGCGTATCGGACAGCCAGAAATCGCCATGGCGGATCAAGGTCAGGCGATCGATGCGATAAAGGATTCCCATATGTTCGTCGCCGTGCCCGCCGCGCCGGTCGCGCCCGAACCAGCGATATTGGGGCAGCGCGCGAACCAGGTCGTCGCCCTGCCGCTGGAGCAGTTCCTGCGTGCCGATCAGATCGGGCGCGGCGCGCCGGAGCAGTTCGACCATCACCGGCCGCCGTGCCGCCCAGCGTTCCGCGCCGTCATCCGAGGCATAGCGGACGTTGAACGTCATGACCTTCAGCGGAACGGACGGCAGGACCGGCTGTGGATCGGCCGCCGCGACCAACGGGGTCAGCAGCATGACCGCTGCCATCGTCAGCCGTCCCACCGCACGCCATGCTCCGATCATATCCATCCCTTCACCACCGATAGCGTTCACACATATTTTCCGGCCCGACACGAGGGCGCTGGGGCGCCGGTCCATGGCGAAGGAGCGTGGCAGGATCATTACAGCGACGAGATTATGATTGAGAACAGTTATCATTATCGATAATGGCGCCCCCGCATCGCATTCGATGCGCGTATGAAGTCAGGGGGGGCGTCCGATGTCGAAACTATTGTGGCATGCCATGGTGCTGGCCGGAAGCGCGCTGGGCCAGACGGCGCACGCGCAAAGCACGACCGCGATCGAGGCGGACAGGGGCGACATCATCGTCTCCGGCCTACGCGAAGCCAGTGCCAGCATCACCGGCAGCGACGTACCCGCCGCCCGCTATCCGCAAAGCCTGCGCATCATCGATCGGACCTTGATCGACCGGCTGGGCGCGACGCGACTCGACGACACGATCGATCTGGCGGGCGGCGTGGCGCGGCAGAACGATTTTGGGGGATTGTGGGACAAATATTCGATTCGCGGCTTTGCCGGGAACGAGAATAGCGGCCCGGACATCCTCATCAATCGCTTCAGCAGCAATCTGGGCTTCAACGCGCCGATCGACACCGCGACGGTCGAGCGATTCGAATTCCTGAAGGGCGCCGCCGCCGCGCTGTCGGGACTGGGCGAACCGGGCGGCTCGCTCAACATCGTCACCAAGACGCCGACCGCCAGGCCGCAAGGTGAAGTCACCCTGTCCTATGGTAGCTGGAACCGGCTGCGCGCGACGGGAGATGTCAGCGGCCCCGTCACCGACACGCTCGCGGTCCGACTGATCGGCGTGACCGAAAAGGCCGACAGCTATCGCGATTATGTCCACACCGACCGGCTGCTGCTCGCCCCCTCGATCTCGTTCGCGCCCGGCAAGGATCTGCGCCTGCTCTACCAGGCCGAGTTCATGCGCAACCGCGCGCCGATCGATCGCGGCGTGGTGGCGATCGGCGGCAATGCGCGGGCGATGGGCCGCGACACCTATCTCGGCGAACCGGCGGACGGCCGGGTCGAGCAGCAGATGCTGTGGCAGCAGGCGAGCCTGTTCGCCGCGCTGTCCGACCGGGTATCGTTCGAAGCCGGACTGTCGCAGCGCGACGGGCATCTGCGCGGCTTTTCGACCCAGCCCGATTTCGGCGGGCGCGGCCTCCAGGCCGATGGCCGCACGATCGGCCGGTCGCGCCGCTATCATGATTTCGACTGGGAGGACCTGTCCGCCCGCGCCGAGCTGACCGCCAAGCTCAACTGGCTGGGCCTGTCGCACGACCTACGGCTGGGCGTCGACCGGGTACGGCATGGCATGGATTTCCGCATGGACCAGGCGCGGGGGCGGCCCGGCGCGCCGATCCTGCCCATCGACGCGTTCAACCCCGTCTATGGCCAGTCCCTGCCCACCCCGACGCCTTTTCAGGACCGGCATCATTCCTATCGCAGCGAGAGCATCTATGCCCAGGATCTGGTCAGTCGCGGCAATCTGACCCTGTTGCTGGGCCTGCGCTGGAACAATTTCCGCGAGACAATGGTCAATCATCTGCGCGGCAACCTGACGCTGGAGACGGTCGATCGCGGGCTGACCCCGCGCGCCGCGCTGACCTGGGCCGTGACGCCGGGCCTGTCGCTGTTCACCAGCTGGGGCCAGTCGCTGCGCCTCAACCCGTCGGACGGCGTCAGCAGCTTCGACGCGGAAAAGAGCGATTCGACCGAGGTCGGCGCGAAATACACGCTCTTCGGCGGCGCGCTGACCGGCCAGACCGCGCTGTTCACCATGACCAAGCGCAACGTCCTCAACCCCAATGCCACCGACCCCTTCGTCAAGACCCAGATCGGCCGACAGCGTTCGCAGGGCGTGGAGACGGTGGCAGACCTGTCGCTGCGTGGCGGACTGAAGGTCACGGGCACCTACACCTATACCGATGCCACGGTGCGCAACGACAAGGATCCGGCACTGATCGGCACGATGCTGTCCAACGTGCCCCGGCATCTGGCCGCGCTCGACGTGCATCAGGCGATCGGGGCGGTGACGATCGGCGGCGGGTTCAGCCATGTCGGCGCGCGCAACGGCGATCCCTTCGCCACCGGCTATCGCCTGCCCGCCTATACTCTGGTCCGCGCCGATGCGACCTGGCGGGTGACCGAGAAGTTCGACGTCCGGCTCGACCTCGAGAATCTGTTCGACACCTATTATGTCAGCAGCAGCTACGCCAATGTCTGGACCATGCCCGGCACGCCGCGCAACGTCCGCGTGACCCTGCGCGGCCGATTCTGACCGCATCGATCCTCCCCCGGCCGTCTGGGGCAGCAGGCCGGGGGCCTGTCGGAGGGGTGTTCGCCCCCCTCCACCTCCCCTGGGAGCGGACGAGGCAATGCCCCCCCCTTCCGCGCCGATCGCCCTTGCGACCGGCATCGCCCGATCAATACGCGTGGTCGCAATGCGCGCTTTCACCCCTATGGCGGTGATCGAAAGGTCCGCGAGCCGTTGTCGACCCCGCTGGATCGCTGGTGTCGCCCGGCGGGCCTGATCTGCCGCCGGAGGCCGGATGGCATCGTCATCCGCGCGGCGGCCGAGCGGCCTCCGCCCGCGCAACCAACTGTTTACGGCCCTGCCGCTATGATCGAGGCATGACCGACCACAAGGACGAGAAACGCTACATCAAGATCGAGGGACGACAGGTCGAAAACGGCATGTATGTCCATGCGCTTCATTGCTCGTGGTTGGACAATCCCTTTTGGCGCAACAGCTTCCTGATCACCCATGATCGGGATCGCGATCAGATCCGCGAGCATGTGCCGCATGCCACCATCGACCTGTCGCGCGGGCGCGGCCCGATGGTGACACCCGTCACCGGGGAATGCATTCCCGAGCCGGCGGAAATACCGATCGATCCGCCGGCCGCGCCGATCGCCATCACGACCAACACCACGCCAAAGCGCGCCCGGCGACGCAAGCCCTTGTCCGAGGTCGAACGGGTACACGCCACCGCCGCCAGGACCGCCGCCTCCGTCGCGGAGCTGTTTCGCGAAGCGCGGCTGGGCAAGGCGATCCGCACCTGCGACCTGATGCCCATGGTCGAGGACATCGCCCGCGCCACCGTTCGCGGCAATGCGACGATGATCGCGGTCACCCGGCTGAAGACACAGGACCGGCACACCTATGTCCATTCGGTCGCGGTCGGCGCGATGATGATGGGCCTTGCCCGGCATCTGGGATTCAGCGACGATGACATCCATGTCGCGGGCATGGCGGGCCTGCTGCATGATATCGGCAAGACCCATATCGCCGCCGCGATCGTCGACAAGCCGGGCGCGCTGACGCGCGAGGAACTGCGTGAGATGCGCCGCCACCCGGTGCTGGGCTATCACATGCTGCTCGACATCGACGATCTCGACCCGCGCATTCTGGATGTGTGCCGCCATCATCACGAACGGATGGACGGCACCGGCTATCCCGACGAACTGAAAGGCCCCGAACTGAGCCGCTTCGTCCGCATGGCGGCGGTGTGCGACGTCTATGACGCGATCACCTCGATCCGGTCCTATAAAAGTGGCTGGTCGCCACACGAAGCGCTGGCGCAGATGGCCGAATGGCACGGCCATTTCGACGCGACGATGCTCGACGCGCTCATCGCCAGCCTGGGCATCCAGCCCTATGGCGCGTTGGTGCGGCTGCATTCCAACCGGCTGGGCGTGGTGGTGCGCGAGGGCGACAGCCCGCAGACGCCGGTGGTCCGCATATTCTTCGATGTCCCCGACCAGCGCCGGATCATGGCCGAGGACATCGCCACCGCCGACGATCCCATCCTGCGCAGCGAACGCGGCGCCTATTGGTTCGGCGAGGAATGGCCGAGACTGCTCGGCGAGATGATGGCGGATTCCGCGGCCGCGCGCGCGCCCTTTGCCGAGGTCGAGCGCCGCCGCGCACTCGGCTGACGCGGCGGGCGTTCCGCGCCGTGGCGGATCGGCGCGGGACGCTGTATGGCGCGACGCCATGATCCGCCTTAGTGAATTGAAACTGCCTCTCCATCACCCGGACGAGGCGCTCCCTGCGGCCATTTGCCGCCGGTTGCGCATCACCCCGCGCGACATGATCCGCTTTACCATTGCCCGGCGCGGCGCCGATGCGCGCGACAAGGCCAATATCCAGCTGGTCTATTCGGTCGACGTCACGCTGAAGAACGAAGCGGCGGTACTGACCCGTTTCCGGCGCGACCGCGACATCCAGAAGACGCCCGACACCCGCTACCCCCTGCCCAATCCGCCGCGCGACGGGAGCAGGCGGCCGGTGGTGATCGGCGCAGGCCCCTGTGGCCTGTTCGCTGCGCTGATCCTGGCCCAGGCGGGCTATCGCCCGATCATCCTGGAACGCGGCAAGGTAGTGCGCGAACGGACCCAGGACACCTGGGGCCTGTGGCGGCGCAGCGTCCTGAACCCCGAATCCAACGTCCAATATGGCGAAGGCGGCGCGGGCACTTTTTCGGACGGCAAACTCTACAGCCGGATCAAGGACCCGCGCCATCTGAACCGCAAGGTGCTGACCGAGTTCGTCAAGGCGGGCGCACCGCCCGAGATCCTGACCGAGGCGCATCCGCATATCGGCACCTTCCGCCTGGTCACCATGGTCGAGAGCATCCGCGCGACGATCGAGCAGCTCGGCGGCGAGTATCGCTTCTCCACCCGCGTCGACGGGCTGGAGGTCGAAACCGACGGATCGGGCGAACGGCGGGTGCGCGGGCTGCACCTGAACGGCGGCGACTATCTGGAGGCCGATCATGTCGTGCTGGCCATCGGGCACAGCGCGCGCGACAGCTTCGCGATGCTCCAGGCGGCAGGCGTCTTCGTCGAGGCCAAGCCCTTTTCGATCGGCGTGCGCATCGAACATCCGCAAAGCTGGATCGACCGCGCGCGCTTCGGGCATCAGGCGGGGCATCCGATCCTGGGCGCGGCGGAGTATCACATTTCGCACCACTGCTCGAACGGCCGCACCGTCTACAGCTTTTGCATGTGCCCGGGCGGCACGGTGGTCGCCGCCACCTCCGAGGAGGGGCGCGTGGCGACCAACGGGATGAGCCAATATTCGCGCAACGAGCGCAACGCCAATTCGGGCTTCGTCGTCGCGATCGATCCGGAACGCGACTATCCCGGCGACCCGCTGGCCGGGATCACGCTCCAGCGCGCGCTGGAGGAACAGGCGTTCGTCGCGGGCGGCTCCAACTACAAGGCTCCGGCGCAGCGGGTCGGCGACTTCCTGGCCGGACGGCCCTCCACCGGCCTGGGGACGGTCCTCCCCTCCTATCGCCCCGGCGTGACGCCGACCGACCTTTCACTGTGCCTGCCCGATTTCGTGATCGCGGCGATGCGCGAGGCGATCCCGGTCTTTGGCAAGCAGATCGAGGGCTATGACCATCCCGATGTCGTGATGACCGGGGTGGAGACGCGCACATCCTCGCCCGTGCGCTTCACACGCGGCGAGGATGGGCAGAGCCTGAACACCCTCGGCCTCTACCCGGCAGGCGAAGGCGCAGGCTATGCCGGGGGCATCCTGTCGGCGGCGGTCGACGGGATCAAGGCGGCAGAGGCCGTCGCCCGGCAGATGGCGGCGGGATGAGCGGCCCGGTCAAGCTGTTCTTCGACGGCGGCCTGCGGCCGCTACCCGCGGGCATGGAATGGGCGGTGGTGCTGCGCGGGCGCGCCCGGCTCGCGCGCGGACTGGGACCGGGCGGCAGCATGGCGGCCGAATGGCTGGCGCTGATCGCCGCGACGCGGCTGGTGATCGAGGAAGGGCTCACTGACGCGCTGCTGCTCGGCGATGCGGCGGCGGTGATCGCGCAGGCGCAGGGGACGGTGCGCGTTCCCCCATCCTGCCGCGCGCTGCACCGCGCGTGGTGCGACCTGCCGCCGCCGCCCGGTCGCCTGCGGCTGCGCCACATCCGCCGGACGCAGAATCTGGCCGGGATCGCGCTGGCCAAGGCGAGCCTGCGACAACCGCTATGACGGCCCGATCCGCCCGCGTCGCCGTGCCATGGGTCATTCCGGCGCGGCGGAACAGATCCGACGCCGATCGATCCTAGTCCGGGATCAGCGCCCAGCCGCGAAGCTGCAACGTCGCCATCGTGGTCAGCCCGGACACGTCGATCTCCACCCCCTTGTCGACCGTCGCCGGGGCGATGTTGTTGCCCACCAGCGCCTGGCTGCACACCCGGACCGAAACCCCGGCGGCGCGCAGCGCGGCGATCAGCGGCAGGTTCGGGTTCCGCGCGGCCTTGGTCCGATCGGTATAGGCCGCATCGGTCATCACCGAGAGCGTGGCCGGACCGTAGATGATGACAGCGACATCACCCGGCGCCGGCCGAACGCCATCCGCGCCGAGCAGGTTCAGGAAGCGCGCAACCTTCTCCAGCCCGGGATTGGCCTGATCGGGCGCGGATGGCGCCTTCGTGACACTGAAAAGCACGCGGTAGCGGAGTGCGTGGTCGGGACGCTCCTTGGCATCGGGCATGGGCGAGATCGCGCCATAGCCCTGCACGACGGGATGGCGCGGATCAGCGGCCATGGCCGTCCCGCCTCCGGCCAGCAGGACTCCGCCGGCCACGACAAGCTTCAACAGGGTCCACATGCACCAACTCCTCATGATCCTATGCGCGCAAAAGTCGCCGCCCCGGTCCGGGACCGGCCGCTGGCGGAATCGGGCATCACGGCGCCTGGGCTGCTGCCCGGCACCGCGATCCCCAGCGCGGCGAACAGCGCGCGCAGGCGGGTTTCGACCTGTTCGCCCGCGACGCTGTAATAGACCTGCCGCGCCTCGCGCCGGGTCGTGACATGGTCCGCGCGGCGCAATTCGGCAAGTTGCTGGCTGAGCGCGGGCTGGCCGATCCCGGTCACGCTCTCGATCTCGCCGACCGACCGCTCGCCACCGAGCAGCACCGACAGGATCATCAACCGCTGCGGCTGCGCGAGCGCCTTGAGCGCCTCGGCCAGCGCGGTGGCCTGTTCCCGGTCGAGGGTCACCGATCAGGCCTCAGCCGGTGGAACCAGTCGGGGCTGTCGTCTGACGGCAGCGAGGGCGGCAGAAGCACATCGTCGCCCGGCCGCCAGCAGGCGGGCGTCAGGACGCTGCCGTCCGCCGTCCGCTGAAGCGCCTGGATCGTGCGTAGCATCTCGTCGACGCAGCGGCCGACCTGCATCGGATACCAGCTCGTCGCCTGGATGATGCCATCCGGGTCGATGAAATAGGTGGCGCGCACGGCGGAGGAGTCGGTCGCGTCAGCATCGATCATTCCATAGGCGCGGCCGATCGCCATCGACGGATCCTCGACGACGGGGAACGGAATCCTGATCCCCGCCATGGCTTCGATCGCGCGCACCCAGGCGACATGCGCGTAAAGGCTGTCGACCGACAGGCCCAGCAGGACACAGTCCGCCGCCGCGAACAGGGGCGCGGCCTTCGCCAGCGCGATGAATTCGCTGGTGCATACCGGCGTGAAATCCGCCGGGTGGGAAAAGAGCATCAGCCAGCGGCCGCGGAACTGGTCGAGACTGACATCGCCGTGCGTGCTGCGCGCGCGGAACGTTGGTGCCTGGTCGCCAATACGCAAAGGTCGGTGAGGGATGGGAATTTCCATGCCCCCACCCTGCCAGCGAACGCCGCTTGACGCAATACGGTTACATACTTACATTAATAGACATACATGGAGGTGTAAGTGTCCGACCTTTTCCTGCAACGGGCGTTTTCGCAGATTGAAGGCGCCCGTGCCGCACACCACACCCCGACGGTGCGGGCATTCTTCGACGAACCAACGAACACGGTCAGCTATGTGGTGTCCGATCCCGGGACCGGACGGGCGGCCATTATCGACAGCGTCCTCGATTTCGATCCCGCCTCGGGCCGGACCGCGACTGCCTCGGCCGACGCCATCATCGCTCATGTCGAAGATGAGAATCTGACGGTCGACTGGCTGCTGGAAACCCATGCGCATGCCGACCATCTGTCGGCGGCCCCCTATTTGCAGCAGCGGGTTGGCGGAAAGCTCGGCATCGGTCGCGCAATCATCCAGGTGCAGCATGTCTTCGGCAAGCTGTTCAACGCTGGCACCGAATTCGCCCGCGACGGTTCCGAATTCGACCGGCTGTTCGACGATGGCGATACGTTCGAGATTGGCGGGCTTCACGCCATTGCCCTCCATGTCCCGGGCCATACCCCCGCCGACATGGCGTTCGTGATCGGAGATGCGGCCTTTGTCGGCGATACACTGTTCATGCCGGACTTCGGCACCGCCCGCGCCGACTTTCCCGGCGGCGATGCCCGCCAGCTCCATCGCTCGATCCGGCGACTGCTCGACCTGCCGCCGCAGACGCGGATGTTCCTGTGCCATGACTATAAGGCACCGGGCCGCGAGGACTATGTTTGGGAAACCACGGTCGCGGCGCAGCGCGCGGATAACGTCCATGCCCGCGACGGGATCAGCGAAGACAGCTTCGTCACGATGCGCCAGGCCCGCGACGCGACCCTGGCGATGCCCCGGCTGATCCTGCCATCGATCCAGGTGAACATGCATGGCGGACGGCTGCCGACGGCCGAGGATAACGGCACGCGCTATCTGCGCATTCCGCTGGACGCGCTGTGATGCCGGGCTTTCCCCATGCGATGCCCGGCCACGGCCTGATCGGCGGCCTGCTGATCGGACTGGCGGCGGCCCTGATGCTGCTGGCGAATGGCCGGGTGGCGGGCTGCAGCGGCATGTTTCCGCGCGCGGTCGGGCTCTCCAACAGCGGCGCGCCACGCGGCGTCGCGATCGCCTTCACACTGGGCCTGCCGATCGGTGCCGCGATCATCGCGGCGCTGATCGGAGCGCCGTCGCACTTCCCCACCTCCTGGGGCGTGCTGGCGGTCGCGGGGCTGATCGTCGGGTTCGGAACCCGGCTCGGATCGGGGTGCACCAGCGGGCATGGCGTCGTCGGCATGGCGCGCCTGTCGCCGCGCTCGATCGCGGCGACGATGACCTTCATGGCCACGGGCTTCGCGACCGTCGCGGTCCTGCGCCTTCTCGGATGGAATGCATGATGCGGCAGGCTCTGGTGGCGCTCTTCAGCGGCGTGCTGTTCGGCATGGGACTGGCCGTATCGGGCATGACCGATCCCGCACGGGTCCGGGCGTTCCTCGACATCGGCGGCGCTTGGGATCCGACGCTGGCGTTCGTCATGGGCGGTGCGCTCCTGATGATGGCGGTGGCGTGGAGGATCGTCCGGCGGCGCGAGAAACCGGTGGTGGCCGAGGCGTTCCACCTGCCCGCCACCCGCCCGATCGATGCGCGGCTGATCGGCGGCGCGGCCTTGTTCGGGATCGGCTGGGGACTGGGCGGGCTCTGCCCCGGTCCGGCCATCGCCGCCCTGGCGATCGCGCCCGGCCCGGCGCTGGTCTTCACCCTTTTCATGATGATCGGCTTTGGGCTGTTCCGCCTGCTGCCGCCCGTCAGATAGCATAGTGACAGGATAGCGACATGGCGTTCAAGCCTCTGGATGACGATATTGCCGTCTCGCCGCAGATAACGCTGGAGGATGTGGCCGAAGCCACGCGCCAGGGGTATCGGTCGATCATCTCCAACCGCCCGGATGGTGAGGAGGCGGGGCAACTCCCCGCCGCCGCGATCCGGGCCGAGGCGGCGCGGCACGGCCTGGCCTTCACCCATATCCCCATCGTGTCGGGCAAGGCCACCGAGGCCGACACCGCCGCGATGGCACGGGCGCTCGAGACGCTGCCCGGACCGACCCTCGCCTTCTGCCGAAGCGGGATGCGGTCGACGACCCTGTGGGCGCTGGCCAGGGCGGGGAAAGGCACCCCCGAAACCCTGATCGGCAAGGCCGGCGCGGCGGGCTATGACATTACGGGCCTTGCCCCCCGGCTGCGCCCGGCCGCACCGCCCAGAGCATTCGATGTGGTGATCGTCGGCGGCGGGTCCGCCGGTATCGCGACGGCGGCCAGCATCCTGAAGCGCAATGCCAAGGTGACGATCGCGATCGTCGACCCGGCGCAGGACCATTATTATCAGCCGGGCTGGACGCTGGTCGGCGCGGGCGTGTTCCGCCCGGAGGCGACCCGACGCGCCCAGGCCGATGTCATGCCAAAGGGCGTGACCTGGGTACAGGTCGCGACCACCGGTTTCGATCCCGACCGCAACCTGGTGGAACTGGCGGACGGCGGATCGCTCGCCTATGATGTGCTGGTCGCCGCGCCGGGGCTCCGCCTGGCGTGGGAAAAGATCGACGGCCTGGAACAGACGCTGGGGCGCAACGGCGTCACCTCCAACTATCGCTACGATCTGGCTCCCTTCACCCATCGGCTCGTCCGGGAGACGCGGTCGGGGCGCGCATTGTTCACCCAGCCGCCGATGCCGATCAAATGCGCCGGCGCGCCGCAAAAGGCGATGTACCTGTCCTGCGACCTCTGGCGCAAGGCGGGGGTCCTGCCGAAGATCGACGTCGCGTTCCACAATGCGGGGCCGACCCTGTTCGGCGTCCCGACCTATGTCCCGGCGCTGATGGACTATATCGAGGCGTACGGCATCGACCTGCGCCTCCAGTCCAATCTCGTGGCCGTGGACGGGGACCGCCGGGTCGCGACGTTCGCCCAGACGAAGGACGGCGCGACCGAGACCATCGAACGCGAATATGACATGCTGCATGTCGTGCCGCCGCAGGTGTCGCACGACTGGGTGGCGAAGAGCCCGCTGGCCGCCGCCAATGGCTTCATCGACGTCGACGAGGCGACGCTGCGCCACCCGCGCTACCCCAATGTCTTCGGCCTGGGTGATGGCGCGGCCACCAGCAACGCCAAGACCGCCGCCGCCGCGCGGCAGCAGGCGCCCGTGGTCGCGGTCAACGTCCTCGCCGCGCTGGAGGGCAAGGCCCCGGTCGCCGATTATGACGGCTATGGCTCCTGCCCGCTGACCGTCGAGCGCGGCAAGATCGTTCTCGCCGAGTTCGGCTATGGCGGCAAATTGCTCCCGACCTTCCCCAAATGGCTGATCGACGGCACCCGCCCGACGCGGCTCGCCTGGTTCCTGAAGGAAAGGATGCTGCCACCGCTCTACTGGCAGGGCATGCTCAAGGGGCATGAACTGCTCGCCCGCCCGCACCGGATCGATGCCGCGTCATGATGCTGGAGCCCATCCAATATCTGCTGGGCGCCCTTTCCGGCGGCCTGGTCGGCTTCACCCTGGGGCTGGTCGGCGGGGGCGGCTCGATCCTGGCCGTCCCCCTGATGGTCTATCTTGTCGGGGTGCCGAGCGCCCATGTCGCGATCGGGACCAGCGCCTTCGCGGTCGCGGCCAACGCCGCCACCGGGCTGATCGGTCATGCGCGGGCCGGTACGGTCAAGTGGCGCTGCGGCGGCATGTATGCGCTCGCCGGTATCGTCGGCGCGTTCGCGGGATCGACGGCGGGCAAGGCATTTGACGGCACCCGCCTGCTGTTCCTGTTCGCGCTGGTCATGGTGTTGGTCGGCTTCGTGATGCTGCGCGGCCGCAAGGCGCAAGGCGAGCCGGGCGCGCAGTGCAACCGCGAGAACGCGCCCAAGGTGCTGGGCTTCGGACTGGTCACGGGCGTCTTCTCGGGCTTTTTCGGCATCGGCGGCGGCTTTCTGATCGTGCCCGGCCTGATCGGATCGACGCGCATGCCGATGCTGAACGCCGTCGGCACCTCGCTGGTCGCGGTGGCCGCCTTCGGCCTGACGACCGCGCTCAACTATGCCTGGTCCGGTATGGTCGACTGGCCGCTGGCAGGGGTCTTCATCCTGGGCGGCATCCTTGGCGGGCTGCTCGGCCTGATGGCGGCGCGGCGACTGGCCGAAAGCCGGGGTGCGCTGACCACGGTGTTCGCGGTGCTGATCTTCGTGGTCGCGGCCTATATGCTGTGGCGCAGCTGGGGCGCGCTCTGATGCCCGGTCACCGCGACGCGATTGTACGGGCACGGGCGCCATTCGCCTTCGCCCTGGGCATCCCCTTCATCGTCCTGTCCTGTCAGTCCGGCACCGACTGGTCCGCCTTCGCGGCCAGCGCCGGGCCGCTGGCGGCGCATGAGGTGCCGGCCGCCTTTATCCTGGGGGCGGTCATCCTCCCCTGTACCGGATGGGCCAATCGGGTGTTGCGCGGCAAGGTCGGCACGCCCGGCTGCCGTTGATGCCCCCTGCCCACTTCTTGCGGCAGCGTCCCGGCTGGTTCGATCCGATCCGGGCAACTGGCGTCGCCAGCCTAAGGCTGGGCGCGGGGCTGTCGCACCGGTGGCTGGAACCGTAATGGGAGGCGCCGCCGCCATCGGCCCCATTCTGATCGCGACCGATCGCGGTATCGCGATCCTGTGCATCCTGCTCTTCTTCGGCCTTGCCGCGCTTGCCGCCCGCTGGGGGGCAACGAGGTTCGCCGGCGTGGCGACCAGCATCGTTCTCGCGGGGATCGTCACGGCGCGGATCGGCTATGTCGCCCGGCACGCGACGATCTATGCCGACGCGCCATGGTCGATGCTGGCGCTCTGGCAGGGTGGGTTTTCACCGCTGGCCGGTGTCGCGGGAGCCGCATCAATGCTGCTGATCCGCCTTGGTCGTGGCAGGGACGCGCTGTTCGGGCTGGGCGCGCTGGCGATCCCGACAATGCTGTGGTTCGGCGTGCAAACCATTCTTCCGACGGCGGACCATGGTCGGTTTCCCGATCATGTGACGCTGGCCGATGCCGCCGGTAAGCCGATGGCGCTCGACCGGTTTCGTGGCCGCCCCTTCGTCGTCAACCTCTGGGCGACATGGTGCGGCCCGTGCCGACGCGAGTTGCCGATGCTCGACGCGGTCGCCGGAACAAGCGACGTCCCGATCATCCTGGCCGACCAGGGCGAGGCACCCGGGACGGTCGCCGCATTCCTGCGCGCCGAAGGCATCGCGCCGCAACACGTCGCCCTCGACATCGATCGCCAGTTGAGCGGCGCCTTCACCGTCGGCGGATATCCCGCGACCATCTTCATTGCGGCCGACGGCACGATCGTACAAACCCGGATCGGCGAGATGTCTCGCGCCGCGCTCGCCGACGGGATCGACATGGCAAGGAAACACCGATGAACCGTCGAAATCTTCTGATCCGCAGCACGCTGGCCGCGCTGGCCTTCACGCTCTCGTTCACCCCGGCCCTTGCGGAACGACAGCCCGATCTGTCGCGCAAGGCCGTGACCGACGATCCCGTCGCGCCGAAGCGCGGCACCCCGGGCTATGACGTCACGATCGTCGAGTTCTTCGACTATAATTGCCCCTATTGCCGCCGCATGGACCCGGTCCTGAACAGCCTTCTGGCATCGGACAGGAAGGTCCGGCTGGTGTATCGGGACTGGCCGATCTTCGGCCCCGCCTCGCGAGAGGCGGCGCGCGCGGCGATCGCCAGCCAGTGGCAGGGGCGCCATACGGCGTTCCACGCGGCATTGCTGTCCTCGCCGGCGCGGCTCGACAGCGCCGGGATCCGGGCTGCGGCCGCGCGCGCCAAGGTCGACTGGCCGCGCCTGCAACACGACCTGACGCTCCATGGCGCCGAGATCGACGCGCTGCTCGCGCGCACCAACGCGATCGCCGAGGCGGTCGGCTTCCACGGGACGCCGGCCCTGATCGTCGGATCACAACTCGTGGCGGGCGCGGTCGATCTGCCGTCGCTGCGGCGGATCGTCGCGACGGCGCGCGCCCGGCCAGAAGCACGCTGACCCATGCAGAAGGATGAAGGCATGAAGGAGTATCAACATCGTGGCATGACGGTCGCGTCGCTCCACGACGAACCGACCGGCAGCTTCCAATATGTCGTCGTCGATGACGCCACGAAGGCGGCCGCGATCATCGACCCGGTTCTCGATTTCGACCGCCGGGCCGGCGCGACATCGACCCGCAATGCCGACCTGATCCTCGCTTATGTCGCGCAAAAGGGGCTGGGCGTGGAATGGGTGCTCGATACCCACCCGCATGCCGATCACTTCTCGGCGGCCCCTTATCTGGCGGCGAAGACGGGCGCGCGGACCGCGATCGGTGCGAAGGTCGTCGAGGTCCAGGCGCTGTGGCGGGACATTTACTGCCTGCCCGATCTTCCCACCGACGGCAGCCAGTGGGATCGGCTGTTCGCCGATGGCGACACGTTCCGCATCGGCTCGCTCGACGCGCGCGTCATGCTGTCGCCGGGGCATACGCTCGCGTCGATCACCTACGTCGTCGGCGATGCGGCGTTCGTCCACGATACGCTGATGGTGCCCGACAGCGGCACCAGCCGGGCGGATTTCCCGGGCGGCGATTCGCATGTGCTGTGGCGATCGATCCGGGCGATCCTCGACCTGTCGCCCGACACCATGACCTATGTCGGCCATGATTATGGCAAGGACGGCCGCCCGGTCATCGGCCATGCCACCGTCGCGGAGCACCGCCGCGCCAACATCCATGTGCGCGACGGCATCGGCGAGGAAGAATTCGTCACCACCCGCGACAAGCGCGATGCGACGCTCCCCCTGCCCGACCTGATGCTCGCCGCGCTTCAGGTCAATATCCGTGGCGGGCGGCTGCCCGACGCGGAACCGTGCGGCACGGCGTTTCTCAAGCTGCCGCTCAACCGCTTCACCGCCATCGGATAGGCGCGCCGCCGCCACCGGGGACGATGGGCCGGCCCTGCCCATCGTCCCCGGCGACCCGTCCGAAACCGCGCCTGTCGCCAAATCGCAACGCCGTCGTAACAAACTTGACCCTCTAGTCGGCCAGTTGCCCCGCGCATGGCCAACACGGACGAGATCGGCTCAAAGACCGCGAAACTGGCACCGGGCCGAAGCCGGTGGGCGAGGTTGCTCGACCAGATCGGTCGCAGCACGCGGCGGGCCGATGCCGAGGATCTGTTGCAGGACGCCTATTGCTCGCTCCTGAGCCGCGCCTCGCTGCCCGACAACCAGGAGGCGTTCCTGGTTCGCGCCGCGGTGAACAAGGGGCGGGACGCATGGCGGCGCGAACGGGTGCGGGGCGCGGACGGCAGCGAGGAGGCTTTCGCCGACCTGGCGGACGGCTCCCCTCCGCAGGACGAGGTTCTCATCATGCGCCAACGACTCGCCCGCGTCCGTGAAGGGGTCGCCCGGCTCACGCCCCGGACACGGGAGGTTTTTCTGCTTCAACGCGTCGAAGGGTGCAGCTATCGAGAGATTGCCGAACGCCTTGCCATCAGCCAGAGCGCGGTGGAAAAGCACATGGCCAGAGCGATGACGCATCTGGCAGAATGGACAGAAACCTGGTGAACGCCGCCGAAAGCAGGGCCGCGCAATGGATCGCCCGCCTGCATGCCGAAGATCGCTCGCCGGCGGATGAAGCGGCCCTGCGCGCATGGCTCGAAGAGGATGAGCGCCACGCCGCCGCGTTCGAGCGCGTCACCATGGTGTGGGACATGGTTCCGGGCAGCTGCACGGCGCAGCCCGTCCGACGCCGCCCAGCGCTGACGCGGCGCGGGATGCTGATGGGGATCGGTGCCGTGACCGCGACCGGCGCGAGCGCGCTTGTCGGCGTTTCCGCCGCGTTCGCGGGCACGCGCTACGAGACGGGGATCGGCGAGCGGCGCACCATACGCCTGCGCGACGGATCGCAACTGCTGCTCGATGCGGCGAGCCGCGTCACGGCCGACGCCTGGCCGAGATACCGCAAATTGTGGCTAGAAGAAGGGCGGGTGCGGCTATCGATCGTGCCGGGGACGGTGCCGTTCGAGGTCGAGGCCGGGGGGGAACGGATCATCGCCTCGCCGGGCCGCCTCGACCTGCGGCGCGATGCGGGGTCCGCCCTGTCCGTCACCAGCATCGCCGGCCGGGTCAGCGTGATCACGGACAGCGGCACGCGGCACCTGACGCCGGGTGAAAGGCTTCGCGCCAGCCCCGGCGGCATGGCGCTCGACCGCCCCGACACCGCGCAGACCGAGGCCTGGATCGACGGCCACTGTGTCTTCAACGACGACACCATCGCGCAGATCGTCCAAGAGGCCAACCGCTATGCCTCCCCGCCGCTCGCGGTCGCGGATCGACAGACCGCCGCCATGCGGGTGAGCGGCGTCTATCGGCTGGGCGACAATGCCGAGCTCGCCCGGGCGCTGGCCTCGCTGCTCGGCCTGGACGTGCGGGCCGACGGAGAGACGATCCTGCTCGGTCGGAAAAAATATCTCGCCGAAGGGGTGGGGTGATCGGCGGCTGATGCGTCGGAAGGGTGCGGCCCCGGTGGCCGCCATCTTTCTGGGGGGATCGAATTCGTGGCCAGCCGTTACCGTCCAAGCCTGTATCATACGCTCCTGCTGGGTGCCGCCCTCGGTGCCTGCATCGCCTCGCCCGCCACGGCGCAGGATCGGCCCGCCGCCATCGACGTCGCGGCCCAGCCGCTTGCCGCCGCGCTGAAGAAGGTCGCGCGCCAGTCGAGCGTCAACATCCTGTTCGCGCCCGAGACGGTGCGCGGCATGACCGGGACGGCGCTGACCGGACGCCTGAGCGCGCGGAGCGCCGTGGAGCGCCTGATCGCGGGGCATCCGCTGCGCGTCCGGCAGGAGCCGAACGGCACGCTCATGATCGTCGCCGCGACGCCGCGCGGGACCGTCACCGGGGCACTGACCGATGCCGCGCCGACGACCGACGCCACCGAGGTCGCAAAGGCCGGCGGCAATGACGACATCGTCGTCACCGGCTATTCGAGCAGCCTGTCGCACGCGCTGGAGGAGAAGCGCAAAGCCTCCAACGTCGCCGACGTGGTGCGCGCCGACGATATCGGCAAATTCCCCGCGCAGAACATCGCGGAAGCGTTGCAGCGCGTGCCCGGGGTCTCGATCGTGCGCGACCGGGGTGAGGGCGTATTCGTCCGGGTGCGCGGGCTGGGCGCGAATTTCCAGGTGGTGACGCTGAATGGCCGCTCCGTCGCGGTGAACGAGAATGTGCGCGACAGTGGCCAGAGCGGCCGCCAGTTCCGCTTCGACACGCTGCCGTCCGAACTGGTATCGGCGGTCGAGGTCGTGAAGAGCCCGCGCGCCGACCTGGACGAAGGCGGCATCGGTGGCATCGTCAACCTTCGCACCTTTCGCCCGTTCGACCTGAAGGAACCGCTGCTCAACCTGTCGGCCAATGTCAGCGCCCCGCTGCTCGCCCACAAGGCCAATCCGCGCCTGTCCGGGCTGGCGAACTGGGTGAACGACTCGGGCACGTTCGGCGCGCTGTTCGGCGCCGTATATGACGAGCGGACCACGCGTCAGGATCGCATCACGGGCGTCGGCTGGGCCGACGGGCGGATCGACGCGAATGGCGACGGCACGCTCGATTCCAGCACCATCCTGGTGCCCACCAGCGCCCGCCCGACGCTGGAGCGCGAGGATCGCCAGCGGATCGGCCTGAACGGCGCGATCCAGTGGAAGCCGGACGACCGGTTCGAGCTGAACGTCGACGCGCTGTGGAGCCGGCTGAACATCCATTATGACGAACTGACCTATTCGGCCGATTTCTCGAACACCTCCGCCGGCAAGATGGTGCCCGGCACCGCCGTCGTAACGAACGGCGTGCTGACCGCCGGCACCGTCCAGACCTCCACCCAGATCGGTCGCGAAACCTCGAATCTGCGCTATTCCAACTGGCTGATCGGCACCAACGGGCGCTGGCATGCCGATGGCTGGACGGTCAGCACCGACATCAGCATCGGCCGCGCGGTGTCCAACACGCCAAGCCCGATCTACCGCTATCGCCTGCTCGGCCCGGTCGGCAATGTCGCGTTCGACTTCGGCAAGGTTGGTGGCCGCCTGCCGACGCTGCAATTCCAGTCGGCGGACCTGTCGCAACCGGGCACGCTGCCGGGCCGGCGGATCGAGTATCGCGTCAACGATTCGATCGACAATGAGCGCGCGGCCAAATTCGACGTCGTGCGCGACCTGGACGGGATCGTCACCGCGCTGCGGGCGGGGGTCAAGGCAGAGAAGCGCGACCGCGACTATAACCGCCGCGACATCAACTTCACGGGCGGGATCGCGGGTCAGCGGTTCGATGCCGGATTCTTCGATCCCTTCCCCGTCAGCGGCTTTCTGAAGGGCGTGGACGGCGACCTGCCGCGCAGCTGGCTGATGCCCAATGGCGGTGCCTTTCTCGGCGCGGCGACCGGCGTGGACTCGCTGCTGGCGGGACCGCTGACGCGCGGCGACCGGCGCAACAGCTATGATATCGCGGAGCGCATCCTCTCCGGCTATGCGATGGCGAACTTCACGGTGCCGCTGGGCGGCATCACGCTGCGCGGCGATGTCGGCGTGCGCTTCGCCTCGACGCGCCAGACCTCGTCGGGCTATGCCGACAATGGCCGCATCGCCGTGCCGGTCAGCTACCGGCGGGACTATGACAACTGGCTGCCGTCGCTGAACTTGGTCGGCGAGCTGACCGACCGGCTGCAACTGCGCTTCGCCGCGTCCAAGGTCATCACCCGCCCCTCGCTGGCCGACCTCGCGCCGCGGCTGACGATCAATTCCAACCCGACCGTGCTGACGGCGGTCGGCGGCAACCCGCAACTCGCCCCGTTCCAGGCGTGGCAATATGACGGCACCGCGGAATGGTATTTCGCCCCCGGCAGCGCGCTGATCGGCGCGGTCTTCTACAAGGACATCACGACTTTCGTCTTCCAGCAGACGCGCGACTTCGTGCTGGACGGCGCGAATTACCGGCTCACCGCGCCCCAGAACGGGGGCGATGCGTATGTCGGCGGGTTCGAGATCGCCTATCAGCAGCTCTTCCGGTCCCTGCCCGCGCCCTTTGACGGCCTGGGCACCCAGATCAATTATACGCATACCAGCAGCAAGGGCACCTATGCCGCGGCGGGCGGCGGCACGATGCGCGACGCGCTGGTCGATGTCGCCCGCGACACGTTCAATGTCACCGCCTTTTACGAAAAGGGGCCGTTCGGCGCGCGGACGAGCTATAGCTGGCGCGGCAAGGTGCTGCGCGATGTCGGTGGCGCGGGGCTGGCCGCCAACAACGACAGCCCGTTCGGAAGCCTGGATTTCGACATGTCCTATGCGGTGCGCCCCAATGTCACGCTGGTGGTGCAGGGCATCAACCTGGCCGGCGGGCGGCAGTGGCAATATGTCCGCGACGATCGCTTCGCGGGCTATACCGATTATGGCACGACGCTGATCGCTGGCGTCAGGGCGCGATTCTGATGGCGATCCGACTGCGACGATGGCTCGCGGTCGGCGCGGCCCTCTGGTCGGGGGCTGCGTCCGCCCAGCCCGTCGAGCATCTCGAACGGGTGGTCATCGTGATGCGGCATGGCGTGCGCAGCGCCATGTCCAGCCCGGAGGAACTGGGCGAATACAGCGCCCGGCCATGGCCCCGCTTCGCGGTGCCCGCCGGTCATCTCACCGACGATGGCGCGCGCGCCGTGACGTTGCTGGGCGACTGGTATCGCCGCCATTACCGCGCGGTCGGCCTGCTCGCGGACGGGGATTGCGCGGTCTATTACTGGGCCAACCACACCCAGCGGACGGAAGCGACGGCGACGGCTCTGGCCAGGGGGCTGACGCCGAACTGTCCCGCCACTATCCACCAGTCGCCCGCTGCGCCCGATCCGCTGTTCGATGCGCCGATGACGCCGCTTGCGCGCCTGGACCCGGCGCGTCGGCTGGCGGCGATCTCGGGCCGGATCGGCGGCGATCTCGCGGGATGGGACCGGCGGCAACAGCCGGGACTGGATCGCTTCGAGGCGATCCTGCTCCAGTGCGAACGCGTGCCCTGCACGCCCGCCGAGCGACGTCGGCCCAGACGGCGTCTGGCCGACACGCCGATCCGCATGGCGCTCGATTCGGATGGCGACGTGACGCTGACCTCGCCCGCGCTTCAGGTCGCCGGGATCGCGGAAAGCCTGTTGATGGCCTATGCCGACGGCCTCGCCTTCAAGGGCTGGCGCGGCATCGATGCGAAAAGCATCGAAGCGGCGATGACGGTGCACGGGGCGGGCATCGACCTGCGCACCCGCACGCAGGAGGTGGGTCGGCAGGCCAGTGGCTATCTCGCCACGCGAATCCTGGCGACGTTGCAGTCGGGCAACGGGCGCGGCGTGGCGGCCGAACCCATCGGCGGGACCGAGAAGATCGTCGTGCTGAGCGGGCATGACGGCACGGTGACGATGCTCGCCGGTCTGCTGGGGCTGGAATGGCAGGTGCCGGGCTATGCGGCGGGACAGGCCGCACCCGGCGGCGGGCTGGTGTTCGAACGCTGGCGCCGCGCATCGGGCGAGGCGATCGTCCGGGTCCGCTACATCGCGCAGGGCCTCGACCAGCTCCGGGCGTTGACGCCCCTCACCGGCGACGCCGTGCCGGGGAACGCGGCGGTCTTCGTGCCGGGATGCAGCGAAGCCGACATGGCCTGCCCGCTGGAGGATTTCGGACGGCGCGTGATGGAGGCGCAGCGCTGACGCTTCCGCCCGTCGCCATCGGCCGGTTCCCGGGGTGCGAGCGGCGCCCCGGGGCGGCAGGGCTTTACTGGCGACCGGCGGTGACGCCACCATCCACGGGCAGGATCGTACCGGTGATCCACGATGCCTGATCGGACGCGAGGAACAGGATGGCGTCGGCGACATCGCCCGGCTGACCATTGCGCCCCAGCGGGTGGAAGCTGTTGAAGCCGGGCAGCGTCGCCTTCACTTCGTCCTCGCTCATGAAGCTGTTGTAGATCGGCGTTTCGACCACCGCCGGCGCGACCGCGTTGACGCGGATCCGGTGCGGGGCCAGCTCAATCGCCAGGTTGCGCACCATCGCGTGCACGCCCGCATTGGCCGCCGAATAGGCCGCCGACGGGGTCGCGCCGATCGCCTGGATCGCCCAGAGCGACCCGGTCTGTACGATCGAGCCGCCCTTGTCCTTCATCGCCTTGGCCGCTGCCTGCGCGGTGAAGAACTTGCCCTTCAGGATCGTGTCGAGATACCAGTCATAATCCTGCTCGGTCAGTTCCAGGAACGGCTTGGGGCTGAACACACCGGCATTGTTGACCAATATGTCGAGGGTGCCGAAACGCGTGACGGCCATGTCGACCAGCGCCGCCCCAGTCGCCGGATCGCCGATGTCGCCGGCCAGCACGACCAGCCTTTCCCCCGTCGGATCGATCTCCTGCGCCGCCGCGTCCAGCTTCGCCTTGTCACGACCGTTGATCGCGACGCGGGCGCCTTCGGCCACGAAGCGCCGTGCGGTTTCCTTGCCGATGCCCGAACCGCCGCCGGTGATCGCCACAACCTTGCCGTCGAACCGAGTCATATCGCATCCTTATCTATCAATAGGTAGTCACCTTGATAAGGCGTTGCCCCGATGTGCCGCAACCCCTATTTTCCGATAGATAGATATTGAGCGACGGTGGGGGACGGGCGTGAACGAGACGGCAGAGGCGATCATGGACGCCGCGGAGCGGCGGATTCGCGCCGGCGGTTATGGCGGCTTCAGCTTTCGGGATCTGGCCGCCGATGTGGGCGTGAAGAGCGCCAGCGTGCATTATCATTTCCCGACCAAGGACATGCTCGTGGCGGCGGTGGCGCGGCGCTATAACGACCGGGTCGTCGCGGCCGTCGAGCAGGAGATCGCAACGGGCGCCGACGCGGTCGAGGCATGGCGCAAGGTCTTCCGCGACGCGCTGGCCAAGGGCGCGCATATGTGCCTGTGCGGATCGCTTGGCGCCACGGCGGGCGACCTGGCGCCGGACGTCGCCACCGAAGTCCGCCGGTTCTTCGATCTTGGCGTCGACAGCCTGATGGCCGGCGGCTTGCCGCGCGCGCGCGCGATGCAGGCGCTGGCGCTGCTGGAAGGTGCTATTCTGATGGCCAGCGTTCAGGGCGATAGCGCGATATTCGATGCCGCGACTGCCGTCCTGGCCGATCCCGCCATGCGTCCGGGCGCGGCGATCGCGCCGTCATGACAGACCGAAGGCGCGGAGGTCATCCCTAGGGAATTGGCCGCGATCGATCGCCCCTGCCCTGGTGAAGCGTGGAGTGTCAGGCGACCATCCCGCGAACAGCGCCCAGCGGATCGTCACTGCCAGCCGCCACCCAGCGCCAGGAACAGCCGGACCTGATCGGCCGCCAGCCGCGCCTTGGACTGGGCGACGGCGCGATCGGCCGTGACCATGGCGCGCTGTGCGTCGAGACGCGGCAGGAAGCCGGTCCGCCCACGACGATACAGCATGTCCGCATCCCGCGCCGCGCGCGCCGTCTGGCGCTGCGCCTCGGTCAGCGCGGCATGCGCGTCCAGATCGCGGGCATAGACGGACAGCGCGCTTTCGACCTCGCGCAGCGCGGTCAGGACGGTACCGTCGAAGCGCGCATAGGCGGCATCGGCCTGTGCCTGGGCGTCGGCGATCGAGGCGCGCACCCGGGTCCGGTTGGGAAACTGCCAGGAGATCAACGGGCCGAGCGAGAATTTCAGCGTGTCACCGGCCAGCGCGTGGCTGTCGAGCCCGGTCGAGCCCACCGCGCCGCCCAGATTGACCTGCGGATAGAGATTGGCCGTCGCCACGCCGATCCGCGCGGTCGCCGCCCGCAAGGCCCATTCCGCGCCGCGCACGTCCGGCCGCCGCCGCAACAGCGCCGCGCCGTCGCCAACCGGGATCGGGCGCATCACGCGCGGCACGTCACGACAGGTCGCGACGCTGCGATCGAACGCGGCCGGGGGATGGCCCGTCAGCGTGGCGAGGCGATAGAGCGCGACTTGCCGGGCGGCGATCATGCCGGGGATCGTCGCCTTCACCTGCGACTCCTGCGCGCGCGACCGCGTCAGCTCCGTGGTGATGCCGCGGCCGGCGCGGATCATCCGCGCGGTCAACGCCGCTTCGCGCTGCTGCACCGCCAGCGCACGCTCGGCGACCTCCAGATCCTCGCCCGCCGCGCAGGCCTCGACATAGGCGCTGACGATGTCCGCCGCGACGGTGACGCGGACATTGTCCTGCGCCGCGCGGGTCGCGGCCAGATCCGCCCCCGCCGCCTCGACCGCGCGCCGCACCTGCCCGAACAGGTCGAGCTGATAGGACACGCTCACCCCGCCCGAATACAGCAGAAAGGGTGGGAAATTGGCATTGGGCATCAACTCGCCCTCGGGCGAGGGCCGCGCCGCGCCCAGCGAGGTCTGCACGTCGGTCTGGACATGGCGACCGTCATTGGCCCGGTCGAGCCCGGCGCGCGCCCGCGCGATATTGGCGGCGGCGACGCGCAGGTCGGTATTGTTGCGCATCCCGTCCTCGATCAGCGCGTCGAGGCGCGGATCGTCATAGAGCTTCCACCAGTGATCGGGCACCGGGCCGGGATCGAACGCCGCTTCATTGGCCCCGACGAAGCTGCCCGTCGCCGAAGGGCGCGCGACCACCGCCGCATCGGGCCGGTGATAGTCCGGGCCGACGGTCGTACACCCCGCCAGCAACAGCGTCGCGAGCAGCGCGGAACGGACACGTCGGGTCATCGCGACGCCCGCGCGGCCTGAGGCTGTGCCGATGGCGCAGCCTGGACGGGTGCGGTCTGAGCGGGCGCGGGCGCCACGGGCGGCGGCAGCACTTCGACGGTCGCGGTACGCCCGGCGATCAGCGCCATGCCGCGCGGCACCCGGTCGATCGCGATCCGCACCGGAATACGCTGGGCCAGCCGGACCCAGGTGAAGGTCGGATTGACGTCGGCCAGCATATTGGCCCCGGCCCGCCGTTCCCGATCCTCGATCCCGCCCGCGATGCTGGCGACATGGCCATAGATATAGCGGTCCTCGCCCATCAGCCGGGCCCGCACCCGGTCGCCGACCCGCACGCGCGGCAGCTTCGTCTCCTCGAAATAGGCGGTAATGCGCAGCGAGGTCCGGTCGACGATCGCCAGCACGGCATGTCCGGCAACGGCATAGTCGCCGGGCCTAAGATCGAAGTTGCTGACCATGCCGTCGACCGACGACCGCACCGTGGAGCGTTCTAGGTCGAGCCGCGCCGAATCCAGCGCCACCCGCGCCTCGGCCACCGCGCTTTCCAGCCGTTCGAGCTTGTCGAGCGACTGTTCGCGCTGCTCGGCGGCGACCAGTTCGCCCAGCACGCGGTCGCGGGCTAGTTCACGCCGGGCCTGTGCGGCCTGCGTCTCCTGCGCCGCCAGCGCGGCCTTCGCCCGCGCCACAGCCAGCATGAACCGTTTCTGGTCGATTTCGAACAGCGGCGTCCCCACCGAGACCTGCTGGTTGTCCTTGACGAACACGCGCGAGATCGGGCCGGCGACATCGGGCGCGATCTGCACGATATCGGCCTGTACCCGGCCGTCGCGGGTCCAGGGATCCTCTTCGTATCGCAGCCACAGGGCGTGGCACAGCGCCACCGCCAGAAGGACCAGCGCGAGGGTGACGATGACGCGAAGGATGAGAAGCCGGTTCATAGGGGCCAATGTGCGAGGGAGGAAGGCGACAGACCAGTCATGACGCTCGCGATGACACCCCAGATGATGGCAGTCATGGCGATGTCGAACAGGCCTCGGTGCCAGACGAAACGATAGAGCCCGGCGCGCCCGATCAGCCATGCGAGGCCCTCCGACAGCGGAAAGGCGATCAGCGCGGCGATCAGCAGCGGGTGGACGAAGACCCCGGCAATGTCGATCTCGCCGGTCATGACGCGGCCACCGGCTTGCGCCACGCCGGTGCGTCAGCGAAGAAGTTGCGGCGCAAGCCCGTCAGGACGGCGAGCAGGCTTTGCCGCAGCGCGGCACCATCAAGGGTCATGGCCAGCAGGATTGCCGAGTCCAGGTCGCGACGCAACATTTCGTCCGGCGCACGGTCGGGTTGGCGGATGCGGGCCAGATAATGCCCGGCAATGTCATCGCGCAGGCGCAGCAGGTCCAGTCCCGCGACATCATATCGGGCCCGCCCGATCCGCTCCAGTTCCATCACATTCATGCCCACGCGCAATTCGCCCAGCACCGCCAGCGCCTGCCCGCGATCCTCCTCGCCCGCGCCGTTGAGCCGTGAGGCGACCAGCCCGGCGCGGTCGAGCATCCGGCTGCGCCACGCCGCCGCCTCGCGATCGTTGGTGCCGCGCGACAGCCGCGCCAGATCGCGCCACCCCGCCTTGCGGATGCGATGGATCGCGGTCCCCGCCGTGATCGACCGCAGCAACCGGGTTGCCGCGATCGCCATGACCACCGCCACCAGCAATCCGACGACGCCGTTGAGAAAGCGGGACGCGTCGAAGCTGAACCGATTGTCCAGCGACAGGCTGCCCGGAACGGTCAGGACCAGGGGCATCATCCGGCCGTTCCAGCGCGGCACGGTCATCAACGCGCCGATCACCAGCAGCATGGGGGCCATCGCCAGGGCAAAGGTCACGAAATCGTGATTCTGGGGCAGGACGACGAACAGATATGCCGCCGCGAGCGGCACGCCGACGATCGTCCAGATCAGGAAGCTTTGCTGCGCTGGCACGGGATCATCCATCGCCGCGAAAACGCAGCAGATGATCGCCACCATCGTCGCCGCGCCCGCCCCGTCCGGCCAGGCCGTAAGGATCCAGAACAAACAACAGACAAAAGTCGCGACCATCGCCGCCAGCCCCGACGACAGCGCCAGTCCGTAATCGCGGTGCAGCGGGCGCGTCACCCGCTCCTTCAACAGCGGCGCGAGCGCCTTGGCCGCCACGGGATCGGGCGCGATCATCTGCGCCGCAAGCCGATGAGTCGCCCGCCACACCGCGAGCAGTTCGCGCAGCCGCGCCAGCAGGCTGATCCGCAACAGGCTGGCCCAGTGGTCGCCCGGCTCCTGCTCCTGGATCACCCTGCACCGTTCAGCGAGCACCTCCTGCGCGTCCTCCTCGGGCCGGGCGATCCAGCCGCGGATATCGGCCAGCAGCACCCGCGCCGGATCGGTCAGCGCCTCCTTCTCGATCAGGCTGCGCCGCCGATCCTCGATCGCCGAAATCAGCGGCAACAGCGACACCATGCGGTCCTGCAACGCCGCCAGCATGGCGCGGGTCGGGCGCAGCGTCCCGGTATCGAACGGCACATGCGTCGCCAGCCCATGCAGTTCCGACAGATCGATGACGAGCCGTTCCCGCTCGCGGTCGAGCCGGGGGACGTCCTCCTCCGCGATGCTGTCGACCATCCAGGCGCGCATGTCCGCCATCATCGCATTGACCCGCCGGGCCAGGACGCCGGTGACGCTGCTGGGAAAGACCACCGCATGCACGACCGCGGCGCACAGCACGCCGATGCCGATCTCCTGCGTTCGTGCGATCGCGATGGTGAACACGGCCTCGGGCGTGGCGACCGACGAGAAACCGATGATCGCCGCCGTATAACCACTCAGCATGAACAGATAGGAGCGCGGGGTCCGATCCAGCAACGATACGAACAGGCACCCACCGACCCATGCCGCCAGCAACAGCGACAACAGGGTCGGCATCGTCACGAAGGTCGGTACCAGCGCCACCGCGATGACGGCGCCGACCACGGTGCCGACCAGCCGGTATACCGCCTTCGACCGGACCGCGCCGCTCAGCGGCTGGCTGGTGATATAGACAGTGGTGACCGCCCAGAACGGCCGTTCCAGATTGATGCTGAATGCAAGGAACAGCGCCAGCATCGCCGCAACATAGCTGTTGACGGAGAAGATCGCCGCGCGGGCATATTGACTCCAGTTCATCGCGGGAGCCGCTTCATCGATCCGCTTCGCCGCGACGATCCAGATCGTCGATCCGCGCCTGCAAACGATCGAGCACGCCCAGGGTGGTTTCCAGGTCCGCCGCCGCGATCCCCGCGAACAGCTCCTTCCTTACCTCCGCCACGCGTTGTTCGGCGGCGAGCGCCATGGATCGGCCCGGCGCCGTCAGGTGCACCTTGCGCGCCCGCCGGTCGACGGGATCGACCTCCCGCCGCACAAAGCCGTTGCGCTCCATCTCGTCGATCAGCGGCACGATCGTCGGCGCTTCGACGCCCAGCATTTCCGCCAGCACCCCCTGCCGCACGCCATCGTCCAACCGTCCGAGCATCATCACCGCCACCCCGCCGGTCTGGGACACCGGCAGGTCCACCAGCTCGCGGTCGAGATGCCGCCGATACCGGCGGGCGAACTGGATGAGCACCGATCCCAGTCGGCGTTGGATGGCAGCGTCAGAGGTCATGATAGATCGATATCGAATTATTTGATGACGCATCAATATGGCGTGTCGTCGGCCCGCGCAAGATGCCTTGCGCCGCGCAGGCCCGCGCTGGTCTGCGCAGCCTCCTAGGCATGCAAAACCATGACGTCGGACCGCATGACGAATCCGCGTCCTTGGCCCGCAGGACGAAAATGGCGGCCGTCAGGCGGCCTTCGGCAGGGTGCGCTCGACCAGCACCACGCCCAGCCCCGCCGCCGCCAGGCAGACGGCCAGCAGCAGCATCGGCGCGGTGTCGCTCTGCGTGTGATCGCGGATCGCGGGCACGGCGGCCTGGGCGAAGAAGCCGCCCAGATTGCCGACCGAATTGATCGCCGCGAACCCCGCCGCCGCCCGCGCGCCCGACAGGAGCCGTGGCGGCAGGGTCCAGAAGACCGGCTGGCCCGAAAAGATCGCCGCCGCCGCAAGGCTGAGAAAGGTGAAGCGCAGCACCGGCCCCTCGACCCAGACGCTCAGCGCCAGCAGTCCCGCACCGATCAGCGCAGGGCCCGCTGCGTGCCAGATCGGGTTGCGCACGCGCGCGGCGTGGCGCGGCACCGCCCACAAGGCGATCGCGACGAGCGTCCAGGGAATGATGTTGAGCAGGCCGTTGACGCTGTTCGACACGCCGAAGCTGCGCACGATCGTCGGCAGCCAATAGCTGAGCCCATAGGCGGCCAGCGGAAAGCCGATATAGACCAGACAGAGCAGCACCACCCGCCGGTCGAGAATCGCGCGCAACGCCGCCCCGGGCGATTCGGGTTCGCCCTGCGCGCCCTCGGCGAGTTCGGCCGCGAGCCACGCCTTGTGCTCGGGATCCAGCCAGCGCGCCGACGCCGGACTGCGCGGCAGGAAGAAGAAGACGATGGGCGCGAGCAGGATCGCGGGCACGCCCGTCGCCAGGAACACCCATTGCCAGCCCGCCAGCCCGAACGTGCCGCCCTGGTCGAGCAGCCAGCCGCCGATCCCCGCCCCCACCGCATTGGCGACCGCGCTGGCCAGCATGAACAGGCCCACCGCCCGCGCGCGATACCGGGCGGGGAACCACAGGGTCAGCAGATAGAGGACACCGGGAAAGAACCCCGCCTCCGCCACGCCGAGCAGGAAGCGCAGGATGTAGAAGACGGTCGCATTCGGCGTGAAGGCCAGCGCCACCGTGACCAGTCCCCAGCTGGCGATGATCCGGGTGAACCAGATATGCGCGCCGACGCGGTGCAGGAACAGGTTGCTCGGCACCTCGAACAGGAAATAGCCGACGAAGAACAGCGATGCGCCCAGCCCGAACGCCGCCTCGCTCATCCCCAGCGCGTCGACCATCTGCAGCTTGGCATAGGAGACATTCTGTCGGTCGATATAGGCGACCAGGTAGAGCAGCCCGAGAAAGGGCATCAGCCGCCCCATCACCCGGCGGATCGTGACCTGTTCCACCCTGTCCATCACCGCTCTCCCCCGGGGCATCGCCCGGATTCGCTCCGGGTCTTCGCGATGCGCGGATCGCGCCTCCGCCCGGGACGTTATAGGCCATATGATGCCTGCCCGTCATCCCGTCTTGTCCGACATGCTATTGCGTTGCGACGCAAAAAAATTTCATCGCAAGTCTGACAGTCGGTTCAGCTTGGCGTAGGATAGCGTCGTGCAATAGGCACGACCTGCCGCGCGCATCATCATGATAAGGGGGCTTTCGTACCACCATGACCGCATTGCCATTCGCTGTTTCCGGCCAATCGGTTGCTCATAGCCTGTTGGCGCTGGCGGCGGGATCGCTGCTCGCCACGCCATTGATGGCGCAGGCCGCGCAAGTGTCGCCGCCGCCCGTCATGGTGCCGGCCACGCCGAACCAGACGATGACTCCCCAGACGATGCCCGCACCCCGGCTGGCGCCGCCCAACGTTGCGCCGCCGGTCGTACCCGCCGTCGCGCTGCCCAGCCTGAATCCCGCCCAGGCTCGGCAACTCGCCGCGCTGATCGCCAAGGGCGAGGTGACCCAGGGCCTGCGCCAGGGGCCGCCGCGCGACCTTTCGGCGCTGTCGCCCGCCGCGCTGGTCCATGTCGCCCTCGATTATGCCCATGCGGTGCATGTCGGGCGGCTCGATACCGCCGACTTCACCAAGGACTGGGGCATCCGTCCGCAGGCCTATGACCCGCTGCCCGCTTTTGCAGATGCGGTGCGCCGCGACCGGCTGGACGCCTGGGACGCATCGCTGCCGCCGCCCTATGCCGGCTATGACGCGCTGGTCGCGGGGCTCGCCCGCTATCGCGCCATGGCGGCGGCGGGCGGCTGGTCGCCGCTGCCCGCCAACGCCACCATCCCCTTCCAGTCGAGCGGGCCGCTGGTCGCGCAGTTGCGCAAGCGGCTGGCGATGGAGGATCCCGCCGTCAGCACCAGCGGCGCGACCTTTGACGACGGGCTGCTGGAGGCGGTGCGGCGCGCGCAGCGGCGCTATGGCCTGAATCCGGTCGGCACCGTGGGGTCGCAGACGATCGCCGCGCTCAACGTGCCGGTGACCCACCGCATTCGCCAGATCATGGCCAATATGGAACGCTGGCGCTGGCTGCCACAGCATCTGGAAGCCAGGCGCGTGCAGGTGAACATCGCCGCCGCGGTGCTGACCCTGTTCGACGGCGACAATCCCGTCATGTCGATGAAAGCGGTCACGGGTCGTCCGGGCAACGAGACGCCGATGCTGGTGTCCTCGATCCGCAGCATCGTCCTCAACCCGCCATGGAACGTGCCAAGCTCGATCGCCGCAAAGGAGCTGTGGCCCAAGGAGCGCGCCAATCCCGGCTATCTGAAGCGCAACGGCTTTCGCGTGATCGACACGGGCAATGGCGGCAAGCGGTTGCAGCAGGCGTCGGAACGCAGCGCTCTGGGACGGTTCAAGTTCGACTTCCCCAATGATTTCGCGGTCTATCTGCACGACACGCCCGCGCAGGCCGGCTTCTCCCGGTTCGATCGCCTGTCCAGCCATGGCTGCGTCCGCCTGGAAAAGCCCGCAGATCTGGCCGCGCGGATGCTCCAGACCACGCCCGAATGGCAACCGGCGCGGGTCGATGCGACGCTGGCCTCGGGCAAGACGGTGCGCGCGACCATGGCGGAGCCGGTGGCGGTCTATCTTCTTTACTGGACCGCCTTCGCCAACGCGGACGGACAGGTCGGTTTCCGGGACGATCCCTATAGCTGGGACGCGCAGCTGGCCTCCAAGATCGAGGCGCGCTCGGCCGAGCGTGCTTCCTCCACCAACGCATAAAGGGGTTTGGACCGGATATGACGATCACCACCAATCGCATGCGGCTGCTGGGCCTGATGGCGGCGGGGCTGTTGCTGCCCGCGCTGGCCGGTTGCTCGCGCTCCGAGCCGGAGCAGCAACCCAGCTACGGCATGGAGAATGACGCGGGCGTGACCGAGACGGTGCCCGAGACCGAGGCCCCGGCCCCGATCAACGATACCGACATGCAGCCGGCCATGCGCAACATGGCCGCCGAAGCGCCGCCGCCCCCGCCGCCGCCGCCCGCGCGCTCGGTGGACCAGCAGATGATGGATGACGCCTCGGTCACCGGCATGACCGCCCGGGTCTCGCGCGATCATGGCGACACCGGGATGGCTCCTGTCGAAAGCGTGGCGAACGAACAATAAGCCACTGTCCCCCAGCGCGCCGGGCTTGCCGGGACGCTGGGGGCTTATTGAAGAGAACAGACCGCACGGCGGATCATTCCGCTGGCGAAGGCCCTCCATGGCTCCGCCGCACAAGGCGGTGACAGGCGGATGGACTGACGGCGGCAGGTGCCCCCCTTCCCCCCTGAAAAGTAACGCTGGACCATCCGCCGGTCGAAAATTCGACGCCTGATCGACATCAGTTTTTGTTGCAATTGATTTGCATCACCAATAAATGCGCGGCCCAGGCCGGACAAACGGCTATCAGGGGAAATCATCATGACCATGATGTGGCTGGCGGCGATGGCCGTCGGCGGCACTAGCCTATCTGCGCCCGTATCACTTCCGCCCGCCGATCGGGCGATCCAGCAGGACGAACCCGCGCTGGACGAGGATGTGCTGGTGACGGGGCGGCGGACCAGGGAATTTCGCGCGGACACGGTGCAGGTCGGCGCGTTTCGCAACCGCTCGCTGCTCGACACGCCCGCCACGGTCGCGGTGATGACGCGCAGCCTGCTCGACGCGCAAGGCGCGCAGGGGCTGGAGGATGCGCTGCGCAACACCGCCGGGGTCGGCCAGCAATCGACCAGCCCGATCACCACCAACAGCTTCGTCTCACGCGGCGTGTTCATCAATCCGCGCACCAATTACCGGCTCAACGGCGCGCTCCAGATCGTCAACATGGGGCCGATCCCGATCGAGAACAAACAGCGGGTCGAGATGCTGAAGGGCGTCTCCGCGCTCTATTACGGCCTCAGCACGCCATCGGGCATCGTCAACGTCGTCACCAAGCGGGCGGGCGCGCAGCCGGTCACCTCGATCCAGCTGACCGGCGATGTCGAGGGCAGCTATGGCGGTGGCGTCGATATCGGCCGCCGCTTCGGCAACCACGACCAGTTCGGCGTGCGGCTGAACGGCTATGCCGGGCATCTGGAATTCCCCATCGACGGGGTGAATGGCCGCCGCGCGGTCGCCGCCGGGGCCTTTGACTGGCAGGCGACGTCGCGCCTCTCGCTCAAGCTCGACCTGGAATATTATCGCCGCGCCACCGACGAGCCGGGCGGCATCCGCCTGCCCTCCGCGATCGGCGCGGTGAAGGGCGTGGGCGGCATCATCATCCTGCCCGACGCGCCCGATGCGCACCACCGGCTCGCCCCGGGCAATGCGCCCTATATCACCTGGGTCAACAACATGCTGGCGCGCGCCGATTATGATCTGGGCGGCGGCTGGTCGATCCGGGCCGAGGGCGGGACGGCGCAATCGCGGCGGCAGCGGGCCCAGTCCAATCTGGAACAGCTGAACGTCACCACCGGCCAGGGCGTATTGGTCAGCGTCTATACGCCCGATCAGGATTATCGGAACGGCTATCTCCGCACCGAATTGAGCGGCACGGTCCAGACCGGCTTCATCCGCCACGAACTGCTGTTCGGCTTCACCCGCAACCGCCAGGTGCAGAGCGACCAGCACCGCCAAAGCTATCGCAACGTCGTGCAGAATCTCTATGCGCCGCGCGACGTGCCCTTCGCCTCGCTCACGCCGTCGACGATGCGGGTCGGGGTGGGCAGCGTGAATATCGACACCGGCGTCTATGTGATGGACATCGCGCATCTGGGCGAACGCTGGCTGGCGATCGGCGGCGTGCGCCATGTCGATTATGCGACGGAAGGCGCCAAGCGGACCTTCACCATGCGCACCTGGACCCCGACCGCCGGTCTGGTCTTCCGCCCGACGGCGCGGACCAGCCTGTACGGCACCTATATCGAGGGGCTGGAAAGCGCGGGGACCGCGCCCGACGGCACGGAGAATGCGGGCGATGTGCTGGACCCGGTGGTCAGCCGCCAATGGGAGCTGGGCGGCCGGGTGGAGATCGCGGGTGCGATCGCCTCGCTCGCCGGGTTCGTCATCGATCGCGGCCTGGACTATACCGACGCCACCAACCGGCAGGTCGTCGACGGCCGGGCGCTTCATCGCGGGGTCGAGGCCTCGTTGCAGGGCCAGGTCGCGCGCGGGCTCTCGGTGATGCTGTCGGGCCAGTATCTCGACGCGGTGCAGCGCCGGACCGGCATCGCCGCGCAGAACGGCAAGCAGATCGAGAATACGCCGCGCTGGGCCGGGTCGGCCTTTGTCGAATACCGGCCCGCGATCGCCCCCGATTTCGCGATCAATGCCGGGGCCTATCATACCGGCCGCCGCTGGTCCGATCCGCAGAACCGGGCGCTGCTGCCCGCCTATACGACCTATAGCCTGGGGGCGAGCTATGGCTGGCGGATGGCGGGCGAAGGACCACGCATGACCGCGCGGATCAACGCCGACAACATCGCCAATACCCGCTATTGGGCGACCGGCGGCACCACCCTCTATGCCGGGCTGGGCCGCACGGTCCGCGCCTCGCTGACGGTCGATTACTGATCCACGGGCGGCGGGTTTTCGCGATAGTGGAAATAGCGAAAGTCCGCCGCCTGCCCGGTGCCCGCCATGTCCTGGCACGCCATCCCGACAAAGGTGCCGGTAAAATTGGGCAGGCCGGGCAAAGTGGCTTCGTCGGACAACAGGCTGGTGTCGAACAGGCCGGGTAGCCAGCTCCAGTCCGCCGCCTCGCCCGCCCGAAAGGCAAAGCGCATCGCCGCCCCGTCCACCGCGACACGCAACGCGACCGGCCCGTCGAGCACGGCGATGGGCGGGGTCAGCTGGCTGCGCCCCTCGCCCAGCGGCAGGACCGACAGCAATTGCACCTGCCGCCTGCCCTCGTCATCGGCGGTCAGGTGGAGATAATGGAATTTGGAGCTGTTGTAATAGCAGACCAGCCCCGCCGCCTGCTGGAAATGCCGAGGCGTGAAATCGACCAGCGTCTGCGCGTCATAGCGGAACGCGGTCTGGCGGCGGGCGACCAGCGCCTGTTCGAAATGGCTGCCGATCGTCTCACGCCCGAACAACCGCAAATGGCCGGGCCGCGCGTCCAGGCTGAACAGCCTTTCCGGGCATGGCGTGCGCAACCATTGAAAAGCCGTGGGAAGCGCGGGGCCGTCGAACGCGTCGCGCGCATCGATCGGCGCGGAGCATTCCGCCACCTCCGGGGCCTCGGCGCAGCGCAGCCAGCCATCCGCGCCCCAGATCATGCGCCGGATCGCCGTCTCCCGCCCCAGCACACAGCGATCGCGGCCGGGCAAGGGCCGTCCGCACAGATAGGCCATCCACGTCTCGCCCTCCGGCGTGTCGACCAGATCGCCATGCCCCGTGCGCTGGAGCGGCGCGTCGGGCGTATCGCGCGCGGTCAGGATCGGGCCATCGGGATGCGGGACATAAGGCCCGAACAGGTCGCGCGACCGCGCCATCACCACCGCATGGCCCCGCTCGGTCCCGCCCTCCGCAACCAGCAGGTGATACCAGCCGTCGCGGCGATAGAGATGCGGCCCCTCGGTAAAGCCCAGCGCCGTCCCCTCGAAGATGCGCCGCCGCTCGCCCAGCAGGCGGCCGGTCGCCATGTCCATCTCCTGCGCGACGATCCCGGCGAAGCGCCACCGGTCGGGACGATGATCCCAAAGCATGTTGAGCAGCCAGCTACGCCCGTCCTCGTCATGGAACAGCGCCGGGTCGAAGCCGCTGCTGTTCAGATGCACCGGGTCCGACCAGTCGCCGTCGATCCGGTCGCACGACACCCAGTAATTGTGGAAATCGCGCAGCGACGCGCCCCTGGCCCCATCCACCGTGGTGCGGCCATAGCGCTTCACATCGGTGTAGATCAGGTGGAAGCGCCCGTCCTTGTAGCTGAGATCGGGGGCCCAGACGCCGCAGCCGTCGGGATTGCCGCGCATGTCGAGCTGCGCCGCGCGCACCAGTGGCCGGGCGACCAGCGTCCAGTTCACCAGATCGCGGCTGTGATGGATCTGCACGCCGGGAAACCATTCGAAGGTCGAGGTGGCGATATAATAATCCGCGCCGACGCGCACGATCGAGGGATCGGGGTTGAAGCCCCGCAATATCGGGTTGGTCGGGGTCATGCGGGTTTGCGTACCAGGGTCCAGAGGAGGGCCGCACCGGCGAGGTCGAGCAGGCCGAGCAGGAGGAAGAAGGGCTGATAGCCGACGCGGTCGACCAGCACGCCGAGCGTCAGGGTGAAGAGCAGTACGCCCAGATTGGCCGCCGTGCCCGACACGCCGGTCGCGGTCGCCACCTGATCCTGCGGGAACAGGTCGGAACACAGGGTGATGACCGTCACCGACAGCGTCTGGTGCGCAAAACCACCCAGGCACAGCAGCGCGATGGCGGCGGCGGGGCTGGTCACGCTGCCGACGAACATCATGCCGGTCATCAGGATCGCGCCCAGCGTGAACGCCCCGCGCCGCGCGTCGATCAGATGCACGCCGCGCCGCTGGAGGAAGGCGACGACGGCAGGGCCGAACAGGCATCCCAGATCGGCCGCCAGAAAGGGCAGCCAGGCGAAGAGCGCGATCTGGGTCAGGTCGAAATGCCGCGCCTGCACCAGATAGAGCGGCATCCACAGCGACAACATCCCCCAGACCGGATCGGCCAGGAAGCGCGCGACGGCGATCGCCCAGAGATTGCGGTGGCGCAGTAACTCGCCCAGCGGCGGGCGGCGACGCCGCTTGGCCAGCATGGTCTCCTGCCCCTCGACGATCAGCGTGCGCTCACGTGCCGACAGCGCCCGGTGCCGCGCGGGTGGCGCATACCAGAACAGCCAGGCGACGACCCACAACAGCCCCAGCCCGCCCGCGACGAAAAAGGCCGCGCGCCAGCTATGGTAAAGGACCGCCCAGGCGACCAGAGGCGGCGCGAAGACCGCGCCGAAGGATGCGCCGATCTGATACAGGCCACCCGCCACCCCGCGCTCGCGCGCCGGAAACCATTCGGCGACGACCTTCATCCCCGCGGGCTGCGCCGATCCCTCGACCAGCCCCAGCGCCGCCCGCAGCCCGGCAAAGCCCAGCCAGCCGCTCGCAAAGCCATGCCCGATGGTGATGCACGACCAGACCGCGACGAACAGGGTGAAACCGATCTTCAGCCCGATCAGGTCGAGCAGATAGCCCGCCAGCGGCTGGAACATGATGCCGAACTGAAACGCGCCGGTGATCCAGCTATAGTGTTCGGACGAGATATGCTGCTCGGCCATGATCGCGGGCGCGGCGACGCCCAGGATGCTGCGCGTCAGATAGTTGATGACCATCGCGCCGACGAACAGCGCGATGATCGTCCAGCGGACATAGGGGAAGCGCCTCACGCCACGGTCCCGGCCGATGGGTTCGTCATTTTTCGGATATCCTCATCCCGGTTTGCGCCGATGGCATTGACCTGTCCGGCCGTGCCGGGGCACGGATTCGGCGACAGCTTCGGGGCCGGGGGCGCCGATGACAGGATGGAGAGCCTTTGACCCGTTCCCGAAAGCGCCCGCGGGGCGTGACGATCATCGACGTCGCCAAGGCCGCCGGGGTGTCGCCGATGACCGTCTCGCGCGTCATCAACGGCGACCCCGGCGTGCGCGACGAGGTGCGCGGTCATGTGCGCGAGGTGATCGCGAAACTGAACTACACGCCCAATCTGATGGCGCGCAGCCTGGTGACCTCGCGCGAGATCCGGATCGGCGTCATCTTCGCCAATCCCAGCGCGGCGTTCATGAGCGAATTGCTGGTCGGCGTGTTCGAGGAAGCCTCGACCCGCGCCGCGCAACTCTTTCTGCTGCGCGGCGAACAGGATCGCCCGCCCACGCCGGATGCGATCCGCGGCCTGATCGACCAGCGTATCGCCGGGCTGCTGCTCGCCCCGCCCTTGGGGGAATCGCCGGTCGTATGGGACATGCTGCGCGAGGCCGGGCTGCCCGTCGCGGTGGTCGGCGGGATCGCGCCCGATGCGGTCTGCGTCGGCATCGACAATGCCCGCGCCGCCTATGACATGACGCGCCACCTGATCGCGCTGGGCCATCGGCGCATCGGCTTCGTCCATGGCAATCCCGACCAGTCGGCCAGCCTCGACCGGCTGTCGGGATTCCGCGCGGCGGTGGCCGAGGGCGACGGGCTGGACGTGCGGATCGTGCAGGGCGATTACAGCTATGCCTCGGGCCTGCGCGCGGGCGAGGCGCTGCTCGACCAGGCCGATCCGCCGACCGCGATCTTCGCGAGCAACGACGACATGGCCGCCGCCGTGGTCTCGGTCGCGCATCGCCGCCACCTCGACGTGCCGGGCGACCTGACCGTGGCGGGCTTCGATGACAGCACCGCCGCGACCACCTTGTGGCCGCCGCTGACCACCATCCGCCAGCCGGTGCGCGCGCTGGCCACGACCGCGCTGCAATTGCTGATCCAGGATATCCGCGGCGGCCCGCCCGCCGCGACCGGCCAGCCCCGGCTGACGCTGCTCGACCATCACCTGATCGAACGCGACTCCGCCGCGCCCCCGCGCCGCTGACCGGCCGGCGCTCCGCTCGCCCGAGGGCGCGGCGACGGGCCCCCTTCCCGGGCCGGGATGCAGCCGGTCTCTCGACAACGCCGATGGCACGCCGTCCCCATGCGGTCGCTCGACCACATCATCCCGGCGCAGGTCGGGGCCCCGTCGCCACGCGCCCCCTGAGGCGCGTGGCGCTGGCATGGAGATCGGACGCGCCACGCGATTACCGCTTCGGGGCCGTCACGCCCGCGTCGGTCTGCACGACCGGCTTCATCGTACCGTCGGGATTGTAATAGAGCCGCTCGACCGTCACCGCGCGGCGGCCGATCGCGCCGCTCTGGTCGCCGATCGCCAGCGTGGCGTTGTGCAGGAACAGATACCAGTCGCCCTTGAACTGCGCGATGCCAGGATGGATGGTAAAGCTGTACTTGCCCGATCCGGTCAGCAACCCGCGATAGGTCCAGGGCCCCTTGATCGACGGCGCGGTGGCATAGGACACATGCTCGTCACGCTGCGTCGTGCGGTCGAGCGAGGCATAGGTCAGGTAATAGAGATTGCCGCGCTTGTGCAGCCAGGGCCCCTCCTCGAAATGCGGCGGCGTGATCTCGGTGATCGGGCCGTCAATCTCGATCATGTTGGGCTTCAGCCGGGCGATATAGCATTGCCGGTTGCCCCAGGCGATCCAGGTGGTGCCGTCGTCGTCGGTGAACACCGTGGGATCGATATCCTCCCAGCTATGCGTGCCCCTGGGCGTCATCTCGTTGGTGATGAGCGCCGATCCCTTGGCATCGACGAACGGGCCGGTCGGCTTGTCCGACACCGCCACCGCGATCGCCTTGCCCGGATGGGTATCGTCATGCTCGACCGCGGCATAGAACCAGTATTTGCCGTTCTTGTAGATCGTCTGGCTGGCCCAGGCGTCCTTCTTGGCCCATTTGAAGTCCCGCACGTTCATGATCGGCCCATGCGACGTCCAGTGCCGCATGTCGGTGGTCGAATAGACCAGCCATTCCTTCATGTTGAACATCTCGTCGCGCTGCGCTTCGTCATGCCCGACATAGAGGTACAACCGGTTGCCCACGACGAGCGGCGCCGGGTCGGCGGTAAACCGGTCGTGAAAGATCGGGTTGGCCCCCGCCGGACGCTCCGCCGCCCCGGCCGAACCCGCGCCCGGCAGCGCCGCCAGCATCACCGGCGCGATCATGGTCCACAGCTTCATCGTCATCCCCTCCGTCAGAATTGGAATCGCACGCCCGCACGATAGACCCGACCGAGGACATCGTAGAGTGCCGGATTGACGAAATAGGGCGACGGCGCGGGATCGCGGTCAAATACGTTGTCGACCTTGAAATAGGCGGTGACCGCCGGGGTGATGTTATAGGTGCCGCCGACATCGATATAGAAGGCGCCGGGCACGAAGTTGCGCTCGATCGTCGGGCGGTTGACCGTCGAGGCCGGACAGCCGGTGGTGCAGACGACATATTGATTGCCCAGCTTGCCGTCGCTGAACCAGCGTTCCTGCAACAACAGCGACCAGTCGTCGGTGGCATAGGTCTGCGTCGCCAACCACTTCCACTTGGGGGTATTGCCGATATTCACGCCCGCCGTATCGTTGGGGATGGTGCCGGGCAATCCGGTGTCGGTGATGAAGCGGCGGATATTGGTCGCCAGCGTGCGCAGCGTCAGGCTGCCCGGCAGGCCCAGCGGCCGCTGCCAGCGATAGCTCGCCTCGATATCGAAGCCATCGGTCAGGATCGAAGCAAGGTTGAACGCCTGGACATTGATATAATTGGGGCCGTTGGGATTGTTCAGGTTGAACACGCCACAGGTCTCGGGCGCGATCTTGAGGTAGCAGAGATTGACGATGTCGCCCGCGCCCAGGCTGGAGATCACATCGGTGATCTTGATCTTGTAATAGTCGACCGACAGGCTGAGCCCCGGAATCGCCTGCGAATTGGAGAAGGCGATACCCAGCGTGGTGTTGCGCGCGATTTCGGGCTTCAGGTTGCGGTTGCCGATCGTGTTCTGCAACGCCAGCACGTTGACGTTGTTGAACGGATCGAAAAAGCCCGGCAGCGTCGTGGTGACCGGCGCGGCGAACAGTTCCGACAGGTTGGGCGCGCGCACGTCGCGCGAGGTGACGCCGCGAATGCGCAGCCCGTCTACCGGCAGGTCCCAGGTCCCGCCGATCTTCCACGCCCAGACACTGCCCGAGGTGCTGTAATCGGTCAGGCGCACCGCGCCGCTGATATTGGCGCGGCCCCCGGCATCCGAGTTGATGATCGGCAGATCGGCCTCGAGGAACGCCTCCTTGACGCTATAGGCGCCGCTGCCATTCTTGTAATTGCCCGCATACCAGTTGTTGCCGTCGGCCAGCAGCACGGGGTCGGCGGGATAGGCCGCATTGGCCGGGCTGTTGGCGAAGCCCGCGCCATAGGGGTCGGCATGGACGCGGTAGAATTCGTGGCGGAACTCGCCGCCGAACGCGATCGACACCGGCCCCGCCCAGGAGGAGAAGGGCGAGCCCGAGAAGTTGAGGCTGATGACGTCCTGAGTCTGGCGCGTCCGCTGCATCGGGCCGTTCTGCGGCATGATATAGCCCAGCGCCGCCGCCGAGGGATTGCCGCCGAAGATGTTGAGCGGCTGGCACCCATTGGCGCGCGCGGTCGCATCGGCACAGACGATCGCGCCGTTCAGGACAGTGGCGTTGATCGCCTGGTTGAACCGGCGCGACAACAGGATGTTGCTGACGTCGATGTTCGAATAATTGGTGCCATGCTCATAATAGAGGTCGTAGCTCCAATCCGAGCCCGCGACCGATTCGCGCCCCTTCGCCCCTGCGACGAAGCGATACTGGCGACGATCGGTATAGACCTGCGAACTGCCCAGCGCGGCATTGCTGGTACCATATTGGAAATTGGTGATGCCCGCATTGGCGCAGGCGGTCTGGACCAGCGCGGGCACGAAGGGATTGGCGCACTGGATCGTCAGGTTGGGGCGATTCTGCCCGCCGACCGGCTGGTTGCTGGTCTTCACCTGGCTGATATTGACGGTGGCGTAGAGTTCGCCATTGGGCGCGAAGTCATAGCCGATCCGGCCATAGCTGTTCACCCGCTGGATCCGCGACAGCAGCGAGCGGCCCGCATCGACATTGCCCGACAGATCGCCGCCCAGGCAGAAGCCCGGCAGGCATCCGCGCACATTGCCCGCCGCGTCGCGCGCAGGCACGCCGCCCGATCCATATTGGAACTGGAACGGATTGCCCGCCTGGTCGAAGGCGATGCCCTGCAGCGGCCCGGCGGTGATCAGGCCATATTTGGTGTAGTTATAGGGCTGCGCATAGTCGCGGTAGAGATATTGCGGCGCACCGTCGTTCAGGACGTTGCGATTGATGAGCGTCGATTGCCGGAACCAGTCGCGGCCGCCCGCCAGCGCGGTGCCAAACTGGCCGCCACCCACGCCATTGTCATGCGCATATTCGGTGCTGACCACGACATGGACGCGATCATCGGCCAGGCTGGTCCCGCCCGCCAGTTGCACCAGCACCTGCTCGCTGTCGCCATGGGTGGTGATGCCGCCCTGGACATTGCCCTTGATCCCCTTGAACCGGGTATCGGTGATGAAGTTGACGACACCACCCACCGCATCCGAGCCATAGGAGGCGGACGCACCGCCATTGACGATGTCGACCCGCTTGATGAGCAATTGCGGGAACAGGCTGATGTCCGGCACGCCCGTCACGTTCGCGCCGACCACCCGCTGCCCGTCGAGCAGGGTCAGGGTGCGGATCGCCCCGACGCCGCGCAGCGAGAAGGAGCTCAGCCCCTGCGTGCCGCTCGACGTGCTGAAGGTGCCGACCGAGGTGCCGGTCGACCCCTGTAGCGAGGGCAGTTGCGCGATGGTGGTAAAGACATTGGGCTGCGCATTGGCGGCGATCGTGCTGGAATCGATCACCGTGGTCGGCGTCGGCGCGGTGAAGCCGCCGGTGGTGATGCGCGAGCCGGTGACGATGATGTCGCGGCTGGACACCCCCTCGCCCTCGGCCTGGCTGGTATCGGGCGAGGTCGCCTGCCCCACCGGGTCCGTGCCCCGTTCGTCGGGGCGTTCGCCAGACTGCCCGCCGGGCCGTCCGTCGGGCTGCCGGGCCTGATCCGGTGGCGTGGCGGTGGTCTGCGACCGTGCCGGCGCGGCCAGATTCAGGGCCAGGGTCAGCGCCAGCATCGCCAGGCTGGTCGATCCTGCGGCATGGTTGCGCAAACGCCGTGCCCGCGATCGCGTGGTCATCATCATCCTCTCCCGCTCTACTCGTTCCGTATATCTGGTAACGTTACCAGCATTGATTGCCGCTTTCGGCGACGATGTCAATGCTCCGACATTATGATGCGCCGGAACGGGTATCGGCCACGCCCGTCGCCCGCCCCGGCGAACAGCTGCCGCGCCGACTCAGGCGGTCGGCACGGCGCGGTCGAACAGGCGGCAATCCGCCCGCTTCACGCCCGACAGCTTGGCGTCGTTGCGCAGCGAATAAGCAGTCCGCTGGCGCACGTTGAACGCCATGACGCGGCGGATGCGCGGATTGGGCACGACCGCGTTGAGGAAGCTGACGGGCGCGATCGGCTGATAGTCATAGACGACCTCCACGACCATGAGCGCGGTGCCGGGCGCCGCCGCGATCTGATTCCCCGCCGGCCCCATGCCCGTCAGGGTCGAGGCGGTTTCGACCGCGCCATGGTCCTCATTGATCCCACTATCGAGATCGGCCACGGCCTGCCCGCCGCGGTCCAGCGGGCCGCCCAATGACGATGGCATCCGCAAAGCCCCCGCGCAGCGTTGCCAGCGTATCCATTGCTGGGGCAGCCCCGCGCCATTGACCGCTCCGTTCGTCCGCTGCTCCAGATCGGACAGAATGATGCGGCCATGGGTCGACAGCCCCAGCGGCTCCCCCATCTTCAGCGCGCCGATCATCAATTCGGTGATATCGGCCTCGTCGATCGAGGTGCGGACGCGCCCCGCATTGTCGGCCACGGACATTGCGATCTGCGATATCTGCATATTGGCGACGATGAAATTGCTCAGCTCGATCCCGCCCAGCCCCAGCAACAATATGACCGGCGCGGTGATCGCGAATTCGACCAGCGCCACGCCGCGCCGGTCACGCAGGATCGCGGGCCGGGGGAGCCGCGTCCGGCTCATGCGCATACCGTCATCGGCTCGGCCTGCGACGCATAGGGCTGGTTCTTCAACATGGTCGTGACGGTCAGCCGGGTGACCGGATCCCAGCCCAGCAACTGCTTCATCGGCAGCAATTCGGGATAGGAGACAGTCGCGGTGTACAGCACCACGTCATCCGACCCGCCGGTCCCCGACCGACCGGCATCCGCGTCCCAGACGCCGTTGCCGTTGATGTCCAGGAAGCAATCCCCCTTATTATAGGTGCCGAGCGGTGGCTTGTCGGTCGTGATCGGTTCGGGCCGCGTGACCTGCCGGAATTTTTCATAGCTGGTCGGCAGGACGACGACGGTGGCGTTCGGGGCGATCGACGCCAGCCCGGTCTCGACGATCGCGGTCAGTTGCGCGGTCGTCGTGCCGGTGCCCACCGTGACCGCCCGCGCGCCGCGATCCAGCGCATTCTGCACCTGTGTCACGACATATTGCCGATAGCCCAGGTCGAACAGGCCATAGGTGATGGTGATCGCCGGCAGCGCGAGCAGCGCGAACTCGACGGCCGCGACCGCGCGGCGATCCCGCCACACCGGCCCGCCCAGCATCTGGAGAAGGCGGGTCATCGGGTCAGCCTCAGCGCGCCGATATTCTTCCCGATCTCGACGAACCGGCCCATCAGCGCTTCCTGATCGTCCGAGGTCGAGGCCTGGCTCTTGTTGCTCGCACAATTCTCCAACGTGGAATCGATCGAGGTCGCGAAGCCCAGGACCCAGACCGAATAGCCCATCGCCTTGGCTTGCGAACACAAGAGCGAGAAACGCTGCCGGTGGCGCGCGAGTTGATCTGCCTCGTCCGAGGACGCTCCCCCCGGCGTCGCACGCTTGTCGAGTTGTTCGACGCCATAAGAGGAATAAAGCCCCCTATAGCCCGTATCGAACAGCCCGTCGGTCATGAAGATGATATATTTCTTCACGGGCATGGAATTATATTTCTCGGGGTTGAGCCCGCCGAAAATACCCGATGACGAGGCCCAGCGCGCACCCCACATCATGCCATTGTCATGATAGGTACCGCCATTGGGGACGAGCGTTTTAAGATAGTTTTCGAGATCCTGCCGCGTCCAGCTCTTCATCATCGCCGGCGCGCTGGGGCAGGCATATTGCGGCTTATAGGGATCGTTGGCGTAGATGCCGAGCCAATAGGGCACATATTCGACTTCGGGCCAATAGGGCTTCCACCGCGTCGCGTTGTCGGTCGGGATCAGATTGATGTTGAGGTCCGTCGCCCCGGCCGGAATCGCGGGACTGTTCGCCGGCATCGCAACGGTCTGGCGCTCCTCCACGCAACCGGCCCATGACACTTTCCGGGGCGTCGAGCGCGTCGGCTGATAGCCGGTGCCATCCGCCGTGCCGACCAGTTGATCCACATCGACAGCGGCCCCCGCCACATAGTCGGTCACGTCGAACTTGCGCGGCAGATAGGTGAAATAGGTGCAGGAGCGCTCGGCCCAATCATAGGTGCCACCGACATCGTAGCAACTGTTCCGGCCCCGTCTTTCGGTCACGCTTTGCCGCGACTGATAGGTCCATTCGCCCGACAGCATATAGTCGGGATTGACCGCGCGGATCGCCTTGCCGACATTGACCGCGCTGGCATAGGGCACCACCCCGTAGCGCAGGCGCATGCCCGATGCGCTCAGTTGATCCTGCACGGACGCCAACTGGTCGAACAGGGCCAGCACGGCGCCGCGCAGCGCCTCGATCTTCGTCTTGGTATCCGCCGGGGTCGCCTTGTCCTTCATCGACCCCGTCGTATCGAGAACCAGGACGATATCGGTGTTCACGAAATCCTGCGATGCATTGCAACTCGTGCTGACCGGCAGGCTGTCGACCCCGAATATCCGCATCACCGACGTGGGAATGCTGGTCGCGGCGGTGAGCACCAGCGTCGTCTTCGAATCGGGCGCGCTCGTCACCTGGGGAACGAAGGGACGCGCGCCGAAGACGCCCTGGGTGAAATTGAAATTGAAGAACTTCGTCGCTTCGCTTCGGACGCGATCGTCGATCGTCGTCGTCATCGCCCGCCGCCCGGCCAGCACGGCGGCGTCGCAGGCGACCTGCATCTGCTTGCGCGCAACATAGGCCGTGCCGAGGTCGATCCCCGATCCCATCAGCGCGACCAGCGGGATCATGCACAGGACCCAAAGCAGCATGACATTGCCCCGCCGGTCCCGCGCCAACCGGACAACACCCGCAATCCCATAGCGCCCGGCCGCACGCCATCGCCCTCCGCCGGAACGCGAGGAAGAAGCCGGATCGGGAAGAATCGGATGGTTGTCGGGCATAGGATCACACGCGGTGGAGGCACACCCATGCGGCATCTTTCTATAGTTCCGATTAACCCGGGACCAATTTGCAGCCTGCGACATCCCGGCGCGTGGGATGCGTAGGCGTCCGATCATTGCCGTCGATGAGCAAAGCTGCTGATCGACCAGCGAGCCCGTTGCAAGGGACCAACACGTCGCTTACGTTCAGTTCATGCCCGAGTTGGCCGTTTGGAACGGAGGCAACGGCATTGCACCTGACGATCGGGTCTTCATGAAGGGCCGCGTCGACCACGCACTTGGGCTCTGCTCAATGCTGTGGCGGGATTTTGTCGTATTTGAAGACTATGTACTTCGAGGCCCGCTCGACGTAGAACAACTCCACTCGTGGGAGAGCGCCGGACATCCCGTCAGCAGGTCGAAACGGCAATGAACGCCCATCTTCTTGAGGGCGTTTTTCTGAACGACATAGCCGAAGAGCCCCTCAAGACTCAGCAAGCCGCGTGGTTTGCAGTGATAATGGCCATCATGCCTTTCGCCAAGCTATCGCGAGATTTCCCTGATCGACGTTTTGCTGTGTTCGTATTGGAGGGCGACTTTGGCGTGTCATTTTACCAGGTTGAGAGGCAGCATTTGTTGCATACCCCTCACCAACATGACTCCAAGCCCATGGCGCGAGTTCACCGATACGGTTGGCCGGTCGACCATCGGCGATGCGGGTGAGTACGTCACGCAGCCAGACTTCGGGCTCGACGACGTTGAGCCGGGCGGTCTGGATCAGCGTGTAGGTCGACGCTGCCCGGTCACCGCCTTTGTGGGAGCCGGCGAAGAGGTAGCGCGCTCGCCTTGATGGCAGGGTACGCCTCAAGAGCTTCATTGATCGCGCCGTCGCTCAACCAGATCGAGAAAGCCCAGGGTCCGAGCAAAACTCGTAGAGCGTCATCATCAGCGGCGTGCCTCAGACAGCCAACGGTTCGAACACGAGCGATTGGTGAAGGGAAATGCCCGCCGTCACGCCGTCGGCCGCCGCCCAGCTTGCATTGTGGGGCACGCGGGCAATGTCGCCGGCTGCGTAGACGCCCGGAACAGTAGTCAGCTTGGCGGCGTCGGTGTGGATCACCTTGCCGAACGGGCCGTCATCCAGCGCGCAACCGAGTTTCTCGGCGATCGGGCTGTTCAGCCGAGAGCGCGGAGCGAGGAACAGGGCGTCGATCGCGACCGAACGACCGCCATCCAGCAGCAGCGACGACAGCGAGTCGTTTCCGCCCTGCAAAGAACGAATGGGTGCCGGCTCGATCGCGACGCCGCGACGATCCAGCATCGTGCGGGCCGCCTGGTCGGGGAGATCGTTGCCGTTCAGGTACAGCGTTGTCGGCCCCCAGTCGGCAATCAGAGCCGCTTGATGCACCGACATGGGAGCTGTCCACATCACGCCCAGCCTGCCGCCACCATATTCGAAGCCATGGCAATAAGGACAATGCAACACGCTGCGTCCCCAACGTTCGGCGAGGCCCGGCAAGTCCGGCAATATGTCGGAGATGCCGAACGCCAGCACCAGCTTGGCGGCGGCCACCATGCCACCTCCGGCGAGGGCGACCTCGAAACCGCTCGCCACTGCCCGCGCACCAGTCGCAACACCCGAAATCATCCGCACGGTGGGGTATCGCGCGACCGCCTGTCGCGATGCGGTGATCATTGCCTGGGGATTGGCACCGTCCTGACCGAAAAAGCCATGCGAGGCTTCGGCGAAGCGATTACGGGGGGAACCGGAGTCAATGACGCACACAGACCGGCGCGCGCGGGCTATATGGATGGCGGCGGACAAGCCGGCGAAGCTACCCCCGATCACGATCGCGTCATGCTGCATGAACAGTCTCCAGGTCTATCGATTTACCGCTTGCGACCATGCGGTCGTGGAAGTCTGCACTGAGCTCTGCGAGCGTAATGGCCTCAAGACGGCCGAGCAGCAGCGCTTTGGCGTCGTCGAAGGCGGTGTTCAGCGCGGCATTTACCGCCTGTTCGACGAGGCAGCCCGGCGATTCGGTTCGGTTTCCCATCGCGAACAGCTCCCCGCTGCCGAGTGCGGCATAGACATCACGCAGCGTGATCGCGGCAAGATCGCGCGTGATCGTCCACCCTCCACCATGCCCCTTCTCCGAGCGAACGAACCCTGCGTTTCGAAGACCCGACATGATCCGGCGAATGACCACCGGGTTGGTCTGCATCGCCTTGGCCATGGTCTCCGATGTCACCGGACGGCCGACCTCCGCCATGTGCAGCATGACATGGAGCACGCCCGACAGCTTGCTATCCCGTTTCATGTAATTTCATATGTTGCATGAAACGGTCTTTGTCAACAATGATCGGCCAGCATTGCTGTGAGAGGAGGTGCCAAGTGCCCGCCCACACACGAAATTCCTGACAGGCGCTTATCGCTTTGGTCCCCCAACGCGCATTGTCTCGCGCGATCGCCGCAACCAGGTGGCAATATCGACCGTCGCCAGTCCAAGCTTCGCATTGAAAGAGTCTTCGATCGGCCAGGCGACCCCATCGGGTCGCGCAAAAGCAAGTCGGTATGCTGCCATCAAATCCGTGGGATCACGCTCGGTATCGGCACGAAGCTGTTCGGGCGTCGACAGCAGGCGCTCGACGGTGATGCCGAGCACGCCATCTACTGTGTCCGCGAGATCGCGATAGGTGAAGGTATCGCCGGCAACATGCAGGATCTGGTTCGCAAAGGTGATCGGATCGCTCGCGACCAAGGCGGTCACCTGACCGATGTCCTCGGGAGTCGTGGCCGTCAATCGATGGTCCCAATGTCCCAGTGCACGCACAGTGCCGGACCGAAGATCGACCACGCCAAACTCCGGCAGAAACACGAAGCTCGTGAAGATGCCGGTCGAGATGATCGTCCAGCGGACCCGGTCCTGCGAGCGAAGCAGCGTTCGGACGTCGAGCTGATCGTCCCAGACCGCCTGCCCGCTACCGCGCCCCACCACGTCGTAATCTACGCCGAACTGCCACGGGATATAATGATCGACGCCGGCCCCCAGCACGGCCTCGGTGATGCGCTGCTGCGTGCCAGGCCCGCCGACAAAGCCGGTGCAGCAGATGACCATCGAAAAGCGAGAAAATATAGCGATCAGTTCTTCGACGCTGGAGGTTGCCAGATCCGCGTCGATTATATCGATCCCCAGCGCACGCACCGCGTGGCGCGCTGCAGATACGACCGCTGTCGTTTGTGGGCGAAGCAGCACCGACACCGATCCCGCGCGGCGCCGGGCGTCGGCGGGGGCCAATTCGTTCAGCACAGCCATTCCCAATTCGCCGGCACCGAGCACCAGAATGCCAGTGCGTTTTACGTCGATATCCATCATGCTTTGCATCTCCTCGCCGCATAGATGCGCAGGCGCGAGGATTTACAGAAGAAGGCACATTCTTGATCCTGCATGATAATCCGGATTTCGTTGAAGCGATGCGCCACTCCCGTGCCGCGTGTGACGCACTCAGCGAGGAGGACGATGGGCTCAAACGCGAGGTCTTGTCGCATGCCGGCAATCGCTGGTCGCTGGGTGTGGTCCATGCGCTCGGGGTTGCCGGGACGCTTCGTCATGCGGCGCTAGCTCGCGAACTGAAGCCTGTGACGCAGCGCATGCTGACACGAACCCTGCGTCACCTCGAGCGCGATGGCCTGATCGTGCGGACGGACCATGGCGAAGTCCCGCCGCGCGTCGATTATGATCTGACCGATCTTGGACGCGCCTTTCTGATGGGCATGATGCCGCTATGGTCGTGGGTCATCGACAATGCCGAAGATGTCCGCAGCTCCAGGGATCGATTTGACCGGGCTGGAAAGTGATGGCGATAACAGCGATCCTGAGCCCGCGCTGCGCTGGCACTACTCTCGAGCCGAGCCGGTCGGACGATCGATCTCCTTCGACCGTCCGGTACTGACGGAAGCCTCAGGACGCATTCGATCAGAGATCTTCCAACGGCTTGGATTGCGACAGGCGGGGACCGAGGATCGCCATCGTTTGCTCGGCCACTGGTGCCAGCACCTCGAATGACGCGGTCACAGCCTGATCGCCGGCACGCGCGGGATTGCCTGCATCGAAAGGCGGGGCCGGATCATATTCCATGAGCAGCTGAGTCGTCCTGGCGACATGCTCTCCAAGGATCGTGTCCAGCAGGGTCAGGCCGAAATCGATGCCCGCCGTGACCCCGCCCCCCGTGATCCTGTTGCGATCGATGACGACGCGCTCGGAGACGGGCTCCGCACCGAACATCTCGAGCATAGCCAGCCCGGCCCAATGGGTCGTGGCGCGATACCCGTCGAGGAGGCCCGCAGCGCCCAGGATGATCGACCCGCTGCAGACTGCGGTGACCCATTTGGCACGCGCGCCATGATGCGCCAGAAAGCCCATGACCTCCCGATCGTCGAACAGGTCCACCTGTCCGGACCCTCCGGGCACGAACAGGATGTCGAACGCATCCGGGGCGTCCTCGAACGACATCGTCGGCGCAATGTTGATGCCGATGTCGGACTGGATCAGATCCTTCGTCTTCCAGACGAGGTGCGTCTGCATCGGCCCGTGCAGTGTCGTGAGCGGTCCTACGAGGTCGAGAAGGGTACAGCCCGGAAATGTCAGCATCGCCACCTGCAGCGGCGGCTTTCCCGTCATCTGCGGCGTCATAGCCATCAGCGACCATTGGCTAGTCCTAATTTGCGTCATGCGTTGCTCCATCAGTCCACACGCGTCCCGGAAACGCTGATACTCGGGAGGAATCCGGGCTTGGCGCGTCCGGTGAGCGTCTCTCCGTCGCGGGTCAGGTCGAACTTGATCACCATGCTCATGGGCTTGGTGATGCGCTGCGACCACTGGATCCGGTCGCCGTCCGCCACCGGATCGATGAAGGGCACGGTTTCGTCGCCCTGCGTCGCGGTCCCTGAAATCGGCCCTTCTCGATGGACGATATCGAGCAGCACATCCTGTCTGCCCAGCGGTGTCGGAATGCTGATCTGCCAGCGGCCGTGAAGGCTCATAAGTCTTTCTCCCAAATACAATCTAGGCGGTCAGGGCACGCTGCCGCTTGACCTCTCGCGCCTGCGCTAACCCGTGGTCATCCATCTGGCTGAGGAAGGCCTTGACCTGCGCGATGGTCTCCTCATCGGCGACGCTGGGATGCCCGGCATTGAAGGGTGGCGCCGGGTTATATTCGAGAATGAGTTGCGCATTCTTGGCGACCTGTTCACCCTGAAGCCGCGCCAACACCGTGAGGCCGAAATCCAGACCTGCCGTCACGCCGCCTCCGGTCAGTCGGTTGCGATCGATGACCACTCGATCGGGAACGACTTCGACATCGCCGGTCAGCCCCAGCATGTGGCGGGTCGCCCAATGCGTTGCAGCACGGTAGCCATCCAGAAGGCCGGCAGCGCCGAGAACCATGGCACCGTTACAGACCGACGTGACATAGCGGGCCTGTTCACCCTGCGCACGGACGAACTCGATGGTCTCGACATCAAGCATCAGGTCGAACGTCGCCATGCCGCCGGGCACGAAGAAGACATCCAACTGCTCGGGGCATGTTTCGAAGCAATGGGTGGCATGAATGACGATCGCGCTGTCCGTCGTGATCGGAGCGCCATCCCTCGACACCAGGAAAACATCGGCGAACATCGCCCACGCCTGATGGGGAGCAATGAAATCCAGTGCGGTCAGGCCATCATAAAGCAGGATCGCGATCCGCGGTCGCCCGGCCTCCAAGCCAACTTCCATGTCAATTACCTCCGTGGAACGACAATCCGAATCAGTACGACCGGTCGTACTTTTCTAGGCAGGATTCTTTGTTCTGCAATAAAAATCTATAATTCCTTGCCATTTCTGCGTCCGCAAGGCGGCTGGTAGGGCCACTCGCCATGCAAATAAGATGTTGCAAATAAGCACGATCGGTCGTATCCATTGCCCTATGAAAGGCAACACCACCAAACAGCGCTTGCTGCAGATCGGTCTGGATCAAATGAGTGTCCATGGAGTCGGGGGTGTAACCCTCGGGCAACTCGCGACGGCTTCGGGCATATCGAAAAGCGGGCTTTTTGCGCACTTCAAATCGAAGGAGCAGCTTCAGATCGAGGTACTTGAGAGCATGTCCGAGATGGCGTTCAACGTCATTTTCCAACCTGCCCTGCAAGCACCCGAGGGCCTTCGGCGTTTGCGGTCCGTGATGGAGCACTGGCTCGGCTGGTGGCGTCGCGCGGGTCTTACCGGTGGTTGTCCGATCGCCGGCGCACTGTTCGAGTTTGATGATGTCGAGGGTGAAGTTCGCGCTCGTGCCACGGCAATGGAACGACAATGGCGGCAGCAACTCGCAACCTATGTCCTTGAGGCCAAATGGCTCGGCCAGCTTGCGGAAGACACAGACGTGGACCAATTTGTTTGGGAACTGTGTGCCATCTATCTCGGCCATCATGTATCGAGCCGGTTCCTGAAATCTGCGGATGCCGATATGCGTGCCCGGCATGCGCTTGATGCCTTGATCGAACGACATTCGCCGCCGTCCCACCAGCCCGAGGCGGTCCAGCCATGAATGTTCACGCACCTGATGTGGCCGCGTTCCGGCGCTTGCGTCTGATGGCTTTGATCGAAGGCACGACGCTGGTCTGCCTGATTCTCGTGGCGGTTCCGTTGAAGCATTTGCTGCATATGCCGGTTGCCGTCAGCGTCATGGGGCCGATCCACGGCGTCGCCTTCGTCGCCTATGTCTGGGCCCTGATGGCCGCGGCCTCAAGCGACGCGTGGACGTCTCGCGAGACCATTCGCTTCGTCATTGGTGCGCTTGTCCCGTTCGGCAGCTTCGTCAACGAGCGCTGGCTGAAAAGACGGGAGCGGGCGATGGCCGACGGTGTCGCGCGCTGATGCTCTATCTTTGGCTGAAGGCCGCACACGTCGCGTCCGTCCTCATCTTCATCGGTGGGTTGATGGCGCAGACTCTCGCCGTGGCGACGCTCTGGGAGGGGGCTTCCAATCTGCACAGAGCCATCGAACGCTGGGACCAGCGGGTCACGACACCTGCGATGCTATCAACATGGCTGTTCGGAATATTGCTTGCCGTGAAGGGCGCCTTCTTCACCAGTGGCTGGCTTGCCGTGAAGCTGGCGATCGTCGTCTTCCTGAGCGGCATGCACGGCATCCAGTCGGGCCGCCTTCGGCGAGCGTTGAGGGACCGATCGGTGAGGGCAAAGCGCATTTACCTTTCTACGCCCGCTATCGTGGCCTTCGGTGCGCTCGCTATCGCGGTGTTAGCGGTCATCAAGCCGTTTTGAGAACAGAGTTATCATAGCGTTGAGCAGCCCCCTTCTGAGTAGCCCATCGACTATGACAGTCTGGACCTAGGAAGGGACGACGAATGCCCACTCTAATTGGGGAGTGTCAGGAATTTCGTGTGCGGGCGGGCGGATGAACATTACACCGGCATGGCCCTGATGAAGCGTTCGCCGAAGATGACGGCGAACTGGGCCTTTGCCATGGCGAATGGTTCAGCTTTCGCGTCATCGACAGATTTCTCTGTGTAAGGCAGCTGCCGGGCGGACCGATCCGCAAATTGTCGGATTGGGAACAACTCGACGTCGGAAGGTCGATCCTATGGCATCCTGAGCCGGATGACGGGGCGATCAGTCTGGCAGAGGGGCGCGCTGCCCGCCTGCGAAAGCAGGGCAGAGGGCGCTTTGACGTTCAACATCGCGACGATGGAACGTTGTGGGTCATCCGGACTGAACCGCTGCAAAGCGACATTGCGATGGAGTGCCAGTGATGCCGGCGCAGGTGGAGGCGGTCACGGCGCGCTGGCGAGCGCCTTACCTTCGCAGCATGCTGGACTTGCAAGTCGGTGGTTCAGTCGACCTACGCCCAGATGAGGGCGACACGCTGAAGGCGCTCTGGGAGCGGGTGAAAAGGCAGTCCGCAAGATACCGGCTAGCCGGATACCATTTCCACCTTCACAAGCGAACCGATTACATTTTCGTGCAGCGGGTTGAGTCCGAAGAACGCAGAAAGCTGGCACCATTCCTCCGGCTTGCAGTCGGAGATAAAATGCGCTGCACCGAGCCGTTCGAAACAGATCGACAACAGAAAAATCTCCGCCGCAGGCTTTTATACCTCTGGGAGAAGGGTCCTTTCATTTGGGTGGAGCGCCATACCGATGGACTTTTGTATTATCGCTGCATTGACCGCCGGGATAATAGAGCAGCACTTTGGTATGACCAGCCATCGGATGACGGTTCGGTTTCACGAGGGGCGAGGCTTGTTTGTTGTCCGTTCGAGCTAAGGTGCTTCCAAGCAGAGTTTGAGCGGGCCAAGGCCGCTATCCTCGCCAGCCGTGCCGCCGCTGCCGCCGACGTTTCAGGTATTATATCCGCATAATACACGTGGGTACTTTTCCCACTCTAATATTTTTTCTACAATAAGCGATTGATTTTATTGTAGAAAATCTTTTCTGTGACCGCCAGCGCCGAGGCATAGGCCGTCAAAAACATATCCTTTTGATTTTGCAGGATTTTTTGGCAATTTTAACGCAGAAAAAATTCTGTGAACTATCGGTATCTATCGACCGTTTCGCGGTGAGACCTAGACCTCACACCGCGAATCTTTTGCTCCCGATAAAGTACCGTCAAAACCGGCGAAATCAATACACCCGCCTCGATTCTATATCGCTGCGATGGCGGGTTGGCCTTGCCGACTAAGGGGGCCGAGACGGACTAGACCTCTCTGGCTGCTGATACTAAACTGCAGTCTTCAGCCATCAGACTGCGAGGATTTGTATCAAGGCGAAGACCGCGGGTTTGCCAAATGCCACATTTGCTAACCGATGTGACGCTAACCGCTAAATTTTCAAACTGGCGCCACCATGAGCGAGCAAGGCGTGGGAAAGCTAAAGCAGCTTGAGCGCCTCCTCCCGGAAGGCGTGCTCGTTGATTCCGCGTGGTTCTCTGTGCGCGACTACTGTACCTCGCTACACACTCAATATGTCGGCTTGGGCCGGCTCGAACAGCCGGCACGCCGGGTCTATCGCCGCTCCCGCGGGCAGTTGAGTTAGCAGCAGGCTATTATCTCGCTCCAGACGCTTTTCAGCCATCGCCTTTTCGTTGGTGGCCGGACAGCTCTCGAACTGGAGGGTGTTGGCGGCAATCAGGTAGGTATCGCCAGCTATATCGAGCAATCGGGGTGGCTGGTGCCGGTCACCATACGTCTGATGCAGGCATGCATCGGACAAGCCCAGCAGTGTCTCTGACGATCCTGAGCGCCGGAGAACCACAGGAAACGGTGGCTTTTGGGAGACTTCTGGGATACCGTCATGCCGAGCTAATGATCGCCCGTGGCATCTAAAGCACATAATAGTATAGCGAGGCCGAATCGAAGAAAGGAGGCGAGCATGTCTACCAAGCATATTCTCGCGCTCCTCAACTCGCATATCGACGGAGATGAAGATCAGCTTCTGTCGATCGCCTTGCAGATTGCGGCACAGGAAGCCCGTCAAGGTCGGGCCGAGGATGCCGAAAAGCTGAAGCGCCTTGTCCAAAAGGCTAGAGATCAGCGTCATGTCGGAAAGCCCGCAGGCGGGCAGACACCGATCCCGCTAGCTCGGCCACGGGGTGAATTGCAAGGTCTTGTCGAGAGCGCCTATCCCAAGGTCACGTTGTCAAGCATGGTGCTGTCGGACGACATCGCCGCAAGGCTTGGGCGGATCGTTCGCCAGCAACAGGAACGCGCAACCTTGCGCGAACACGGCCAAACGCCGGCGACACACATGCTGCTCGTCGGTCTGCCTGGCACAGGTAAGACCATGACCGCCTCGGCGCTTGCCGGGGAATTGCGCCTGCCGCTCTTCACTGTGCGTCTCGAAGCGTTGTTCAGCCGCTTTTTTGGCGAGACCGCCGGCAAGATGCGACTTCTGTTTGATCAAATCGCGCAAACACGCGGTGTCTATCTACTCGACGAGTTCGACGCGATCGGCGCTCGCCGGGGCGACCCGAACGATGTCGGCGAGATCCGCCGGGTGTTGAACTCGGTCCTGGCCTTTATGGAAGAGCCAAACTCGACCGACAGCCTCGTGCTGGCGGCAACGAATCACGTCGAGATCTTGGATGAAGCGCTGGCGCGGCGCTTCGATGAGGTGATCGAATACACCCTGCCAGACGTCGCGGCCGCCCGCGCGATCGTTGAGCGCCGCCTTGGCAAATTCAAATTCGCCGCAAAGGCGTGGCCTGCACTCGAAACGTCGCTGGAGGGGCTCAGCCAGGGCGAATTGGTTCGTGCCGCAGATGCCGTCGTGAAGGACGCTATCCTTGAAGGGGCGTCGAAGGCCTCACCTGAAGCGCTACAAGGCGCTTTGGAGAACCGACAAACATTAAAGGGTAAGTTCCGTCGTCAATCCAGCCGTTAGGCAGGCTCCGCCAACGGATAGACTGGAACTCGAACAAACGAGCAAGGACTTATGGCGGAGCCAGATAATTTCGAAACGAGAAACCGTCAGCACATACCGATCGACGTTTTCCGTGAGACGGCAGCTTACACCTTCCCATCACGCAATCAGGAACGCAAACCGCTTCGCGGCGACTATGCTGCGCACGCCGCACGTTTGCTTGATCAACTCGCCGCTGCGCTCGGCGATGTTCCACTGCCAGCCGACGATCCTCGTCTCACCGTTCAGGGCCTGAAATCCGGCACGATCGTCGAGATCACGACACTGCCGCCAGCCGAGGACTCCCGGACCAAGGCGGTCAAGGTTCCAACAGCGCTCGAGTTTCCTACGCAGGACGTGGTGGTGCTCCGCTCCGAACGGAACGACGATCGCACGGAGAGCGCATTGCTGTTCGTGCCGGATGATGCGCGCGCCTTCTTGCAAGGCCGTATCAGTGAGTATGGTCTCGATCCGGGCAATCAACGACGTCCTGATGTCGAGCGCTTCGAGGTCGTCGAGGAGGTCCGGGCGATTGACACAGGATCATTGTTCACGGGCGCGATAGACTTGGCTGCGCCGGACATCGTTTGGTGGGAGTTGTGGGTTCGCCAGCCTGTCGCCTTGGCGGATCGCCTTGTTAACTCGGCGCGCAATGCGAATATCGATGTTCATGACGACCGCCTGATCTTCCCCGACACGACCGTCCTGTTTCTGCACGGCGCCGCCGCGACGGTTGCGCTCTTCGCGACGCGCGTACCGGGCGCGATCACCGAAATCAGGCGTGCGACAGGGACGATCGAACCCTTTCTCGATCGTGGAGAGATAGGGCTGGGTCAGCACGATTGGGTCGCCGAATTGTCCCAGAGGGTCTCGGCGCCCGCGCACGATGCCCCGGTGGTTTGCACGCTCGATACGGGCGTTGCTGCCGCCCACCCCCTGATCGCTCCCGGCCTGCGTGGTGCGTGGGCCTATGATGCTGCCTGGGGCGCCGACGATCATCAGCCGAACGGCGGTCACGGCACGCCGCTGACAGGCCTCGTCCTATATGGCGATCTCGAACCCTTGATGAACGACGCGCGTCCGGTCACGCTGACGCACGGCGCGGAATCCATGAAACTGTTGCCACCGCACGGATTCCCGCCGACCAAGCCGCCCAGCTATGGGGTCGTCACGCAAGGTGCGGTCAGTGCGGTCGAGATCGAACGGCCGGACGCGCTGCGCAGTTTCTGTATCGCGACCTCCGCGACGGACTTCCCGCCCAGCCGACCATCGACTTGGAGCGGTGCGCTGGATCAGATCATCGCCGGGGCGATGCCTGGCGAGGTTGATGACCAAGTTGCGGCATCCGAACGTCCCAAGCGCCTGATGGTCGTCGCCACCGGAAACGTATCCGGCGGAATGGCTGTGGACGTGCTGCCCTCTCATCCGTTGGAAGATCCGTCGCAAAGCTGGAACGCCCTCACCATCGGCGGTTTCACGCGCAAGGAGCAGCCGCCGGCGCCGCCTCCCGTGTTGCAGGCGGCGGTCCCCGCCAATCATCGCAGCCCGTTCAGCCGCGGTTCTCAGTCGCTTCCCGATGACCTGACCCCGATCAAGCCCGAGGTGCTGTTCGAGGCGGGCAACATGATGTCCGACGCCACGGGCTTCTGCGGCTGGGACCCGTCCGTGTCCCTTCTATCAGCGGGGTCAGATGTGGCGGGCGAGCCTTTGGTCCCGTTCTGGGCGACCAGCGCCGCCGCAGGCATGGCCGGCAATTTCGTCGGTCGGCTCCAAGCGGCTCGGCCCGACCTCTGGCCGGAAACGCATCGCGCGCTCATAGTCGACTCCGCGGGCTGGCCCGAGCCCATCCGAAAGAAGTTCATCGGCACAGGCGCGCACTGGAAAACGGGCAAGGACGCCACCAAAGCGAAGAAGCAGGCAATGCTTCGCGAGTTCGGATACGGCGTACCGGACATCGGCCGCGCGGTCCTCTCAGCGCGCAACGATGCTACGCTTGTTGCGCAGGCAGAGCTTCAGCCTTTTGCGATAGGCGCGGACGGCCGAACCGGCGTGTTCAATGAGATGCATTTCTATGATCTCCCTTGGCCCAAGACGGCGCTGGAGCAGCTCGAGAACGAGATCGTCACGATGAAGGTGACATTGTCCTATTTCATCGAGCCCAACCTAACCGGAAAAGCCGCCACCCGCCCGGACACCTATCGTTCCTTTGGTCTGCGCTTCGATATGAAGAAGCGCACCGAGACGAGCGCCCGATTCCGCAGCCGAATTTCCGCGAGCCAGGCGAAGGATGGCACGGAGGCCGACGGCGAGACGAGCTGCTGGCTGCTCGGACCAAAGGCGATCCAGGCGGGCTCCCTCCATTGCGATCTCTGGCGCGGACGAGCGATCGACCTCGCCGGGCACGATGCTATTGCCGTTTACCCCGTCGGAGGTTGGTGGAAGTCGCATGTTGGGCAGAAGCGCGTAGCCGACAAGGCGCGTTACGCGCTGGTCATCTCGATTTCCGCGCCCGGCCAGCAGGTAGATCTCTATTCGGAAATCACGACATTGGTTGATGCGAAGGAAATCGAAGTGTTGCTCGGTTGATCGGCTGGTTTCGGTGCGATTTGGCGGCGAAGTGTCGGGCTATAGCGGGCAGTCGGCGGAGCTGTCGGTCCGCGCCCAACGATTATGGGTTCATGCAAGATAATTTCCGGCCTGCAAAGTATCGGCTATTTCTTGCTGCTTGAAACCACATCACCATCAAGGCGCAGTATTTCATCGAAGCAAAAATGACAAATATCTAAGCCCAATCTCTGGCATTAGGCCCCATCATAGCTGCGGTCAATCAGTGGCTTGGCTTTGTCCAGCGTGGCGACATCAGTGATGATGATTTCGAGGTCGCCAGTGCCGAAGTGACCGATATTGCGCACGTCGCGGGTAAAACCCGGCTCAAGTTGTATGGTCGCCGGATCGATCTTGACGAAAACTTTAAGGTGCCTGATCTGCGGCTTGACCTCGACGCACGCAAAGTTCTTCAGGCGGCGGAAGGCGACATAGTTGTCTAGGGTCTTCAACTCGACATCATCGCCTAGCGCCAGCAGGTACGCCTTCGTTGCCTCGTAGAGATCGACAAGGTCCTGGTCAGCATCCGCGAGGTACTGCGTGACAGTTTTCTGGCGCGACCGAGGTCGCATCGCCGCAGGCTCGCCTTGGGTGTCAACGCTGGCGGAGATTTCGCGCGCGGGCCGCTCCGATGCCGAGGTCAGCAGTTCGAACAGCAAGAGTTCGTCACCAAAGCGGCGATAGCGAACCAGCGCAATATTTCGGTTCATCTGGTTGACCGCATGAGCATCGTATTTTGTGAAATCACCCGCGATGCAGATCAGCCGGGGCGTCGTCCAATCGACGGCCTTCGCCTCTTCGGCGCCGAAGCGCTCCAGAACAAGCCATTCGAAATCACGGCGGTGGTCCATCAGCCAGTCGAGGTAGAATAAGCCTTGGTTGATGACGTTCTCATTGCTGGCCCGTTTGTACTCGACGATCACAGGCGAACCATTCTCGTCGATGCCCAGCGAATCCATGCGTCCGCCGTTCGTCGTCGAAAACTCCGATGCAAGAAACCGCACACCGAGGAACGCTTCCATGTTGCGTTCAATAAGGGTCTGCAACGACTTCTCCAGCGCGACCGCGCTGCCGCGAAGCTCTGTGACCGAAGCACTGTCCGTGCGAAAGAGTTTTATATCGCTCATACAAAAATCACCAAATGAACTGGTGCCCCATTCTATCAAGTCTTCTTAGGCGATCCTCGTAGTCCGGCATGATCGTTTCCAACGACCGCCAAAATCGCCGTGAATGATTGTGCTCAAGAACGTGACAAGCCTCGTGTGCAATAACGTAGTCGACCAGCGGCATCGGAGCCATCACCAAGCGCCAGTTGAGGCGTATGCGCCCCCGTGAATCGCAGCTTCCCCAGCGTTTGGACTGGTCAACGACATTGACGGTCGGTGTTGGAATGCCAAGCGTCTCTGCGATCATTCGCGCGCGGGCAGGAAAATGCTGGATCGCATGCGCTCGATACCAGTGCCTGAGCCCGCTGCGGACAGCGGCGCGCTGAATGGATTCATGGCCATTCGGCAGCACCGGAGCAACAAGGGTGGAACCTCTCGCAGTAATCCGGGTCGTGACGGCGGTTTCGTCGGGAATGAGCTTCAGGCGATATTGGCGGCCGAGGTAGTCAAAGGTCTCGCCACTCACAAATTCCTTGGCGACCGGCTGCCCCCCCAGTTCGCGGTACGCCGCCTGTTTGCGAAGCAGCCAAGCTCCTTTCTTGCGAACGATGCCGAGGACGCGGTCATCGTCTAAGTCCGACGGCGCGAGGACGCGCACTCCGTCGAAACCAACAGATATCGCCACGGTTTTCCGACGCGCCGTCCGCTCGATTAGGAACGCAAACGTTTCGCCGCCAAAAATGATGGAATGCTGAGCCGCGTCCGTCATCCCGCATACCTCGCGCGGGCAACATCCATGATCTTTGCCGTCGTGGCTTCAACCTTGTGCGCATCCAATCCCAAGCTGCGCAATTGCTCCTTGATGGATCGGCGCATCTGTCGCTGGACGTCCTCCTTTTGATGCCAGTCGACAACCTCGGCATATTCCTCAAGCGCCCTGGTGATACCGGCAGCGCTCCGGGAGCGTTCAGGGTCTGGTAGGTCGGCGTCAATGAAGGGCAGGATGGCAGCAGCCGTTCCGGTAAGGCCGTCGCTTCTGCCCGCCGCGCCCGAGCGAATATCTGCGGCTCGCCCGACCATTGCTTCAAGCTGGGTCAAGGCGCTGGCAGCGGAGACGCGAGCTTCCCGCCTATCATTGACGATCCGCTCCAACTGTTCCCAAAGCGAGGCGTAAGCCGTCGGGTTCTCGTCGCGGTGGACGTGGATCTCCTGGCGAATGGCGTGCTCGATCTCGGCAGCCTTGGCAGCGCTCGACCTGAGGCTTTCCAGATGCGGACGGAAGGCGGGGTCGAGAATATCGAACTTCACCAACAACTGTTCGACACCCGTCACCGAGAGGTGGCTGGTGATAATCTCGCCCACCTTCGCGCCGTAGTCCTTCGGGTCAAATGGCTCCTCGTGATAGGCGCGGCGGGCGAGAACGCGGATGCGCGATAGCCACTTCAAGTCGGATGGATAGGGTTCTTCCAATGCCTTTGGGTCAGGCAAGACCATGTCCATGGCCTCGGCAAAGCGTAGGAAGTCGAGTTCGAATTTGGCGCGGATGTCGTCGGGGCGCAGCAGCTCGACGCACGTCGTATCGTCCTTGCGGCCAATACCTTCGAAGAGTCGAATGGCCGCTCGGTGCCGACTCTCCAGAAGCTGGACTTTCTCGGACAGTGGACGAAGCGCACTGGCTATGCCGTCTTCGTCCGAGAACATATCCAGGGCATCGGAAATGCGTCGATTGTCGCCCCAATAGTCAACGACCAACCCATAGGTCTTACCGTCAGCGGTCCGGTTCACGCGGGCGATGGCCTGCAAAAGCGTATGCTCTCGCAGAGGGGCATCGAGATACAGAACCTGCTCTACCGGTGCGTCAAAACCGGTGAGCAGCATATCGCACACGACCAAGATTTTCAGCGGATCGTCACGCTTCTTGAACCGGCCAATCATGGTGTCGCGGTCGCGTTTGGACAGGTGATGGGCTTGCAACCGGGCGCTGTCGTTGTTGGATGCAGACATGATCAGCGCGCATTCTGGCGCACCGAGCTGCCGCAAAGCTTCGACGTAGGTCACGGCGACGTCTCGGCTGACCGTCACTATTTGGGCTTTGAAACCATTCGGTTCGATCGTGCTTCGATAGTGCGCAAGGATATCTTTGGCGATGGCCTCAACACGAACTTGAGCTCCGGCAAGCTTCTCCTGAAGCCGCATGCCGCGCTTCAGTTTCTCAATCTCTTCGTTCGACAGTTCAGGGAACGTGGCCCGAATATCCCGTTCGAGATCGCGGCCGTCGATCCGTAGTTGTGCGTCGCGCATCTCGTAATAGATTGGGACGGTCGCTCCATCATTCACAGCCTGGTCGATCAGGTAGCGGTGCAGATAGTCGCCGAAGACCTCACGGGTGCTGCGGTCCTTTTTGTCGATGGGCGTGCCGGTAAAGGCGATCATGCAGGCATTGGGCAGTCCTGCCCGCATCCGAGCGGCAAGCGCACCATATTGCGTCCGGTGCGCTTCATCGACCATGACGAAGACGTTCCGCGCTTTGGAAATGACCGAAGAGCGTTTCGGCACGGCGCTGTGAAACTTGTGGACGGTGGTCAGAACTGTGGTTCCAGCGCCGCCCGATAGAGCGTTGCGCAGCGCGGCTCCGCTTTCGGCCTGGATGGGGTTGGCAAATCCTGAACGCTGGAATTGTCCGGTGATCTGGTCATCAAGGTCGGTTCTATCCGTAACGATGACAATCGTCGGATTTTCGGCTTCGGGAAGGCGGCGCAGTTTGGTCGCAAGAAACACCATCGTCAGCGACTTACCGGAGCCTTGGGTGTGGTGGATGACCCCGCCACGGCGTTGTGGGTTAGGTGCGGTCCGGATGCGCTCAATCGCCTTCCCGACGGCAACGAACTGCTGATAGCGCGCCAGCTTTTTGATGCGCCGTCCGTCGATAGTCTCGAACATCACGAAGTTGCGGATAAGATCGAGCAGATTGGCCGGGGCGAGAAGCCCGGCGAGCAAGATGTCTTGTCCGGTTGGCGTTCGACCCAATTGCGCCGCAAGCGCGTCGAGCGTGAGTGGATAGGGGTCTTTCCACTCAGCCCATTGCCTGGCAGGCGTGAGCGTCGTGCCATATTTCGCCACGTCGCGCGCAAGTGCGATGGAAATCTGCGCCGTTTCGAACAAGCGGGGTGCGCCAAGCCCGGCGAACTCATCCCGGCTTTCATAGCGGCGGAATTGGCGGATCGCCTCACCCATCGGGTCGGCCAGTGACGGCGATTTGCATTCGATGGCAGCGAGCGGGAGACCGTTCACGTAAACGACGATATCGGGAATGATGTCCTGACGCGCACCCTTGATGGCGACTTGCCGCGCGAACTCAAATGTGTTGGCGGATGGATCGTCGAAATCGAAGAATCGCACATTGCGGTCCTGTCGTCTGCCACCTTCAGTATGGGGGGCCGTCACGCCGTAGGTGAGAGCCGTATAGGCGCTCTCGTTGGCCTCCATGACATCGACGGCTGTAACGCGCGTTACAGCCGCAACAGCGCGGCGGACGCCGTCCTCGCCGAGCCACGGATTGAGGCGCGTCAGGCATTCCGCAACGCGCACCGTCAGAACCGGCTCGGTTGCCAGCCCGTCGCGCAATCGTCGTACGTCGTCTGGTGACAAGGGCTTATAATCGAACAGCACCCTCAGAAGGTCCGCCGCCGGCTCCTCTACCCATTCGCGCTCAAGCTGTTCACTGGTTTCGTTCATGCAGCTTGCCCGGCTTTGTCACGATGCCGCACAATGATGCTTTCCGGGAGGCGAATGCGCCCTGAGAGCAGTTCCTGAGCTAACGCATCCCGGTTTCCGACCAGCACCTTGCGGGTCTCACGCTCTTGCGCGATCCGCATGTCAAATGCTTCACCAACATCCGCAATCCTTTGTTGCTCGGTCGTCGGTGGCAGCAAGATCTGGAGCTTCTTGAAGACCGGCATATAAATGGTCTTGTGCGTACTGCCTTCCTGAAGGCGATCCCACTCGCGTTCCATGTGGCGGAAAACCTGAACGAGATAGGCCGGTACAAGAGTTGGCCCGCAGACCCAGTTCGCAAAATCCTGGCTGGTCGCCATAGGATACTTCATCCGCGAGGCCTTACCGACCGTTGCTGTCCGGGAGAACACCACGGTGTCCTTCGGCAGGACGCGCGCAGAGGAATTTGCGATTCCCTTAGCGGTGACGCATTCCGAGGTCCGGTCCACTTCGAGCGCATCAAGAGCCTCGGTGTCCGCTAGCGACAACCAAGGGATATCACCATTCCAGTAGTCTGGCTTATCTCGGCTTGGAGTGTGACCGCTTTCGAGCTTGGCTACCTTCGTCAGTGTCACGAGGTCCCAATCTGCCGGGATATGCGTGATCCCCTCGGCTACTCGTCCAAGCACCCAGCGTGACGGTAAGGGCTTTATCGGCGCTTTCTGGCCCCGAATGCCGCGCGTCAGCAACTCGCGCATAGTAGCGTGCTTGGCCTCGGCGAGCGCCGCAATTAGTGCCTCCGATCTGGCGATAGCTTCCTCAATCGCACCTAAAACTTCGGAAATCGCGCGCTGTTCGGCGAGGGGGGGAATGGCAAACTTAAAGGCAGCCAGATCGCTGAACAGGATCGATTTTCTGCGATTGACCCCCCCATTGCTGTAAGGATCAAAACGACCGCTCAATGCAAATCGCTTGAAGTTCCTAAAGGCGACATCCTTGTCGACATCTGTGGAGCTGAGCTCAAAGACGGTATACATTGGGCTTATAAGGCCCGCGTCATAGTTTTTGAGATAGTCTATAGAGCCTTCATCCAAGTGGATCGTTGCATAGGCGAATTGACCACGCCTTACGATCTTATAGTTCTCTGTGTTTTCGCTGTAGACGGACTTTGAGAAATATTCATTGGAGCGAACGAAGCCTCGATGCTTCGTCATGCTCAAGACCGGAATGTCAGCACTCGACCTATTCCTGCTCGAAATTTCGCGAGCGATTTGACCTATGCGGACCTCGCGCCACCCCTTCGGTACGTTACCCGACATAGCCCATCTCCTTGAGAAGGGCGTTCATGCGCGCGGCGGCTTCATCGCGTGCCTGCTCGGCGGCCCAAAGTTTGCCAAGCTCGGCTTTGACGTTGATCGGCTTCTCGGGCTCAAGTGTGTCGATGTAGCGGGAGATGTTGAGGTTAAAATCGTTCTCTTCGATCTCTTTCATGTCGACGATGCGGCAGAAGCGATCCTCATCCTTCCAAGCATTGAAGGCATTGACGATCCGCGTGATGTTGTTTTCGCCAAGAATGTTCTTTTTTGGCCGCTCCTCGAATTCCTTCGCGGCGTGAATGAACAGCACTTTGTCCTTGCGCTCAGGCGCTTTTGCCTTGTTGAGGATCAAAACGGTCGCCGGAATGCCGGTTCCTGCGAACAGGTTTTCCGGCAGGCCGATAATCGCTTCGAACAGATCGGCTTTCAGCATCGCTTCGCGAATACGGCCGTCGCCTGAGCCGCGGAACAGCACCCCATGCGGCATCACTACGCCGCAAACACCTTTAGTGTTGAGCGTGGCCACCATGTGCTGAACGAAGGCCAGATCGCCCATGTTCTTAGGAGGAATGCCGTAGATGAAGCGGTTATGCCCCTTCTTCTCGGTGTCGCCTGACACATCCTCGGCGCCCCAGCTATCCAGCGAAAAGGGCGGATTGGCGATCACGCGGTCATACAGGAAGAGGTTGCCGTCCTGATCGAGCAGGCGCGGATTGCGGATCGTATCGCCCTTTTCAATACGCGCATCGCGTAGCCCGTGCAGTAGTAGGTTCATCTTGGCGATAGCCCATGTGCCAAGGTTTTTTTCCTGCCCATGCAGTGTGATGTTGAGTGCTTCACCCAGTCTCTTGCCTTCAAGCTTCGCCACATGCTCCGCGACCTGAACCAGCATGCCGCCGGAGCCGCAGGTGGGATCGCTGATGCGCATGCCCGGCTTGGGATCCAGCAACTCCACAATCAGCCGCACGACATGATGGGGGGTATAGAACTCGCCACCCTTCTTGCCTGCATCATCTGCGAATTTGTCGATCAGATATTCATAGGCGCGACCAAGCATGTCCGGCTCGGAAAGCGAGGCGTTCGACAGGTCGATGCGTGAGAAGTGGTCGATCAGACGCGACAAAACGCCTTCGCGGTTCTTGGCGTCGCCAAGGCGTGATTCGGAATTGAAGTCGATATTGGCCAGTACGCCTTCAATCGAGGGATTGGCGTCCTCAATCGCGGCGCATGCCTTGTTGAGGTGATCGCCAATGCCCGTCGTCAGCTTTTTGATCGACGACCAGCGCGCGCGCTCAACCAGAAAGAATTCATGCTCGTCCGGGTCGCTGTAGGCGACATCCTCCGGCAGACCCTGACGCATGGCCTCCTTGGCTTCTTCTTCAAAGCGATCAGACAGCCGCTTCAGGAACAGAAAGCCAAAGATGTAGATCTTGTAATCGGAACTATCGATGGAGCCGCGCAGGATGTCGGCGGATTTCCAAAGATGATTTTCCAGTTCGGTGCGTGTAAGCTTGGCCATATTTTCCTCAATTGTTCTGGTTGTCGCCAAACAGGCGAGCGTCAATCAGACGCCGCGCGAGTGAGCGGCGGATTTCGGCAGCCTCCAGGGCGGTGCGGTAGGCGAGTTGCGCGTCCTTAACGAGGGCGGCGATGCGCTCCTGTTCGTTCCGAGACGGCAGTTTGATTTCGAGCTTGGCAAGGTCTTTTGGCGACAGGGACAGCAACGTCGTCGCCCCTCTCCGCAGAACCTCGATCTTTGGGCGAAACACATCGCTGGACAGGATTGCAAACAGCGCGCCGCCCGCCACATCGGGGCCGGGTCGCACAACAATGATGTTTGCGCTGACGATAGCCCCTACTGTCTCATCCCCCACAAGGCCGAATTTCAGGAGCGTACCGCGCCCCGTGACGAGCACGTCATCGACCTGCACCGCATAGGTCGCCGCTTTGGAGGGAGACGAAAAGCCTACTGTGTCCAGCGCTTCTCGCGCGGCTACAGCGCCATCTTGGAGGTCACGTACGCCGATAACCGGCAGCCGTTCGCCAGGGCGAACCACCGTTTCCTCGCGCGACACGCCAACGCCTGCAAAGACCTCCGCAACATCCAGAAGGCGGGCGGCGGAGCGACCGACGGCGACTGTTTTCACTCGTTTTGTCATACGCGATCTATAGCCGTAGCGCACTACGCCGTCAAGAGAATACAAAACCGTAACTAGCTACGGCATAAAATTACGTGTTTTGTTGTTGACAGCCAAGCGAATCGCGCTCATAAAGGCGACGTCAGGCTAGAGTCTGGCGTTGGAAACATAGGAGAAATGCATGGCATCACGGGCGAAGCCCAGTGGCCTCACAATTACGGAGCGCGATGCGGCGCTCATTCGCGGAATGATCAAGCGGGGCGACCGCCATCACGATATCGCAGCGTTCTTCGGCCTCAATCAGGGCCGGATCGCTGAAGTAAAGGATGGGACGCGGTTTCCTGAAGTTCCGCCGGTGAGTCCAGACGAACTTCCGCCGAGGGGGCCGTATCTCACCCCGAAGGCAAAATGGATGGAAAACCGACTGGTCTCGTAAACCAGCCGATTTCCGAATACCTGGGCCGAAGCCCGCTAGGCATGCTTGAACACCATTACCCTAGCTGGCCCATCCTCAGAAATCAATGACCCGGCGCTTCGGACGGGTCTCATTTTCGGCCCAAGGAGGGCCAGCTACATGTTTGAAATCCTCCGCGCGAACGCAGGCGGGTACTTCTGGCGCCTTAAGGGTGCCAACGGCGAAACCCTGTGCCACTCCGAGGTCTACACCTCCAAGCAGTCTGCACAGGCGGGCGTCGATGCAGCGAAGAGGGTTGCCCCGCTCGCCCAGGTCCACGACCGGACCTAACGTACTTAACTTGAGTTTGAATGAGCCCCGTAGTGAACGCTGCGGGGCTCCTTTTCCTGCACGGCCCCTCAAGCTAAATCTGATTGCCCGGCATGCGGCGGCTTGGCCCTTGCAGCTGCTCACCCCTGGATTTCCCACGCCCCGCTTTCAAACGCATCTCAACGATCCGTCGTGATTCGGAACGCCAATACCTCTCAAATACTCATATTTGAATGATAATAATAGGTTAATCGTCATATATGAATTAGACTCTGCGGGCTGTTTCCATCTCGTCGCCGACGAAAGCAGCCTCATAATCGCGTGCGAACCCGCCAGAGACGCCAACCTGCCTGAAGGCTTCCCGCCATCCGTCCGAAATGCGCTGCGCCATGGTTCGGATGATCTCCCGTGCCTCGGCCTCGGGAATCTCGAAAAACTCGCAGGCTTCAAGTGCGAGCCTGATTGATCGATCATGGGATCCACCCTCGAGGATCGCGGTCTCAAGATGCGGGTTGCGGTCCGGTGACGGGTTCACGTCGAATACCGGCGACAAGCGCCACTGACCCGCCCCCACATAGAGGAAGCCGTGGTTCTTCAGGTGATCGTCCTTGTTGGACACGAGGATCGTGAAAATCAGACGCCGGTAGAGTTCGCGGAAGTCGTCAGAGGGATCAGATGAATAAGCCCGCATGAAATCGACGATCTCCGTGTAGGAGCCCAGTTCCACCCCCGTCTTGCCGAGCGCAGTGCGCGCGGAGATGTACGGAATCCGTGCGGACCCACGCCGGTCGAACCGCTGGATCAGAGCAACTGGAAACGGTGTGTCCGCCAACTCCAACCGGGCCTCGGGTGTGCGGATACCACAGGCTGCCGCCAGGCGGAGGGTCGCGACCTCAACGCGCTCGATCGGCTGTTGATCGTGCACCGAGGTGAACTTCGCCAGCCACAGCGCATCGCCGTCCCTGACATTGGCTTTGGGGCGAGCGCCGCCGGAGCCGCCTGCGCCGGCCAGCGCTTGCATCTCCTCGGGCGAGATTTCCTTGCCCTGCTCATAGGCGCGCGCGATCGCCGTGATGGTTTCGAGATCGACCAGACGCGGAACGGCGTCGGCTGCCTTGCCGCGAATGATCTCGCCCTCGTCGTCCAGAAAGCGCAACGCGCCCTGCCGGCAGGTATCGTCGGAAAGCGTCAGATACTCGAATTCATTGAGACCATTGCCATAAGCGCGTTCGAGCAACCTGCGCCCCCAACTGTCCGGCGCCGCATCGGCGAAAACGCCCGCCAATGCGTCGCGCATGTTTCCGGGCTGTCCCGAAGTGTGGAACGGGCCGGCCTCAAGAGGGAAATCGGGCTGTATGGCGAAGGCACGCGGATTTTCAATCCATTTGGCGCCATAGGCGAAGGTCGAGAATTGCCGCGGCCCGGCATGGGTGAAACGCAACTGCCCCACCGTTGTCCGGCCTTCGCCAAGCGCGACATGGGCGAAGAGATCGGCCATCAGAAGGAGGCCCCGTCAGGGTCCACAACGTCCTGTCGATCCTGCGTCTCCTCCGTCTGAGCCTTCTGTTTTTTCAGCCTTGTCGCGAAGGAACGGCCCCTGCGCGGTCCGTGCTCCGCTGCCAGCGCCAGCCCCAGATCGTCCTTGCGGATATCGACCAGGTCAGCGAGCCGCTCCAGAAGGCCGAGTACAACGAGAACGTCGGCAAGCGTTCCGATGGCAACGCCGGGATCGCCTCGTTCAAGGCGGGCGATGGAACTCGGCGAGGTTCCCGCACGCACAGCGAGATCCGCCACGGCGATGCCACGCCGCAGACGCGCGTTGCGGATATCCTGGCCCAGCCGTTCCAATGCTGGTTTCGCCTTGGGGGAACTCATCTCAATCATCCATATTTGATGGAATTTAGCTTTCAATAAGTCATATATGACTAATTACTGACCTGGTCAAGAATTCCAGCCCGTGCCCTCCCCGCAGCGTGGGCATTTCGTTTCGGCATTTGGGGAAATCATATTCCTGATCCCTTAGCCATTGGCGGCCAGCAGCGCGAGATAGGACCGAATGACCGTCGCGACTGCTCCTCGCTGGCCTGGATGGCAATCTCGCTTGGCTCGCGTGGCCTGCGCTGGCGCAAAGCGTCCTGAAGGCCTTCGATCGCCACGGACAGGCCAATCTCGTTCCAATATCCGGGGGAGCCTGTACCAGCCAGCAATGGAGATGTGAGTCAGTCCCGTTAATCGCCATGATGCCTTTGCCGAGGGGGAAAGCCTTCCCCCTGGCCGGCGCCGAAGTCGCCGGCACACACCCTTCTGCGGGGAGACCCCGCAACGCCCCCTTGTCAGGCTATCATCCGACGCGATCTTCAGGGCGTGAGATGCCCGAGAAAGAGAAGGCGCCCGAATGCGATTCCTGTTTCCGCATAGTCATGCCTTTCGGAAAGGCCGCGTCACCGTCGACGACGACGGAAAGGCCGCGCCCGACTGTCTGGTCGAGTTCGGCGATGGCGTCACCGTCATCGCGGAGTGGCATGCTGAAGGCGATTCCATCCGTCTCACCGTTCCAGATTATCGCACCGCACGCGGCACGCTGGTCACGGCGCGGACCTGGCGGCTCGCGAAGGGCAAGGACGGCAACTGGCGCTCGGAGCGCGTGTCCTAATCGCGCGCAAGGATCGACTCGGCCGGGCGGAGCCGATCACGGCGTTGCCCGACCAGACGATGCAGTGCCTGATCTCATAGAGTGAGAGTGCGGGCTGGTTTTGCCGTGACGGGTAGAGAGCTGGAGGAGAGGCTTCCGGCGCCCGTCGCGGAGAACCGCGATGTCCAGACATGACCGCACCCCTCGCACCGGCACTGAGCGGGCGAACCTCTATGACGAAATCACCGACAAGATCATCACCGAACTGGAAGCCGGCCGCGTGCCATGGGTGCAGCCCTGGGGCAGCGCGGCGGCCAAGGCTCCCCTTGGTCTGCCGCGTAATGCCGCGACCTCGCGCTGCTACAGCGGCATCAATGTCCTGATCCTCTGGGGCGCCGTCATAGACCACGGCTTCGCCGGCCAAGGCTGGCTCACCTTCCGCCAGGCGCTGTCGCTCGGCGGCCATGTCCGCAAGGGCGAGCGCGGCACCACCGTCGTCTATGCCGACCGCTTCACGCCGGAGGACGAGAAGCGCCGCGCCTTCGAGGCCGGCGAGGAAGCCCATGCGATCCCGTTCCTGAAGCGCTTCACGGTGTTCAACACGGCGCAATGCGACGACCTGCCCGAAGACATCGAGGCGTCCGCGCCGCCGCCGCCGCCCGGCATGATCGAGCCCCAGGTCGAGGGGCTCATCAAGGCGACCGGCATCGATTTCCGCATAGGCGGCAACCGGGCGTTCTACGTGCCGTCGCTCGACTATGTGCAGGTGCCGCCGCCGGCTGCCTATTTCGAGCCGATCAACTGGCACCGGACGGCGCTGCACGAACTCGGTCACGCCAGCGGTGCAGCACACCGGTTGAATCGGAACCTCTCCGGCTCCTTCGGCTCGAAGCTCTATTCGGTCGAGGAAATCACGGCCGAGCTGATCTCGGCCTTTTGCTGCGCCTCGCTCGGCATCGTGCCGACCGTGCGCCATGCCGACTATATCGGTTCGTGGCTGGAGGTGCTGCGCGAGGACAATCGCGCGATCGTCCGCGCCGCCTCGCAGGCGAGCAAGGCGGCGGACTGGCTTCTGTCCTTCGGGCCGGACGCCGACAGCCTGCCCGACGCCGACGATATGCGGAGGGCCGCGTGACCTGCGCGATCCGGCGAACCGAAGTGCGTGGCGCTGCCCTTCAGAGGAAGAGGGCGGCGCTTCGCTTCGTGACGGATTGAAATCCGAGAGAGAGTTTCTCGGAGTCCGTCATGGAGTGAAGACCATGGCCAAGGCCGCTACCCGCAAGAAGAACCCCGCCGTCGCGATGATCGAGTTTTCCCGCTCGCGTGACATTCCGTTCCACCGCATCCGGCTGTCGGACAGCAATGTCCGCGAGATCGACGTCGAAAACGGTCTCGACGAGCTGACCCATGACATCGACCGGCGCGAAGACCTCGTGATGGGTCTCAATGTCCGTGCCATCCTCGACGATGCCGGCGTCGAGATCGGCGATTTCGAGACCCCGGCGGGCGGCCGGCGTTACCGCGCCATCGCCCGCCTTGTTGCAGCGGGCCGCTTCCCGGCCGATGGGCTGGTCCCCTGCCTGGTCAAGAAGGCCAACGCCAAGACCTCGGCCGTCGACGATTCCTACGCGGAGAACGTCGTCCGTCTCGCCCTGCATCCGCTCGACCAGTTCAAGGCGTTCAAGCGCATGGTCGACGGCGGCATGTCGAAGGAGGAAGTCGCCGACGCGTATCGCACCACGCCGCGCTACATTGGCCAGCGGCTCCGCCTCGCCCGCGTCGCGCAGTCCCTGCTGGACGCTTATGCGCGCAGCGAGATGACGCTGGCGATGCTGGAGGCGTTCACCGTCAACCCTGATCATGCCCGTCAGGAACAGGTCTGGGAGGCGATCCAGCGTTCGCACAATCGCCAGCCTTGGTACATTCGCGATCTCCTCACCGAAACGACCGTGCCGACCGACGACAAGCGCGCGCAGTTCGTCGGCGTCGAAGCCTATGAGCAGGCCGGCGGCGTGATGCTGCGCGACCTGTTCTCCGATGAGGACGAGGGCTGGCTGGAAAACCCCGCGCTGCTGGACCGGTTGGTCTCGGACAAGCTGAAGGTCATCGCCGATAAAGTCGCGGCGGAGGGCTGGAAGTGGATCGAGATCGATACCGATCTGCCTTACGGCCATGATCGCGGTCTTCGCGTCCTCAACGCCACCTTCCCCGATCTGAGCGAGGAGGATCGCGCCATTCGGGAGGCACTGCGCGAGGAATACGAGCGGCTCGAGGCGGAACACGCCGATTACGACGAGCTGCCCGATGACATCGACGCGCGCCTCGGCGAGATCGAGGCCGCGTTGAGCGTCTTCGAGAAGCGCCCGGCCATCTATGACGCTGCCGAGATCGCCCGCGCGGGCGTATTCATCAGCATCGATCGCGCCGGCCAGCTTGTCGTCGCTCGCGGCTACGTCCGTCCCGAGGACGAGGCGCCCGTCACCGGCGATGGCGAGGACGCAGCCGGCGATGGCGAGACGGATGCCGAAAGCGGCGCGGTCGCTGCCCAGGCCAGCGTCCAGCGCGCCGTCATCACAATCGGCGGCGAGCCGGTCGATACGGAGGACGACGAGGATGACGCGATCAAGCCGCTCCCCGAACGGCTCGTGATCGAACTCACCGCCCATCGCACGCTGGCGCTCCACGACGCGCTCGCCAATAACCCGCATGTCGCGATGACCGCGCTCCTGCACCGCCTGGTCATGCAGCGTTATCACTACGCAGCGCCGACCGGCTGCATGGAGATCAGCGTGCGACAGCCGCATCTTGGCGTGCAGGGCAGCGATCTCAGCGACACGCCCTCGGCCAAGGCCATCGACGAACGCTTCGACGCCTGGAAGGCCGATGTTCCTTCCGACGAAGGCGCGGTCTGGGACTGGATCGCCGCGCTCGACGAGGCGAGCCGGATGGCGCTGCTGGCCCATTGCGTCAGCTACGGCGTCAACGCCCTCTACGAGCGGCCGAACCCCCACAGCGGTTCCGGCGTTTCGCAGTTCGGCCTTGATCGCCGCCTGTCCGGTGCAGACCGGATCGCCCGCGCCACCGGCTTCGACATGGTAGCGGATGGCGGCTGGAGGCCCACGGTCGACAACTATCTCGGCCGCGTCACCAAGCCCCGCATCCTCGAAGCTGTCCGCGAAGGTGCGGGCGAACGCGCCGCCCAGCTCATCGCGCATCTGAAGAAGGGGGACATGGCGAAGGAAGCCGAACGCCTGCTGGCCGAAACGGGCTGGCTGCCCGAGCCGCTGCGCCTGGTCGAACTCGACGGCGACGTCGCGGACGCTGCCGATGCTGGTGATGACGAAGCCCTGCCGGATTTCCTGGCGGGCGATGGCGACGAGGAGGAAGCCGCCGAGACCGAAGACGAACACGTCGTTCTCGTCGCGGCCGAATGATCGAAACCTGCGCCCCATCATCCGGTGGGGCGCATTTTTCATCCAAGCCACTGCCGTCTTCCAAGAGTGGAGAGAGGCAGAGGCCGGTCGGCCTGGCCGTGACGGGTTACGAGGTGGAGGAGAGGCTTCCACCGCCCGTCGCGGAGTTAGTCCCATGACCCTTGCCCGCCAATTCAACGCCGCTCTGATCGGCGCCATTCTCGCCCGGCACGTTCTACCAACCCTCCAGCGCGCGCAGAAATTCCCGCTGCGGATCTCTTGCATCGGCACCGCCAGCTACGACGACATGGAAGCCCAAAGTTTCGACCAAATCGTCGCCATCGGCGAATGCCTGTCGCCCGAAGAAGCCATGTCCGTCGCGAGCAACCGTGTCGCTCGCGGCGACATCCGCGTCGGGACCGACGACATGCTGCGCTTCCGCCCGCGCACGATCGTCATTCAGGACTGCGATCAGGGGCTGTTTCTCGCCGGAACGGTCCGGGCCGGGATCATCCTCTGGCAGCAGCCGGTCGCATCCGACGCCGAGGCCCGCCAGATCGTCACCGAAGCGAGCAAGCTGCGCGGCGCGGCCTTCGCCGCCGCCGGTCGCGGCGAGCACGGCCCGGCTCGCGACTATCGCTACCGCGCCAGTCAGCTTGAAGCGCGGCTGGTCGATGCATTCTGGCGCGAGACCGCCGCCGAGCTTCTGCGACTGCCGCTGGCCGCCTGACGTTCTGCTCCACCTTTCCATCCATCCGACCCGGCCATGCGCCGGGTTTCGTCGTTTGAGGAGCCAGCCATGGCCGAATATCTCACCCGCTTTTCCTGCCTGCTCGACGTGGGCACGCCCGAGAACGCCGCTCGCGCGCTCGATCTCTACAACACGCTCTCTGCCGAGAGCGCCGACGAAGACCCGCCGTCGGAAGGGTTTCATCTGTCCATCGTGCCCGAGCATGGCGGCACGCAGCTCTGGATGCGCGATGATTCCACCGGCGATCCCGCGCATGTCATCCGGTTCGTCCAGCGTTGCGCGGCGGCGTTCGGCCTCACCGGACGCTGGGGCTTCCAATATGCCAACACCTGCTCGCGGCCGCGCCTCGACGGCTTTGGCGGCGGCGCGCATGTTCTCGATCTCGCCACCGGCGACACCATCGCCTGGACCTATACCGATGGCTGGCTCGCCCAGGTTCTCGGCGGAGGCGATCCCGATGCCTGAGACCATCGAAACGACCGTCTATCGGCTCGACGAGCTTTCCGACGCCGCCAAGGACAACGCCCGCGCCTGGTATCGCGAACGCGGCTTCGATTACGGCTGGTATGATTCCGTATTCGAGGATTTCCAGCGCATCGCGGAAATCCTCGGTATCTGCCTGAAAACCCAGCTCGTTCGCCTCACGGGCGGCGGCTCCCGGCAGGAGCCGCAGATCGCGTTCACCGGCTTCTGGTCGCAGGGCGATGGCGCCAGCTATCAGGCGTTTTATGCCTTTCGGAAAAACGCCGCCCGCGAAATTCGCGAGCACGCGCCGCAGGACACGCGCCTGCACGCCATCGCCGCCGATTTGCAGGCGATCCAGCGCCGCAACTTCTATCAGCTCTGCGCCGATGTCAGTCATCGCGGCCGCTATTCCCATGAGTATTGCATGGCGATCTCGGTCGAGCGGCATAGCCCGGTCTGGCAGGACATGACCACTGATGCGGGGGACGCCGTGATCGAGGCGCTGCGCGATCTCGCCCGCTGGCTCTACCGGCAGCTCGAACGGGAATACGAATATCTCAGTTCGGATGAGGTCGTGGACGAGACGATCGCCGCCAACCAATACACGTTCACCGAAGCCGGACGCCGTTTCGGCTGATCTCGACAGGCGCCCCGCCGCACGGTCGGGCGCCTTTTTCATGCCGGCTATCGCCACGGCATCAGAGGGAGAGAGTGGCCGGGACGGGTTTGAGCCCGTCCGGTCCGAGAGAGAGAGCGCCGGCGGGCTTGCCCGTTTCCGCTCTCCCGAGGATTTCCCGATGAACACTCTGCTTCCTCTCGCCGATACGCTGCCGGCGACGCCGCTCGCAGCACCCGGCGACACCGCCGCCGCCGTCCACGCTGCCGCCCTCCTGATCCTGCCGCATCTCGAACGCGGGGCGCGCGTCGATGCCGTCGCCCTGCGCGGCGCGATGGAGACGGCCTTCGGCGGCTCCGACGCCACCGGCCTCTGGGACTGGAAAACCGCCTATGAGGCGTGCGAGGTCGCGACCGTCCTGTTCCTGCGCAAATACGGAAAGGCGCTTTTCCGCAAAGCCGGTTCTCCCGTCGCAACACTCCCGCTGCTCGGCAAGATCGTCGGGCTCCTGCCGACCCACACCCGCCGTTCGCAGGAGAGCCAGGCCCTCCAGCAATTCTCGACGCCGATCCCGCTCGGCCTGGTCGCCGCGACCGCCGCCGCGATCACATCCGCCGACCGTGTGCTGGAGCCTTCGGCCGGGACCGGCCTGCTCGCCATCCTCGCGGAGATCGCCGGCGGCTCGCTCGTGCTCAACGAGCTGGCCGACACGCGCGCCGCTCTGCTTTCCTCCCTCTTTCCGGCCATTCCCGTCACCCGCTTCGACGCGGCGCAGATCGACGATCATCTCGATACCGCCGCTGTCCCGTCCGTCGTGCTCATGAACCCGCCGTTCTCGGCGATGGTCCATGTCGAGGGCCGCATGGCGGACGCGGCGTTCCGCCATGTCGCCTCGGCGCTTGCGCGCCTTGCGCCCGGCGGGCGTCTCGTTGCGATCACCGGCGCGAACTTCGGCCCGGAAGCCCCGGCGTGGACCGCCGCCTTCGCCCGCCTGCAGGAGCGTGGCCGCGTCGTCTTCTCCGCCGGGATCGACGGCGCGGTCTATGCCAAGCATGGCACGACATTCGCCACGCGGCTCACCGTCATCGACAAGCTGCCCGCCGACGATCCCACGGTCTTCCCGGTCTCGCCGGGCACCGCGCCAGACGCCGCGACGCTCATGGACTGGATCGGCGCGCATCTTCCGCCGCGCCTGCCGGTCGATCCGTCCGTCATCATCCCGACCGCTGCGCCCGCCGCCGCGCGCAGCGTGCGCGGCTATCTCAACCGCGCCGCCAGGACCACGCCCGCCGTCGTCGCGGCCGAGCCCGAAGGTGTCGCGCTCGACTATGAGATCGTCGACGCGCTGGCTGAGACCGAAGCCGGGGCCGACGACGACGGCCGCATCTCCGACGCCATTTATGAAGAATACGGATTGCAGGCGATCCGTATCTCCGGGTCTCAGGCTCACCCGACCAAGCTGGTGCAGTCGGCGGCGATGGCGAGCGTCGCGCCGCCGAAGCCGAGCTATCGCCCGCAACTCCCCGCCAACATCCGCGAGCTTCTGTCCGACGCCCAGCTCGAAACGCTGGTCTATGCGGGCGAAGCCCATTCGGACTATCTCGCCGGCGCATGGACCGTGGACGAGAGGTTCGATCTCGTCTCGGCCGCCCGCGACGATGCCGAGAAGGCCGTGCGCTTCCGGCGCGGCTTCTTCATCGGTGACGGCACCGGCGTCGGCAAGGGCCGCCAGTCCGCCGCGATCATCCTCGACAACTGGCTGCAAGGCCGGCGAAAGGCGGTCTGGATCTCCAAATCCGACAAGCTCCTGGAGGACGCGCAGCGCGACTGGTCCGCGCTCGGCATGGAGCGCCTGCTGGTCACGCCGCTCTCGCGCTTCCCGCAAGGGCGGCCGATCACGCTTGCCGAAGGCGTCCTATTTACAACCTACGCCACGCTGCGCTCCGACGACCGCGGCGAGAAGCTTTCCCGCGTCAAGCAGATCGTTGAATGGTTGGGCTCCGATTTCGATGGAGCGATCATTTTCGACGAGGCGCACGCGATGCAGAATGCCGCCGGAAGCAAGGGTGAACGGGGCGATGTCGCCGCCTCGCAGCAAGGTCGTGCCGGGCTTCGCTTCCAGCACGCGCTCCCGAACGCCCGCATCACCTATGTCTCGGCGACCGGCGCCACCTCCGTCCACAATCTCGCCTATGCCCAGCGGCTCGGCCTCTGGGGAGGCGAGGATTTCCCGTTCTCGACCAGGGCCGAATTTGTTGAGGCGATCGAGGCCGGCGGCGTCGCGGCGATGGAGGTGCTGGCGCGCGACCTGCGCGCGCTCGGCCTCTACACCGCCCGCTCGCTCTCCTTCGACGGCGTGGAATATGAGCTGGTCGAGCACGCGCTGACGCCCGAGCAGACGCGCATCTACGACGCCTATGCCGGGGCCTTCGCGATCTTATGGCGAGCTGCGCATAAGATCCCTTATCGCGAGGAAGCGGTAATGCGGAGGAGCGCGGCGTAACCGGCGAATTCCCATGATAGTGTGCGCAGTTGCTGCGCATTATATTGGTTGCGAACCTCGGCGGTCCCTGGACCAGCTGAGGAGGCAATCATGTTGAAGTTGCATGACGAGTTGATCACCGAACTCTCGAATTCGCTCACCACACAGAATTACAATCCCGTGGTCGTGGCGAACCACCGTCTCTACGCCCGCGCGTTTCTCGATTATCTGGCCGAGTGCGATATACAGGTCGAGACTGTGACGCCGCAGCAGGTCGATCAGTATTTTGGCTATGCGGTTCAGGATTTTGAGATCCAGTACGGTCGGCCTCCCAGTGCGCGTTGGCACATGTTGCCCCGCACCGCGATCGCCAAGCTCCTCCGGCTTGCTCAAGGCAATTGGCCCCCGGACGCAGAAATGATCGGTCCCGATGACGAGCATCGACATGAAATTTGCCGCGAATACGAGGCATGGCTGCGCGAGGAGCGCGGTTTGGCAAGCGCGTCCATTGCGGCGCTGATGTGGGAGGCGCGAAACTTCCTGCGATGGCAGTTCGACCGGGCCGGTGCCGCCAGCCTCGAAACGTTGAGCATCGTGGACATCGATCTCTACATGGACATGCGCGCGCCTGGTTTACGGCGCAAATCATTGGCCGATGTCGCTGAGCGTCTCCGTTCGGTGGTTCGCCATCTGCATCGGACGGGTCGCATCCCGACCGATCTGACGCCACACATCATCGGCCCCATGCTCTATGCCTACGAAGATGTGCCGTCGACGCTGGAAAGGAGCCAAATCGCCGCGGTTCTGGCGACAACGCAGGAGGACAGATCGCCACGCGGACTACGCGATTATGCGATACTTCAGCTGCTTGCCACGTATGGGCTGCGCGAAGGTGAGATATGCCGCCTTCGGCTCGATGACGTGGACTGGCGCGCAGAATCCCTCCGGATCTGCCACACCAAGACCAACGCGTACTCGTACATGCCGCTAATGGTGACTGTTGGTGAAGCGCTGCTGGATTATCTGCGCCTTGGGCGGCCCCAGGTTGAAGTGCGGGAAATCTTCGTCCGATCCTGCGCACCCTATATCGCAATGACGAACCTGTACGGCATGATCCGCGGTCGGTTGGCCGCCGCAGGCGTAGTGCCAGCAGGAAAGCGGGGGCCGCATGTCTTCCGCCACGCACGTGCGGTCGAAATGCTGCGGGCATCGGTCCCGCAAAAGATCATCGGCGACGTGCTCGGGCATCGATCCACCGAATCCACCAATACTTATCTCAAACTGGCAACAGATGATCTCCGAGCCGTGGCACTCGAGGTGCCTGGAATGGAGGTGCTGTCATGAGCGCCTGGCACGATCCCGATCGCACCGTCGTCGACGCCTTCCTGGTAAAATCGCAGTTCCGGCCGGGAAGCGTACCGACATATCGCTGGTTCCTTTGCACCTTCGAAGATGTTGCCCGCCGGCATCCGGCGGTGGACCGGCAGATGCTCGACGCCTGGCTGAAGGAGATGCAAAAACGTTGGCGATTGTCGACGCTGCTCAATCAGGTCTGCATTGTCGACCGCTTCCTCGACCACCTCGTCGAAATCGGGCTGATCGCCGACAACCCTGTTGCTGCACTTCGCCGTCGGTACAACGTCAAGCAAAGCAAGCCGATCTGGCGGGCCTTGGCTTCCCCGAATCCCGACGAATCCTTGGCCGCGTTACGACGGCCTGCGCCCTTCGGCAGCGTGCTGGGTGACTTCATGCAAGACCATGTCATGCTGATGCGCAGCCGGGGATATCAATATGAAGCGCAGGCTCACTGGCTGCTGCGGTTCGATCGGTTCCTTCAGGCCCGTCCCGACCTCGCGGAGCAACCACTTGAGGCAATGATTGCGAGCTGGGCGGCTGCCAAGCCGACCCGCAACCACGCGGCTGAATGCCAGAAGCTGGCGCGCATCCTGACCAAGGCGCGGTTCCGCCTCGATCCGACTATCCCGCCAAAGCGCTTCAATCCCCGGCCAGAGCGGGAAGTAGCGCGGGAGCATCGGCAACCGCATATCTTCAGCCCGGCTGACGTTCGGCGTATGCTCGATACCGCACGGACTTATCCGTCGCCGGACGCTCCGCTGCGGCCGTTGACCCTCTACACCATGATCATGCTGGCCTATTGTGCCGGGCTACGGCGAAGCGAGCTGGCATGGCTCGATCTTGGTGACGTGGACCTGCAATCAAGCACGATCACGATCCGGGAAACGAAGTTCTACAAGACCAGGATCTTGCCTCTATCCGACAGTGTCGCGGTCGAACTGCGCGCGTACATCGATGCGAGGCGGCGCGCTGGCGGCCCACAGAACCCGAAATCAGGGCTGTTCTGGCATGCCCACTTAAATGACCGCTACAGGCCCGAGGCGGTTACGACAATGATTACCAACGTCATGCGCCGTGCTGGGCTCAAGCCCGCTTCGGGCCGGACCGGGCCGCGGGTCCATGACCTTCGTCACTCGATGGTGGTGAACCGCATCCTCCAGTGGTACCGGTCCGGCATTAACCCTCAGGAAAAACTGCACTTCCTCTCGACCTACATGGGGCACCGGGATCTCCACTCCACGCTGGTCTACATCACCGTCACGCAGGATCTGTTGCAGGAAGCCAGTGAACGGTTCCGCGCGCTCGGCGCCCCGTGCCTTGTCACGGAGGCGCGGCCATGAGGAAAGGCAATCCATTGCCCGCGTTGTTGCGGGCGTTCTTCCAGGAGTGGCTGGCCGAGCAGCGCAGCGCGTCAATCCACACGATCCGCTCTTATCGCGACACCTGGCGGCTGCTGCTTCGGTTCGTCGCGGAGCGAAAAGGCTGCGGGGTCGCGCGGCTGACGCTCACCGACGTCTCGGCCGGCGAGGTGCGCGCGTTCCTTCATCATACCGAGCATGGCCGCAAGACCACGATCGGCACGCGGAACTGCCGACTGGCCGCCATCCGCAGCTTCTTCAGCTTCGTGGCGGACAAGAATCCGGAATACATCGCGCAGTGCTCAGAGGTCCTGGCTGTTCCGTTGAAGCGGGAGCCCACCTCCGCGCCGTGCTACCTCGAGCCCGAGGAGGTCGAGGCCATCCTCGCCCAGCCCAACCGATCGACACTCGAAGGGCTGCGCGACCATGTACTGCTCTCGTTCCTCTATAACAGTGGCGCGCGAATCCAAGAGGCGCTTGACCTCTGTCCCGAAGCAATCCGGTTCGATGCACCGAACTTCGTGCGTCTTTACGGCAAGGGGCGCAAGGAACGCATCTGCCCGCTCTGGCCAGAAACCGTGGCATTGCTCAGGAAGCTACTGGAGCGACAGCCGCGTGCGCCCGATGAGCGGATCTTCGTCAATCGATACGGTGAACCGCTAGGGGCGTCAGGGGTGCGGTTCAAGCTCAACGCCTACGTGGAACAAGCCGCGAAATCGACGCTGACCCTCCAGTCAAAACACGTTACGCCTCACAGCTTCCGGCACGCGACCGCCGTCCACCTCGTTGCCGCCGGGGTCGATATCACCGTCATCCGCAGTTGGCTCGGGCACGTCAGTCTCGATACGACCAATCACTATGCTCAGGCCAATCTGGAGACCAAACGAAAGGCGCTGGAACAGGTTGGCGCCCCGGCGGCGAGCAACGTGCCACCTTCGTGGAAGCGAGATGCCAATCTGATGGGATGGCTCGACACCCTATAGAATAATGTGAAGGACGTGGCGAAATGTTCCGCAGCTTTGCAGGACTACGCCGCGTTCCTCCGCATTACCGCTTCCTCGCGATAAGCCATCATCCATAACAATCTCGACGCGGCGATGGAGGCCGCCAACATCACCGGATCGTCCGGTACGCTGAACAAGCAGGCGAAGTCCGCCGCCCGCTCGGCCTTCGAGGCCGCCAAGCAGCGCTTCTTCGGCCATCTGCTCACCAGCATGAAAACGCCGACCCTGATCCGGTCGATCACCGCCGATCTGGAAGCCGGTCATTCCGCCGTGATCCAGATCGTCTCGACCGGCGAGGCGCTGACGGAACGGCGTCTGGCCGATATCCCGACAGAAGAATGGAACGACATCCGGGCGGACATCACGCCGCGCGAATATGTCCTGTCCTACCTCGAAACCAGCTTTCCCGTTCAGCTTTACGAGCCCTTCACCGACAGCGACGGCAAGGTCTCGTCGCATCCGGTCATGCGGGACGGCCAGCCCGTCGAAAGCCGGGAGGCCGTCGCCCGCCGCAACGAGTTGATCGAGAAGCTCGCGAGCTTGCCGGCCGTCCCCGGCGCGCTCGACCAGATCGTCCAGCACTTCAGCACGGACATGGTGGCCGAGGTGACGGGCCGCTCGCGCCGGATCGTCCGAAAACGCAGTCCGGGCGGTATCGACCGCCTTGTCGTCGAGAACCGCGCGGCCTCCGCCAATCTCGCCGAGACGCAGGCGTTCATGGATGACGACAAGCGCGTCCTGATCTTCTCGGACGCCGGCGGCACCGGGCGCAGCTATCATGCCGAACTCTCGGCGCGGAACACGCGGCTGCGCGTCCACTACCTGCTCGAACCGGGCTGGAAAGCCGACGCCGCCATCCAGGGCCTCGGCCGCACGCACCGGACCAATCAGGCGCAGCCGCCGCTCTTTCGCCCGATCGCAACAGACGTGAAGGCCGAAAAGCGCTTCCTCTCGACGATCGCCCGCCGCCTCGACACGCTCGGCGCGATCACGCGGGGCCAGCGCCAGACCGGCGGCCAAGGTCTCTTCCGTCCCGAGGATAATCTGGAAAGTCCCTATGCGCGCGATGCGCTGCGCCAGCTCTACATGCTGCTGGTGCGCGGCAAGGTCGAGGGCTGCTCGCTCGACCGCTTCGAGTCCGCCACCGGCCTGAAGCTGATGGACTCGACCGGCATCAAGGACGATCTGCCGCCGATCACCACCTTCCTCAATCGGCTGCTGGCGCTGACCATCGAGCTTCAGGGCGTCCTCTTCACCGCCTTCGAGCAATTGCTGACGGCGCGCATCGAGGGCGCCATCGCGAGCGGAACCTATGACGCCGGGCTGGAGACGCTGACTGCCGAGCGGTTCACCGTCACCGACCGCAAGACCATCTATGTCCATCCGGGGACCGGCGCGGAAACCCGGCTGCTCACCATCACGCAGCGCCAGCGCAATCGTCCGCTGACCCTAGACACAGCACTCGGCCATCTCGATGACCGGCGCGCGAAACTCCTCGTCAACGAGCGTTCCGGCCGCGCCGCCGTGCAGGTGCCGACCACCAGCATCATGCTCGACGATGGCGAGATCGAGCGCCGCGTGCGGCTCCTGCGCCCGATGGAGGGGCATAACATCCCCTTGAACGCCATGGCCGAAACGCACTGGATCGAGGCCGATCAGGATGCGTTCGCCGCCGCCTGGAACGCCGAGATCGCCGAGGTGCCGGAGTTTGCCGACAGCACGATCCATGTCGTGACCGGCTTGCTCCTGCCGATCTGGAAGCGCCTGCCGAATGAATCGACGCGGGTGTATCGCCTCCAGACCGATGACGGCGAGCGCATCATCGGCCGCCGGGTTTCTCCGGCCTGGGCCGCCAATGCGACCACGACCGGCACGACCGCGCTCGCGCCCGATGACGCCTTCATGGCGCTGATGGACGGCCGCACGATCCTCGATCTCGCCGAGGGCCTTCAGCTTCGGCGCGCGCGCGTCATGGGCGCGAACCGTATCGAACTCTCCGGCTTCACCGACACGATGCGCGAGCGGCTCACGGCCTATGGCCTGTTCCACGAGATCACCTCGTGGAAACTGCGCATGTTCGTGCCGGTCGATGCGTCCGGCCCGGTCGTGCTCGCCAAGCTGCTCGAACGCTGGCCGGTCGAGCGCATCGGCGAACGGGAGGCGGCATAGATGGCCCGCCTCGCGGCTTCCGAACTCGCAATCCGTCTCGGCCGACACGCCGAGGCGGTTTGCCGTCATTATCTATCGTCCGGCCACCGCGCCGGACGCTACTGGCAGGTCGGCGATGCCCGCAACACGCCTGGCCGGTCGATGTTCGTCCGGCTGACCGGGCCGGAAACCGGCAAGGGCGCAGCGGGCAAGTGGACCGATTCCGCCACGGGCGAGCATGGCGATCTTCTCGACGTCATCCGCGAAAGCTGCGGGCTGATCGACTTCAGGGACATTGCCGACGAGGCCCGGTCCTTCCTTGCCCTGCCGCATCCTGAACCCGAACCGGGGAAGCGTGACTGGCGACCGGCATCGGCGCCGGCAGGATCGCCCGAAGCGTCGCGGCGGCTCCTTGCGATGGCGAGGCCCATCGGGCGGATGCTCGTGGAAACGTATTTGCGGAACCGAGCCATTACGGCTTTGCACGAAACCGGAGCCCTGCGCTTCCACCCCCGCTGCTACTATCGGGCCGACGAGAACGCACCGACTGAGACCTGGCCGGCAATGGTCGCCGCCGTCACCGACCCCGCCGGCACGATCACGGGCGCGCACCGCACCTGGCTCGATCCCGACGGCTTCAGCGAGGCGCGTCTTGGCCGTGCGCCGATCGAGACGCCCCGGCGTGCGATGGGTGATCTCCTGGGAAACGCCGTCCGCTTCGGCATGGGCAGCGAGGTTATGACGGCCGGCGAAGGCATCGAAACGGTGCTGTCCGTCCGCACGGCTCTGCCCGCTATGCCGTCTCTGGCAGCGCTCTCGGCGGCCCATCTCAGCGCCATCCTGTTCCCGACGACGCTGCGGCGGATCTATGTCGCCCGCGACAAAGATCCGGCCGGCGATGGGGCGATGGCGACCCTGACGGAGCGTGCGAGCGCGGTCGGGATCGAGACGGTCGTGCTCACGCCGCGGCTCAGTGACTTCAACGAAGATCTCAGGCTTCTCGGCCACGACGCATTGGCGGCACGGCTGCGGGACCAGATCGTCTCGCAGGACATAGCTCGCTTCATGCTGCTGGCGGCCTGATCGGTCCCGGTCAGGTGGCAGCGGCAAGGCGGTATCGCGGAGCCGGTTCAGCCATGGCGATCTACCTGCGGCGCTGAGAGGCCACACCCACGGCCTTCTGAGAGGGCGATCGGGGCGTCAGCCGTGCCGGACAGGCAATGCCGGTTGCCAACGATTTTCCGCCGCGCCGCACCCACCCCACGCGACAGGTCGCGCGGGGACCCCGGCTGGGGCGCTTTGCATCGCGAAGCAAAATCGCCTGTAGCGCGATCATGATGTCGAGGGTCTGCCGGCACAGGTAGACGTTGTGCGGCTTCGATCGCTTCATGCGCTCCTTCGGGATGGTCCAGACAGCGTTGTCGAAATCAATCTCGTCCCATACTGCATCCTGCAACTCGCTCTTCCGGACCATGGTGAGGAGGTAGAGCTTCATGCCGAGGCGGATCGTCGGCAGCGTCGCGACATGCTCGAGCTGCTTGAACATGATGCGGATCTCAGCGGGCGAAAGCGCGCGATCCTTCGGCGTAAAGGTAGCGATCGAGGCCGGACCGACGTCATCGGCCGGATTGGCGACCTTCTCGCCGTGCAGAATGGCAAAGCCGTAGATCTGCTTCAGGATATCCCGCACATGGATGGCGGTCGCAGGCGCGCCGCGTTCGACGATCTTGCCGCAGTGAGCGCGCAGGTCATCGGGCGTGATCTCCGTCAGGAGACGATTCCGCCAGACGGGCATGAGTTCGCGTTCGAAGATGGAGCGCCGCATCGCGCGCGTGCTATCGGCCATCGTCGCGCTGGTCAGCCACTTCTCGCCGAACTGGCCGAAACTCTTTGCTTCCTTGATCCGACGCTTTTCGCGCTGCTTCTCGATGGCGGGAGACCGCCCCTCGGCGATCGCGCGCCGCGCGTCGATGCATAGCTCGCGAGCTCTGGCGAGCGATATTCCGTCACGGGCATATCTGCCGAGATAGACGGTCTCCCGCCTGCCGTTCAGCCGATAGTCGAGCCTGAAAGAGATGGCGCCCGAAGGGGCGACGCGCACATACATGCCGTCACGATCGGATACCTTGTACATTTTAGCTTTTGGTTTCAAGCACTTGAGCGCTGCATCGGTCAACATTTCGGGCCTCCTTGCGGAAAAGTACCGTCACGCGGTTTTTGGAGGCCGATATCGTCGAAAATGCTTTTATTTCAGCACATTAGTTCGAAAAAAGTACCGTCATTGGCCTCGGTTGACCTGACGGTACTTTCGTTTTTCCGGTTGATCAATGGGGGTGAGGCCCGTCAGCGAGGCCGCCGAACGCCATCTATGCCCACCGATAGATGGCGATAGGCATCGGATGAATTTATTTTTGTTTTCAGTAGCTTAGATCGTACCAGAGCGTAAAATCGGCGGTGTTCGGAGGGGCCTGAATCATTCCCACTCAATCGTGCCGGGCGGCTTGCTCGTATAGTCGTAGACCACGCGATTAATGCCCTTGACCTCGTTGATGATGCGGGTCGTCACACGGGCCAGGAAGTCGCCCGGAAAGTGGAATGCCTGCGCGGTCATGCCGTCGACCGAGGTGACCGCGCGCAGCGCCAGCACCGAGTCATAGGTGCGGCCATCGCCCATCACGCCGACCGAGCGTACCGGCAGCAGCACCGCAAAAGCCTGCCAGATCGCGTCGTACAGCCCCGCCTTGCGGATCTCCTCCAGATAGATGGCATCCGCCTTGCGTAGGATGTCGCAACGCTCCTTCGTCACCTCGCCGGGGATGCGGATCGCAAGGCCCGGCCCCGGGAAGGGATGGCGGCCGACGAACACCTCGGGCAGGCCCAGTTCGCGGCCCAGTGCGCGGACCTCGTCCTTGAACAGCTCGCGGAGCGGCTCGACGAGCTTCATGTTCATCCGCTCGGGCAGGCCGCCGACATTGTGGTGGCTCTTGATCGTCACCGACGGGCCACCGGTGAAGCTGACGCTCTCGATCACGTCGGGATAGAGCGTGCCCTGCGCCAGGAAATCGGCGCCGCCGATCTTCCTGGCCTCCGCCTCGAACACGTCGATAAAGGTCTTGCCGATGAACTTCCGCTTGGCCTCGGGGTCGGTAACGCCGGCCAGGCCGCCCATGAACAGTTCCTGCGCGTCCACATGGACGAGCGGGATGTTGTAATGGCCGCGGAACAGGCTGACGACCTGGTCCGCCTCGCCCTGGCGCAGGATGCCGCCATCGACGAATACGCAGGTGAGCTGATCGCCGATCGCCTCGTGGATCAACAGCGCGGCGACCGACGAGTCGACGCCACCCGACAGGCCGCAGATCACCCGGGCGCTACCGACCTGTTCACGGATCTCGGCGATCTTGGCCGCACGGAATTCGGCCATCGTCCAGTCGCCCGACAGGCCGACGACGTGCCGCGCGAAATTGGCGATCAGCTTCGCGCCGTCGGGCGTGTGCACGACCTCCGGGTGGAACTGCATCGCATAGATGCGCCGCTCCTCATTGGCGATCACCGCATAGGGCGCGCCGGGGCTGGTCGCGACGACCCTGAAGCCGGGGGCGAGCGTGGTGACCTTGTCGCCATGGCTCATCCAGACCTGGTGCCGGTCGCCCTGCGCCCATAGACCGTCGAACAGCGCGCAATCACCCTCGACCGTGATGAACGCCTCGCCAAACTCGCCACTGTCGCCCTTTTCGACCTTGCCGCCCAGCTGCTGGGTCAGCGCCTGCTGGCCATAGCAGATGCCCAGCATCGGCAGGCCGCTATCGAGGATCGCCTGCGGAATGCGCGGGCTATCCTGGTCGACCACCGAGGCCGGACCGCCGGACAGGATGACGGCGGCCGGCTTGATCCGCGCGAACGCCGCTTCGGCCGATTGAAAGGGAACGACCTCGCTATAGACCCCCGCCTCGCGCACACGGCGCGCGATAAGCTGGGTGACCTGGCTGCCGAAATCGACGATGAGGATGCTGTCAGGATGCTCCATGGCGGTCCGATAGCGATGTCTTCCGGAAAATGCTACCGGCGCGGAAGCGATTGAATCGCGTCGGCGATCGCCCTTCGGATGGCTTGCCCATCGACCGGGCCCCGGAAGGCCCTGCCCCATCCCGGGCCGCCACCCCCGGATAGCCCAACGAAAAAGGGCCGCGCCATCGCTGGCACGGCCCCCTCTCGAAGGTGTCTCGAAAGACGCGTGACTTACGCGGCTTCGTCGAAATCTTCCTCGGTCATGACCGGACCCGAATCCTGGCCCTTCGCCGAGACGTCACGGTCGACGAACTCGATGATCGCCATCGGCGAGGCGTCCGACGCGCGGATGCCGGCCTTGATGATGCGGGTATAGCCACCGTTACGGTCCGCATAGCGGGTCGCCAGGACTTCGAACAGCTTCACCAGCTGTGCGTCGTCGAGCAGGCGGGCATGGGCCAGACGGCGGTTCGAGAGACCACCCTTCTTGGCCAGCGTCACCAGCTTTTCGACATAGGGACGCAGTTCCTTCGCCTTGGCGACGGTGGTGGTGATCTGCTCGTGCTTGATCAGCGCGGCCGCCATGTTGCGGAAGAGCGCGATACGATGAGCCGAGGTACGCTGCAGCTTACGGCCGCCGACGCGATGACGCATGGGTAGTTCCTTCGTTCGTTAAGGGGCCGTGTCACGGAAACCCCAGAGCTGGTGACCGTTAAAGGCCGTCACCGTCGCCTGTCTTGTCGCTCGCCGGTTCGCCCGGGGAGCGGGGCAGCAAAGCTGGAAAATCGGCCGGGCCGGATCACGGCGACGCCGCGATCCTGACGTCGAACGGGTCGCCCGAGGGCGACCCGCCGGCCGGGCCTTCGCCGTCGCGCGGATAGCATCGCTATCCGCGTGCGGCTCAGCCCATGATCTCCTGTTCCAGCTTCTTGGCCATTTCCTCGATATTCTCGGGCGGCCAGCCGGGGATTTCCATGCCCAGGCGCAGCCCCATCGACGACAGCACTTCCTTGATCTCGTTCAGCGACTTGCGACCGAAATTCGGGGTGCGCAGCATCTCGGCTTCGGTCTTGCCGACCAGATCGCCGATATAGATGATGTTGTCGTTCTTGAGGCAGTTCGCCGAACGCACCGACAGCTCCAGCTCGTCGACCTTCTTGAGAAGGTAACGGTTGATCTGCTGCGCGTCGCTCTGCGGCTCGCCACCGGCGGCGGGAACCGCTGCCTGGCCGACCGGCGCGGCGCGGGTGAGCGCCGAGTCGTCGAAGTGGACGAACAGCGCCAGCTGGTCCTGAAGGATGCGCGCGGCATAGGCCACGGCGTCTTCCGGGGTGACGGTGCCGTCGGTCTCGATCGAGAGCGTCAGCTTGTCATAGTCCAGGTCCTGACCGACGCGGGTCGGGTCGACCTTGTACGACACCTGGCGCACCGGCGAGTAGAGCGCGTCGACCGGGATCAGGCCGATCGGCGCATCCGCCGGACGGTTCGAGGCCGCGGGGACATAACCCTTCCCGATGTCCGCGGTCAGCTCCATGTTGAGCGTCGCGCCTTCATCGAGATGGCAGATCACCAGGTCCTTGTTCATGACCTCGATGTCGCCCGACACGGCGATGTCACCGGCCTTGACGGTGGCGGGGCCGGTCGCCGAGAGCTGAAGCCGCTTCGGGCCTTCGCCCTGCATGCGGATGGCGAGCTGCTTGACGTTCAGGACGATGTCGGTGACGTCTTCACGCACACCGGCCAGCGACGAGAATTCGTGCAGCACGTTTTCGATCTTGATCGAGGTCACCGCCGCGCCCTGGAGCGACGACAGAAGCACGCGCCGCAGCGCATTGCCCAGCGTCAGGCCGAAGCCACGCTCCAACGGTTCGGCAACAAAGGTTGCCTTGCGCTTGCCATCGCCGCCCTTTTTCTCGAGCGCGTTGGGCTTCTTCAGTTCCTGCCAGTTCTTTGCGTTGACAGACACGTGGTTCCCCTGAGTTATGGGCCGGAACGGGGACAGTTCCAGCCGTGGAGATAGACATGGCCGACTCGTCAGCCGGCCATGGGAAGCATCAGACGCGGCGACGCTTGGAAGGCCGCACGCCGTTATGCGGGATCGAGGTCACGTCACGGATCGAGGTGATCTGGAAACCGACCGCCTGCAGCGCGCGGAGCGCCGACTCGCGGCCCGAACCCGGGCCCTTCACTTCGACTTCCAGGGTACGGACGCCATGCTCGGCGGCCTTCTTGCCCGCGTCCTCGGCGGCGACCTGGGCCGCGTAAGGGGTCGACTTGCGCGAACCCTTGAAGCCCATCATGCCCGCCGACGACCACGAAATGGCATTGCCCTGCGCGTCGGTGATGGTGATCATGGTGTTGTTGAAGCTGGCGTTCACATGGGCGACGCCGGCGGTGATGTTCTTGCGCTCGCGACGGCGAATGCGCTGCGGTTCACGTGCCATTGAATTCTATCCTGACCTGTATCTCTGATACGGAGAGCGGGAAGCAGCCTGCCTCGCGCCGCCCTCCGGCGGAGAAGAAGTGATTATCGCCCCCCGGACGAAAATCTTACTTCTTCTTGCCCGCGATCGGCTTCGCCTTGCCCTTGCGGGTGCGCGCATTGGTGTGCGTGCGCTGGCCGCGGACCGGCAGGCCCTTGCGGTGACGCAGGCCGCGATAGCAGGCCAGATCCATCAGGCGCTTGATGTTCATCGCGGTCTCGCGACGAAGATCGCCTTCCACCGTGTGATCGGCGTCGATGGTCTCACGGATCTGCAGGACTTCCTGGTCCGTCAGGTCCTGGACGCGACGATCCGCGGCGATGTTCAGCTTGGTGGCGATTTCCTTCGCCTTGGCCGGACCGATGCCGTGGATATAGGTCAGCGCGATGATCACGCGCTTGTTGGTCGGGATGTTGACACCCGCGATACGTGCCATGAATTATTTCTCCTAGCTCCACGAGGCGTGGCATGGCCGCACACGCTTCATCTCAACGCGATTGCTCCACCACGCACGATCACGGCGCGCGCAAGCAGCACGGCGCCGAAACAGGAGTGTTGGAAGGATGGGCAGTTAGGCCGCGCGCAGCCCACTGTCAAGCGACAGACCCCTGATTCTTTCGCAGATTCAGCCAGCGGCGGAACGACACCACGGCCCAGACCAGCTCGACCACGCCGAACGGCCATGCGCCCTGCAAAAAGCCATAGACCGATCCCGCCAGGCACCCCAGGACGAAACCAAAGGTCCACCAGTGCGATCCCGCTTCCAGCGCATAGCAGACCAGGGTGAACGACACGGCGATCAGGCCGAAGAGCGACAGGGAATCCATAGCCACGGTCTAAAGCCGCGGGCCAGAACGGCAAGCCTTGCCTTCGTCGCCGCATCCGGGCGCGTCATCCCGCCGGTCAGGGCAGGACCAGCCGCGCGACCAGCCCCGGCACGTTATCCGCCAGTTCGAACCGCCCGCCATGCAGCCGCGCCACCGCCTCGATCAGCGCCATGCCCAGCCCCGCGCCGGGCGTGGTGCGCGCGGTATCGAGCCGCCCGAACCGCTTGAGCGCCTGCGCCCGGTCGGATTCGGCGATGCCCGGGCCACGATCCTCGACCTGGAACGCGATGCCATCGGCCCGCACCCTGAGCCGCAGGGTCAGTTCACCGCCCGACGCGCCATGCTTCAGCGCATTGTCGATCAGGTTGGACAGGGCCTGGCTCATCAATTCGCGGTGGAGGGGAATGGGCGCGGGCCGGTCCTCGATCCGAACGACGAAACGCAACCCGCCATCTTCCGCGACCGGCGCATAAAGCTCGCCGATCTCCTCGACCAGATCGGCGGGCGCGACGGGGGTGAAGCGGTCGCGCGTCACCGATTCCGACCGGCTGATCTCGATCACCATGGTCAGCATCCGCATGACGAGATCGGTTTCGACCAGCAGGCCACCCAGCGCCGCCTCGCGCTGCGCCGGATCGGCGATCAGCACGGCATGTTCGGTCTTGGTCCGCAACCGCGCCAGCGGCGAGCGCAGGTCATGCGCCAGACTGTCGGTGACGACGCGCAGTTCGACCATCAACTGCTCGATCTTGCCCAGCATCGCGTTCAACCGCGCCGCCAGCCGGTCAAAGGCATCGCCATCCCCCGCGCGCACCAGCGCCACGCGTCGCGACAGGTCGCCCTCGCCCGCCGCGTCCATCACCGCCACGATCGTGTTGAGCCGCCCGCCGACATAGCGCGCCAGCACCAGCCCGGTGCCGACCCCCAGCATCAGCGACAGCGCCACCGCCAGCGCGAGGGCGCGTTCGATCGCGACCTGCTGCGCCTCGATCAGGTCGAGCGGCCGCCCGACCAGCAGCCAGTCCGTGCCGATGGGATGCAGCGTATAGCCTGCCTCGCGCGAGGCCCAGCGGCCGTCATGCCCCAGCACGCCGATGCGAAAGGGTGTATCGACCATCGGCACCACCAGATGGCCGGGGGCATAGCCCGCGATCCGCCGCCCATGCGCGTCGAAGATGGCGAGGACCAGGGTGACGTCGCCGGGCTCGCGCGCGTCGGTGATCGCGTCGGCCAGCGCGGGCAGCGCGCCCGTGCGCCAGACCGCGCGCAGCGCCTCGGCCTGCTCGACGATCTCCCGGTGGAGGGCCGTTATTGCATCGGCACTGGTCTGCTTCCAGATGAAGCCGACCAGCACGAGATTGGATATCAGCGCCAGCATGATCGACAACAGCGCGATCCGCGCCGAAATCGTCAATCGCGCCAGTCCGGGTCGCCCCCTCACCCCTCGATGGCCAGCCGATATCCCGCGCCGCGCACCGTGTGCAGAATGGGGCTGCCAAACCCTTCCTCCAGCTTGCGCCGCAACCGGCCGATATGCACGTCGACGACGTTCGAGCCAGGATCGAAATGATAGTTCCAGATCTTCTCCAGCATCATCGTGCGGGTGACGACCTGTCCCGCATGGCGGGCGAGGAATTCCAGGAGGTTGAACTCGCGCGCGCCGACCGGGATCAGCTTGCCCGCGCGGGTGACGGTGCGCGCCAGCAGGTCGATCTCCAGATCGCCGACCTGCAATTTGGTCCGCGTCGGCTCGGTCGCCGCCCGGTCGGAGCGGCGGACCAGCGCCTCGATCCGCGCCGACAATTCGGCAAAGGAGAAGGGCTTGCACAGATAATCGTCCGCCCCGGCCTTCAACCCGTCGACGCGGTCGTCCACCGTGGCCAGCGCCGACAGGATCAGGACCGGCGTCGCGATTCCCGCCGCCCGGATCGCGCTGACCATCGCCAGCCCGTCGAGCCGCGGCAACATGCGATCGGCGATGATGAGATCGAAAATCCCCTCGCTGGCCAGGAACAGTCCGTCGCGGCCGTCACCGCATTGTTCGACGGCATAGCCCGCCTCGCCCAGCCCCTTGGCCACATAGGCGGCGGTGGAGGCATCATCCTCGACGATCAGGATTTTACGGCTCATCGGCACCTCTGTTCCGGCATCGGCCGGCCCCCTGTCCATCCAGGGCGTCGATCCGTGCGATCCATCCGGGTCGGTCCAGGCCGATCGGCACCATGGGCGCTCCCGTCCAGGCCATGTCGCCCGCCCGATCCACGGTCCGGGCAGGGAAAGGCCGGCGGAAAGCAGTGTTTCCGCCGGCCCCGACGGCACCCCCGGGAGTGTCGGGCGCCGAGCTTCTTGAACTCTGTGCCCATGGCTACAGTCCGGGGGGCTAACATGCCGTGACCAAGCGATGAATAATTCGTCATCTTTTCGTCGCGCGCGCGGGCGGATAGCCTGGGAATCCCCCCGCTGGACCGCCCGAGCATCATATGTCCGTCCGGCATCCGGCAACGGATCATCGCGGCCGAAGAGACAGCACGGCCCTTCCCTCCCCGGTCCCGTGCCCCATATAGCGGTCCCATGTCTTCGCGCGCCCGCGTCCTTGTCCTGAACTCCGCGCTCGGGCCCCTCGATTACCGCGTGCCGCATGGCATGACGGTCGAACCCGGGTCGATCGTCATCGCGCCACTCGGCCCCCGCCAGTTGCTGGGCGTGGTATGGGAGGCCGAACGCATGCCCGCGGACGCCGAGGTCGGCGACAATCGGCTCCGGCCGCTGCTGGGCGTGGTGGATGCCCCGCCGCTTCCGGCGCCGCTGCGACGGCTGATCGAATGGACCGCCGACTATTATCTCGCGCCCCCCGCCGCGGTAATGCGGATGGCGCTGTCGTCCACCTCCGCGCTGGAGGGCGCGCGGACCGTCACCGAATATCGCGTCACCGGCCATGTCCCCGACCGCCTGACGCCGCAACGCGCCCAGGCGCTGGAGCGGATCGGCGACCGGCAGGGCCTGATCCGGGAGTTGGCGACCATGGCCGATGTCTCCGATGCGGTGATAAGGGGGCTGGTCAAGAACGGCGCGATCGAGGGGGTGGAGGTCGATATCGACAGCCCCTTCCCGCTGCCCGATCCCGATCACCACCGCCCCATCTTGTCCGCCGATCAGCGCGCGGCGGCAGATACGCTGGTCGCGGGCGTGACGGCGCACGCCTTTCAGCCGGTGCTGCTCGACGGCGTCACCGGGTCGGGCAAGACCGAGGTCTATTTCGAGGCGGTGGCCCAGGCGATTGCCGAAGGGCGGCAGGTGCTGGTCCTGCTCCCCGAAATCGCGTTGACCGAACCCTTCCTCAAGCGCTTCCACGACCGATTCGGCTGCGAGCCGGTGGCCTGGCATTCCGGCCTGCGTTCGTCCCAGCGACGGCGCGCGTGGCGCGCGATCGCCAGCGGCCAGGGGCTGGTCACGGTCGGCGCGCGGTCGGCCCTGTTCCTGCCCTATCGCAATCTCGGCCTGATCGTCATCGATGAAGCGCATGAGACCAGCTTCAAGCAGGAAGAGGGTGTCCATTACCATGCCCGCGACGTGGCGGTGATGCGCGGCAAGTTCGAGCCGTGCCCGGTCATCCTCGCCTCCGCCACGCCCGCGATCGAGACGCGGCAACAGGTGGCGCTGGGCCGCTATACCGAGGTCAAGCTGCCCGGCCGCTTCGGCCCGGCGCAGATGCCGACGATCGAGGCGATCGACCTGATCCACAACCCGCCCGAACGCGGTCGCTGGATCGCGCCCAAGCTGGTCGCGGCGATGCGGGAAGTGCTGGAAAAGCGCGAACAGTCGCTGCTCTATCTCAACCGGCGCGGTTATGCGCCGCTGACCTTGTGCCGGACCTGCGGGCATCGCTTCCAATGCCCCAATTGCACGGCCTGGATGGTCGAACATCGGCTGACGCGACGGCTGGCCTGCCACCATTGCGGCCATGTCATGCCCACCCCGCGCGCCTGCCCCGAATGCGGCGGCGAGGATTCACTGGTCGCCTGCGGCCCCGGTGTCGAACGGATCGCCGATGAGGCTACCGCGCTGTTCCCGGAGGCCAAGATCGCGGTCGTCACCTCCGATACCATCTGGTCCCCCGCCAAGGCGGCCGAGTTCGTCGCGCGGATGGAAGCCGGCGACATCGACATCGTCGTCGGGACGCAGCTCATCACCAAGGGCTATCATTTCCCCAACCTGACGCTGGTGGGCGTGATCGACGCCGATCTGGGGCTGGAGGGCGGCGACCTGCGCGCGGCGGAGCGGACCTTCCAGCAGATCCGGCAGGTATCGGGGCGCGCGGGGCGCGGGGCCAAGCCCGGCCACGTCTTCATCCAGACGCACAGCCCCAAGGCACAGGTGATGCAGGCGCTGGTCACGGGCGATGCCGAGGCCTTTTATGCCGCCGAGACCGAAGCACGGCGGGATGCGGATGCCCCGCCGTTCGGCCGTTACGCCGCGATCATCATCTCATCGGAGGAGCAGGCCGCGGCGCAATCCACCGCCAACGCCATTGCCCGCGCCGCGCCCAAGATCGACGGGATGCACGTCTTCGGCCCCGCCCCCGCCCCACTCGCCATGCTGCGAGGGCGGCACCGTTATCGACTGCTGGTCCATGCCCGCCGGGCGCTGGCGGTGCAGGACGTGATCCGCGAGTGGCTGGGCGGCGTGGAATGGTCCGCGAAGGTGCGTGTCGCGGTGGATGTCGATCCGTACAACTTCCTGTAGATCGGACCGAACAACGCGGTCGTGCCGGCGGCATGGAGCGACATGGCCCCCGATCGTTCCTATCGGCCCGTTTGGCCGCCCGCAAACGCGCGACGGGCTCCCAAAAGAAAAACGGCCGCGACTTTCGCCGCGACCATTTCAAGAAACCTATCCGACGGGAAGGCTTATCCCGCATGCTCCGCCAGCACGGTCAGGCCCTTCGGCCCAACCTCGGCAAAGCCCCTGCGGATCTCGATCAATTCGGGCTCACCCTTTTCGGTCGTGTAGACCCGGATCGCGCCATCGCGAATGGTCGACATGAAGGGCGCATGCCCCTCCAGCACGCCGAAATCGCCCTCGGTGCCGGGGACGACCACCATATGCACCTCCTCCGAGCGGAGGAGCTTTTCGGGCGTGACGAGTTCGAAGTGCAGCATGGTCTAGTATCTCGCATCGCTCTCCCGTAGCGGGAGAGGAAAGAGGGGACGGCCGGAACCATCCCCCCATCACCCCGCCGTCACCGGCGGGGCTGGATCATCATCAGGCGTCCTGCGCCAGCTTTTCGGCCTTGGCGACGGCTTCGTCGATCCCGCCGACCATGTAGAAGGCCGCTTCCGGCAGATGGTCGTACTCGCCATCGACCACCGCCTTGAACGAGCGGATCGTATCTTCGATCTGGACGAACTTGCCCGAGATGCCGGTGAAGACTTCCGCGACGTGGAAGGGCTGCGACAGGAAGCGCTGGATCTTGCGGGCGCGCTGGACGGTCAGCTTGTCCTCTTCGGACAGCTCGTCCATGCCCAGGATCGCGATGATGTCCTGCAGCGCCTTGTAGCGCTGGAGCAGCGACTGGACCGCACGGGCCGTCTCATAATGCTCCTGGCCGACGATGCGCGGCTCGAGCACGCGGCTGGTCGAGTCGAGCGGATCGACCGCCGGATAGATGCCCAGCTCCGAGATGGCGCGGTTGAGCACGGTCGTCGCATCAAGGTGCGCGAACGAGGTCGCCGGCGCCGGATCGGTCAAGTCGTCGGCGGGCACGTATACGGCCTGCACCGAGGTGATCGACCCCTTGTTGGTCGAGGTGATGCGCTCCTGCAGCGCGCCCATGTCGGTCGACAGGGTCGGCTGATAGCCCACGGCCGAGGGAATACGGCCCAGCAGTGCCGACACTTCCGCGCCGGCCTGGGTAAAGCGGAAGATGTTGTCGACGAAGAACAGCACGTCCTGGCCTTCCTGGTCGCGGAAATATTCCGCGATGGTCAGGCCCGACAGGGCGACGCGCGCACGCGCCCCGGGCGGCTCGTTCATCTGGCCGTAAACCAGCGCGACCTTCGACCCTTCGCTGATCGCGTTCCCGTCGGCGTCCTTGGCGATGACGCCCGCGTCGAGGAATTCGTGATACAGGTCGTTGCCCTCGCGGGTCCGCTCACCGACGCCCGCGAACACGCTCGTGCCGCCATGGCCCTTGGCGATGTTGTTGATCAGTTCCTGAATGAGAACCGTCTTGCCGACGCCCGCGCCGCCGAACAGGCCGATCTTGCCGCCCTTCGCATAAGGCGCGAGCAGGTCGATGACCTTGATGCCGGTGACGAGGATCGCGCTCTCGGTCGACTGTTCGATGAACTCGGGCGCCTTGGCGTGGATCGGCGCGCGCAGATCGGTGGCGACCGGGCCACGCTCGTCGATCGGCTCGCCGACGACGTTCAGGATGCGACCCAGCGTCGCGGGGCCGACCGGCACGCGGATCTGGCTGCCGGTGTCGGTCACGCTCTGGCCGCGGGTCAGGCCCTCGGTCGTGTCCATCGCGATCGTGCGGACGGTGTTCTCGCCCAGATGCTGTGCGACTTCGAGCACCAGCCGGTTGCCGTTATTGTCCGTTTCCAGCGCCGACAGGATCGCGGGCAGGTTCTCGGGGAAGTGCACGTCGACGACCGCGCCGATGACCTGGGCGATCGTGCCGACATTGTTGGTGGCCGTGGTCGGCCGGATGTCCTCAGCGGCGGTTGCCATCATTGCTTCCTTGGTTCTGCAGGGCCCGACATAGCTTCGGGGCGGGTAAAGGTCACGACCAGACGACGGCCACCGTCGATCTTGTCACGGGTAACATGGAAATCGGCGCCGTTCAGATGGCCGGTGGTGGCGCTTTCGGTCTGGATGGCGGCGGACACCGCATCCTTGCCGTCCAGACCCAGCTGGTCCATCGGCTTCGTCACCCAGCGGATGAACTGGGTCTTGGCGAACGGGCTGGTGTCGAGATTGACGATGTCGAGCGAGAAGCGAAGTTCGTTCAGCCGCTTCGCGTCGCCCTCGACGATCAGGTTGGCCATGTTGACCGGGGCCACCGACGGATCGGCCATCGGCGTGGCCTGCGCGACCGCGCGGTACGGGCCCTGGACGGGCGCGTAACCGCTCATGCGAAAGCCCATCCGGTCGAGCAGGCTGACCGTCTCGGTCGCATCGGCCAGCACGGTCGCCCAACCGCCCTTCACGAACGGCGTGAACGTGGCCTTGGGAGCGTCCTTCGGCTTGTCGGACGCCTGACCGCATCCGGCCAGAACGACCGTCAGCCCCAGAAGGAGCGCCGTCCGCATCAGAGCGCCTCCGCGCCCGAGATGATCTCGACCAGCTCGGTCGTGATCGCCGCCTGGCGTGTGCGATTATACTGGATCGACAGGCGGCGGATCATATCCCCCGCATTGCGCGTCGCATTGTCCATCGCGTTCATCTGCGAACCGTAGAAACCGGCCTGGTTTTCCAGCAGCGCGCGGAAGATCTGCACCGCGACATTGCGCGGCAGCAGCGCGTCGAGAATCTCTTCCTCGCCCGGCTCGAACTCGGCGACCGCCTCGACCGAGGCCTCCGCCTTGGTCGGGGCGGGCATCGGCACGGGGATCAGTTGCTGCGCGACCGGATCCTGCACGAGCGCCGAGACGAACTTGGAGTAGAACAGGTGCGCCACGTCGAACTCGCCGCGCCCGAACCGGGCGATCAGATCGTCAGCGATGGTACGCGCGTCGTCGAACTTGGGCGCCTTGATCGTGCTCATGTCATGATCGGCGAGGATCGCGTTGGGGAAGAAGCGTTTCAGCACGCGCCCCTTCTTGCCCGCGATGTAGAATTTCACCGTCTTGCCCTGCGCGGTCAGCTCTTCGGCCTTACGGCGCGCGGCGCGGACGATGTTGGTGTTGAACGCCCCCGCCAGGCCCCGCTCCGAGGTGGCGACGACCAGCAGCTGGACATCGTCCTTGCCGGTGCCCGCGAGCAGCGGCGACGCGCCGATGCCGCCCACGCGCGCGGCGAGACCGGCCATCACCGTTTCCAGCCGCTCGGCATAGGGACGGCCGTTCTGCGCCGACTCCTGCGCCCGGCGCAGCTTGGCGGCGGCGACCATCTTCATCGCCTTGGTGATCTTCTGCGTCGACTTCACCGAGCCGATGCGGAGTTTGAGGGCCTTGAGAGAAGCCATTCTATTCCAATCCGTCCGCTAGCTCGGTCAGCGCGACCGGGCCTGCCAGCCATTCCTCGTAGCTCTTGAACACCGCGCGCGTGTAGGGCTGCGCATGGTGGAATTCAAAAGCCGCGCGGTCGGCCCACCGCTCGTAAATGTACAGGATGGCGCTGCCGTCGGCGGCGGGATGCGGATCGAACCGCTCGCACCCCGCCTCCATCCTGGTCCTCGCGACGATCCCGGCGACGGCCTGACAGGCCGCCCCGAAATGCTCCGGCTTCAACCGGATCGTCGCGAGATAGGTCAGCGCCATCGGTTACGCGAAGATCTTCGCGAACTGGTCGAGCGCGGCCTTGAGCTTGCCCTTGGCCTCGTCGCCCAGATCCTTGGTGTCGCGGATCATCGCCAGCACACCGGCATGTTCGCCGCGCAGATAGGCCAGCATCGCCGCTTCGTAGCGGACGACCTGCGCCACCGGCACATTGTCGATATAGCCGTTGGTCCCTGCGAAGATCGACGCGGTCTGCTCCTCGAAGGGCAGCGGGCTGAACTGCGGCTGCTTGAGCAGTTCGGTCAGGCGCGCACCGCGGTTGAGCAGCTTCTGCGTCGAGGCGTCGAGGTCCGAGCCGAACTGCGCGAAGGCGGCCATTTCGCGATACTGGGCCAGCTCCAGCTTGATCGAGCCGGACACCTTCTTCATCGCCTTGGTCTGCGCGGCGGAACCGACGCGGCTGACCGACAGGCCGACGTTGATGGCGGGGCGGATGCCCGCGAAGAACAGGTCGGTTTCGAGGAAGATCTGGCCGTCGGTGATCGAGATCACGTTGGTCGGAATGTAGGCCGACACGTCGCCTGCCTGGGTCTCGATGATCGGCAGCGCGGTCAGCGAACCGGCGCCGTTGGCGTCGTTCATCTTGGCCGCACGCTCCAGCAGGCGGCTGTGCAGATAGAAGACGTCGCCCGGATAGGCTTCACGGCCCGGCGGACGGCGCAGCAGCAGCGACATCTGGCGATAGGCGACGGCCTGCTTCGACAGATCGTCGAACACGATCAGCGCGTGCATCGCATTGTCGCGGAAATATTCGCCCATCGCGGTGCCGGTATAGGGCGCGAGGAACTGAAGCGGGGCAGGCTCCGACGCGGTCGCGGCGACGACGATGGAATATTCCATCGCGCCATTCTCTTCCAGCGTCTTAACGAGCTGCGCGACGGTCGAGCGCTTCTGACCCACCGCGACGTAGATGCAATAGAGCTTCTTCGACTCGTCGGTGCCGGCGTTGACCGTCTTCTGGTTGATGAAGGCGTCGATCGCGACGGCCGACTTGCCGGTCTGGCGATCGCCGATGATGAGTTCGCGCTGGCCACGGCCGACGGGAACGAGCGCGTCGATCGCCTTGAGACCGGTCTGCACCGGCTCATGCACGCCCTTGCGCGGAATGATGCCCGGAGCCTTCACTTCGACGCGGCGACGCTCGGCCGCCTCGATCGGGCCCTTGCCGTCGATCGGGTTGCCCAGACCGTCCACGACGCGGCCCAGCAGGCCCTTGCCGACCGGCACGTCGACGATGGTGCCGGTGCGCTTGACGGTATCGCCTTCCTTGATCTCGGCGTCCGAACCGAAGATCACGACGCCGACATTATCGGCTTCGAGGTTGAGGGCCATGCCCTGCACGCCATTGGCGAACTCGACCATCTCGCCCGCCTGGACATTGTCGAGGCCGTAGATGCGCGCGATGCCGTCACCGACGCTCAGCACCTGGCCGGTCTCGCTGACCTGGGCCTCGGTGCCGAAATTGGCGATCTGGTCCTTGATGACCTTGGAGATTTCTGCGGCGCGGATATCCATGGAACGTCAGCCTTTCATCGCGCTGGCGAGCGCATTCAAACGGGTGCGGATCGAGCTATCGATCATCTGGGAACCGATGCGGACGACAAGCCCGCCGAGCAGGTCGGGATCGACCGACAGGTCGACCGAAACCTCACGGCCGACACGGGTGCGCAGCTGCTGCTTCAGCTCTGCGACCTGTCCTTCAGTCAGCGGGTGGGCGCTCGTCACTTCGGCCGCGACCTCGCCGCGATGGCGGCTGGCCAGCAGGCGATAGGCGCGGATGATCTGCGGCAGCGCCGAAAGACGCCGATTCTCGGCGAGCACGCCAAGGAAATTGCGGGTCACCCCGTCCAGGCCCAGCGTATCAGCGACGGCCAGGATCGCCTTGACGGCCTGCCCCCGCGCCACGATCGGGCTCTTGGTCAGCGCGACCAGATCCTTGTCGGCGGCCAGCGCGTCGCGCAGGGTGACGAGGCTCGCCTCGATCGTGTCGATCGAACGACCGTCGACCGCCGTTTCGAACAGCGCGAGCGCATAACGACCATCCAGGCTCGCCTGGATGCCGCCTGTGCCGCTTATAGTACCGCCGGACATCTCCACGGATGCGAATTCCTCGAACAACGAACGGGTTGGCCCCATGGGGAACGGGGCGCGAAAAACGCGCCTCCGATGGGTTGGCGGGCGGTTAGCATCGGGAACCCTTGGATGCAAGCTGCGTGGCACATCTTGTGACAGGTTGGTGACGAAAGCATCAGCGGTTTGGGCGCAAGTCACGGGATGAAGCCGGTTCCGCGACCGGCTATGATCCCGTCCGATTTCGAGGCATCCATAGGAGAACAAGGCATGATCGCCTCACCCCCCGCGACCACGCCCTGGCCCGTCTCCGACAAGGACGAGGCCGACAGGAGCCAAGCCGACAGGAGCCAAGCCGACAGGGACGAGTGGGAGGCGCGCGCATGGGACGCCTTTTGCCGTCGCGACCGCGCCGCCGATGGGCGGTTCGTGGTCGCGGTCGACACGACAGGCATCTATTGCCGTCCCAGTTGCCCCGCGCGGCGGCCCCGGCGGGAGAATATCCGGTTCCTGCCCGACCCTGCGGCCGCGCGCGGGGCGGGCTATCGCCCCTGCCTGCGCTGTCTGCCCGACCAGGTCGCCCGCGACCGACAGGCGGTGGCCACCGCGATTGCACGGATCGACGCGGAAGAGGCGATCCCGGACCTGGCCACGCTGGCGAGCGGAGTCGGCTATGCGCCGCATCATTTCCATCGGCTGTTCAAGCGCGCGGCCGGCGTGACGCCCGCCGCCTATGCCCGCGCCCGCCGCGCGGCGCGCACGGCCGACGCCCTGGCGAGCGAGACCAGCGTGACCCGCGCGCTCTATGAAGCGGGCTATGCCGGACCCAGCCGATTCTATGCGGAAAGCGACCAGCGGCTGGGGATGCTCCCCGGCCAGTGGCGACGCAGCGGCGCGGGCGCGGCCATTCACTGGACGATGGCCGAGACCCCGCTGGGCCCGCTGCTGATCGCGACGACGCCGCGCGGCGTGGCGCGGCTGGCCTTTGACGAGGATGCCACGATGCTGGCCGCCCGCTTCCCCGCCGCGACGATCCGGGAGGCGGAGCCACAGGCGCGGGAGCATCTCGTCGACCAGCTGTCGCGGATCGGTCCGGCGGACGCCTCGCTGCCGGACGCCGCACGCCGCACCGCCTTTATCGAAGCCCTGTCCCGAGCATTGCGCGCGGATCGTGGCACCTTGCGCACATGACCGCCTGGCTCCAGCCTCGCCTTCGCCGGGACGACGCAGCGGGTTGCGCAACGATCCCCGACAGAAATGGGCTGGCCCTATCTCATCGCCTCATCGGGCCGGGCGGCAGCTATAGACCAGCTTCTCATTGGGCAGCGGCGGAAGCTGCTGGCGGATCGCTGCCTGCTCGCCTTCCAGCTTTTGCAGCCCCGCATCGCCCTTGACGCAGGCCTTCGGCGTATCCGGCTGATGCAGCTTGCGGATCGCGTCCATCGTCGCGGCGGGCAACAGGTAGCGCGTCTGGGTATAGGTCCGCGTCACGGGGTCGAAACGCGCAACCGTCACCGTCTGTTCGTCATCGGGGACGATGATGCGCTGCCAGCCGCTCGCGCCTTCCAGAAACTGCGTCCTGCCGTCGGCACATCCCTTCGCGCCCCAGTCGAGCGGGGTCTCGGCGGTGGAAGAGATGGTCGCGCGGCTGCGATCGGCCTGAAGCGTGCACAGCATCGGGCCCAGCGCGGCGTCGACCGGCGTCACCGGCCCCGTCGCCGCCATCTCGCGCGGCAGGCTGACCTCCGCCGACGGGCGCAGCAGGAAGGTCACGATCGCCGCGATCACCGCAGCACCGCCCCCCGCCGCGACCCAGATGGCGGGGCGCCGACGTCCCCGCGATTCGAGCAGCCCCGCCCCGCCGATCGCCAGCGCGCCGCCGACCAGCAGCAGCGCGGCGATGGCCATCACATTCTCCCGCGCGCGTTCGGCCTCGCCGCGCGCGACGTTCAGGGCTTCCTCGCGCCGCAACGCGGCCTCATTGGCCGCCTCGCGCCGGGCCGCGGCGGCATCGGCGATCGCGCGCGCATCGGCCGCGCTATCCTCGCGCAACCGCTCCTCGATCGAGGTACAGGGCATGCCGACCGCCGTATAGGGCTGTTTCGCGGCGCGCAGGAACGCCATCAACTCGGTATCGGCGATCGCGAAGCCGAAGGTCGAATCGCCATCGTCCGCCCGGGTGAGCGCCGAATTGACCCCGATCACCCGCCCGCACGGGTCGAGCAGGGGACCGCCCGAATTGCCCCGCGCGATACTGGCGGTGTGCAGCAGCACCTCGATCCCGGTCAGCGTGCGGCGACCCGAGGCGACCCCCTGCGACCGGACGGGAGACAGCGGCCGGATATAATCGGCCGCCGACTGCGCCGTCGCCAGATCGACATTGCCGGGATAGCCCAGCGCGACCACCTGATCCCCCTCGCTCACCGGGCCGGTGAACAACGCGACGGGCGGCAGCCTGGCCTCCGTCACCTCGACCAGCGCCAGGTCGCGCCGCGCATCATAGGCGATGACCCGCCCCTGATAGGATTTGCTGCCCTCCGACGGCACGACGCCGACCACCACATTGTCGGGATAGCGCTCGGCCAGTTCGACGACATGCGCGTTGGTCACGATGCGATTGGGCGCGACGGCAAAGCCCGAGCCATGGCCAAAGCCCGCCACCTGATCGTCGACCATCGCGATGGTGACGACCCGCACCACCCCGCGTGCGGTCGCGCCGATATCGTCGGCGCGCGCCGGGTGCGGCACGATCCCCGCGACCAGCAGGACCAGGGCAAGAAGGACACGGATCGCCATCGGAACAGCGCTCTATCCCGCCCTTTGATGCCGCCGCAACCGCGTTCGATTAGCTATATGGTAAATCTTGGCAATTACCGATGCCGCGCATGGCTATGGGAATCATGGGATGAGTGCGTTCGGTCGTCGTCAGGGCCCGGGGGGCACAACGCAAGGGCGTCCGGCCTTTGGCGTGGCTCGGCCGATGCACGGGTCCGGCCCCGCGCTCCGTCCCGAAAACAAGCTCGAAAAGGACGTGGTCGCGCTGCCCGGCGGCACGCCGATCCCGTCGCTCGCCGCCCTGCCGGAGGGGGAGGCCAACCCCGCCGCCGATGCGATGAAGCGGCTGGCCGACCGCCAGGCCGCCTCGATCGACGCGACGCCCGCGCGCGGCGAGGGATTCGAGGCATCGATCCACCGCATCAAGGAACAGGTGCTGCCCCGCCTGCTCGAACGCGTCGACCCCGAAGCCGCCGCGACGCTGGGCAAGGACGAACTGGCCGAGGAATTCCGCCCGATCATCGGCGAGGTGCTGGCCGAACTGAAGCTGACGCTGAACCGGCGCGAGCAGTTCGCGCTCGAAAAGGTGCTGGTCGACGAGTTGCTGGGCCTGGGTCCGCTCGAGGAACTGCTCGCCGATGCCGATGTCACCGACATCATGGTCAACGGCCCCGAACAGACCTATGTCGAGCGCAAGGGCCGGCTGGAACTCGCCCCCATCCGCTTCCGCGACGAGGAGCATCTGTTCCAGGTCGCGCAGCGGATCGTCAATTCGGTCGGCCGTCGCGTCGACCAGACCACGCCGCTGGCCGATGCCCGCCTGAAGGACGGCAGCCGCGTCAACGTGATCGTGCCGCCGCTATCCTTGCGCGGCACCGCCATCTCGATCCGCAAATTCTCCGCGAAGCCGATCACGCTCGACATGATGGCGGCGGGCGGATCGATGAGCCAGGACATGGCGACGCTGCTGAAGATCGCGGGGGCCAGCCGGTTCAACATCGTCATTTCGGGCGGTACCGGCTCGGGCAAGACGACGATGCTCAACGCGCTGTCCAAGATGATCGACCCGGGCGAGCGCGTGCTGACCATCGAGGACGCGGCCGAGCTTCGCCTGCAACAGCCGCACTGGCTGCCGCTCGAAACCCGACCCGCCAACCTGGAGGGTCAGGGCGAGATCAGCATCCGCGACCTCGTCAAGAACGCGCTGCGCATGCGCCCCGACCGGATCATCCTGGGCGAAATTCGCGGCGCCGAGTGTTTCGACATGCTGGCCGCGATGAATACCGGCCATGACGGGTCGATGTGCACGCTCCACTCCAACTCCCCGCGCGAGGCGCTGGCGCGTATGGAGAATATGGTGATGATGTCCGACATCAAAGTGCCCAAGGACGCGATCAGCCGCCAGATCGCCGACTCGGTCGACCTGGTGATCCAGGTCAAGCGCCTGCGCGACGGCAGCCGTCGCGTGACCAACATCACCGAGGTGATCGGCATGGAAGGCCCGGTGATCGTCACCCAGGAACTGTTCAACTTCGAATATCTGGACGAAGGCACCGACGGCAAGATCATCGGCGAATTCCGCTCGGCGGGCCTGCGCCCCTATACGCTCGACAAGGCCAAGCAGTTCGGTTTCGACAAGGCGCTGCTGGAGGTTTGCCTGTAGGCCGGCGCAGGCGTTCGCATGACGCATCGCCCTGCCCGGTCATGGCCGGCGATGGGGCAGCCTAATATTACAGTTGCATTCTATTTTTGAGGTGAGCCCTTCTTGCTGCAGCTTGGTGAGCTCGTCTCCAGCATGACCAGGCGATGACGTAGGCAGGCTCGATCCGGCGCTGAGCGAGCTTGTTGGCGATGCGTCGGACCTCCTGAACGGA
>NZ_JAVSCQ010000010.1:0-101050 GCF_040560405.1 Facivitalis istanbulensis
CATGCAGGTCTCCAGCCCCATGGCCTTCACCCCCTCGACCATCGCCACGACCCTGTCCATGTCGCGGTCCTTCGGGCTGCGCCACGCCGCACCCATGCAGAAACGCTGCGAGCCCGCCGCCTTGGCCTCCGCCGCCGCCGCCAGCACGGCCTCCACGTCCATCAGCTTTTCGGCCTTCACATCGCTGTCCGCCGACGCGCTTTGCGAGCAATAGCCGCAATCCTCCGGGCAGCCGCCGGTCTTGATCGAGCACAGCGTGCACAACTGCACCTCGTCGGCCGCATGATGCGCGCGGTGGACCGTCGCCGCGCGGAACAGCAACTCGGTGAAGGGCAGGTCGAACAGATCCGCAATCTCCCCCCGGGTCCAGTCGGTGCGCAGGCCCGGTGCGGCCGGGGAAAGCGCGGTCATCGTCGTCATCACGTCTCGTCCTGTCATGCGTCCGCCTCGGGCGGCATATTATGTCCCAGCAGCCTCAGCACATCCGCGGCCGCCTTCACAAGATTGGTCCCAGGCCCGAAAATCGCCTGTACCCCGGCCCTGAATCCCGGCATCCTACAGCGCCCGATAATCCTGCGGCAGGATAACGCCACCCATGCCCCCCTTGCTATCGGGTCGGCAAGATCAGGCCGGGCGCGGTCAGATATCCAGCGCCCAGCCGTCGCGTCCCTTGGGATCGAAGGGGCCGTTCGGCACGAAGCGCTCGGCCGCCGCGCGCAGGCGCAGCACGCTCCAATCGCCGCGACGATCGACGGCCTCCAGCGTGCAGCCGCACGCCGCATAGGCGGCCACCACGTCGGCGCGCTGCGTCTCCAGCAACCCCGCCAGCACCAGCGTCGCCCCGCTCCCCGCGATCGCCGCCAGTTCGGGCGCCATCGAGATCAACGGTCCCGCCAGGATATTGGCGATGACCAGATCATAGGGCGCCCCCGCCATGATCGGATCGGCGAGCGCGCCGTCGGCGACGATCAGCTCGACGCCGTCGACACCATTGATGGCGGCATTATCGGCGGTCACATCGATCGCGATCGGATCGATATCGGTCGCCACCACCTTCGCATCCGGCCAGAGATGCCGCACGGCAAAGGCGAGCAGCCCGGTGCCGGTGCCGACATCGATCGCATTGGCGATGGTCTCGCCCGCCATCGCGTCGAGCATGGCGAGGCAGCCGCTGGTCGTCTCGTGATGCCCGGTTCCGAACGCGCGGCCCGCCGGAATGTGAAAGCCGCGCCGGCCTTCGGGCACCGCCTCGCCGCCCGTGTGGACGAAGAAGCGACCGACCGACAGCGGCGCCAGCCCTTCCTGGCTCATCGTGACCCAATCCTGCGCCGCCAGAAACTCGACCGTGGCGGGATGGTCGCCCGCGCTCGGGACCAGCGCGCGGATCGCCGCGATGGTCGCCGCGTCGGGCTCCACTTCGAAATAGGCGTCGAGCCGCCAATGCTCGCGATCATCCTCCACCTCCTCGGTGGTCATGATGACCGCCTCGATCGCCAGGTCATCGGCCGCGTCGATCGCCTCCGCTTCGTCGCGGGTACAGGGCAGGGTCAGCTTCCAGCTGTCAGCGGACATAGCTCGCTCCATTGATGTCGAGAACCGCGCCGGTCATCGAAGGCGGCGCGTCGAGGCACAGGAAACGCACCGTCGCGGCGATCTCCTCCGGGCTGGCGACGCGGCCGAGCGGAATATCGGCCAGCAGCGCGTCGCCGCCCCGGCTCGCCACATATTCGTCGGCGGGGCCGGTCATGGTAAAGCCGGGACAGACGGCGAATGCGAGAATTCCCTCCGCCGCATAGCCGCGCGCGATGGTCTTGGTCATCGCGACCATGCCGCCCTTCGACGCGGCGTAATGCCAGTGCGCCGGGCTGTCGCCGCGATGGGCAGCCCGGCTGGCGATGTTGACGATCCGGCCGCCGACGCCGCGCTCCCGCCAGTGCAGCACGGCGCGGCGGCAGAGCTCGGCCGAGGCGGTCAGGTTGGCCTGCATCGTGCGCGCGCCATTGTCCGACCAGTCCCCGGCCTCGATCGGGTTCGCCTCGAAGATACCGGCATTGTTGACCAGCATGTCGATCGCGCCGCCCGCCTGGTCGAGTGCCGCGTCCCAGAGCAGTGCAGGCCCGGACGCCGTGGACAGGTCCGCCGCCAGCGGCGTGTCGGGCCCCACCCTGGTGGCATGGCCCAGCACCCGGATGCCGGGCGCGGCGGTCAGACTGGCGCGGATCGCGGCCCCGATGCCGCGACTGCTGCCCGTTACGAGGATGGTCGTCATGCCCGCCGCCGTGCCGGTCGCGCGCCGTCGCGTCAACCGGCCGGTCGATCCGCGTCCGGCATGGCCCGATCGAAAGGGGCCGCCGGAGCGCCCGCTTCGTCGCGCCCGTTCCGGCCGGCCGCTAGACCGCGACCCGGACCACGAAATCGCCCGCGCTGGCCTTCAGTTCGCCCAGATGGGTGTCGAGATGGTCGAAGCCGCGCCCGACACGATCGATCTCCTGCGCCACGCTTTCGGTATCCAGCCGGATCGCGGCGATGGTGTGCGACATCGAATCGGCCGCCAGCGCGGTTTCGTCGACCGCGGCGGTGATCGCGGTCACGGTCTGCGCCTGCGCTTCCATCGCGGACCGGATGCGTTCGGCCGAGACCTGCACGTCATGCACCGTCGTCTTGATCGAGGCATTGGTTTCTACCGTCGAACGGGTCGCGGCCTGGATCGCGGCGATCTTGGTCGCGATATCGTCGGTGGCGCGCGCCGTCTGGCTGGCGAGGCTCTTCACCTCCTGCGCGACGACCGCGAAGCCCCGGCCCGCGTCGCCCGCGCGCGCAGCCTCGATGGTCGCGTTGAGCGCGAGCAGATTGGTCTGTCCGGCAATGTCGCGGATCAGGCCCAGAATCGATTCGATCGACTTGGCATGGTCCGACAGCATTTCGGACATGCCGACCGCCTGCCCCGCCTGGGCGGCGGCGCGGTTGGAGACGTCGGCGGCAAGATCGACCTCGGCCCGTGCATCCTCGATCGCGCGGATCAGCCCGGCGGCGGTCTGCGCCGCCTCGCGCATCGCGACGGCGGACTGTTCGGCGGCGGCGGCGACTTCGCTCGACTTGCCCAGCATCCCGCGCGTCGAGAGCGACGCCTCCTCCAGCTTGCGGCGCAGGTCATGCCCCTCGACGGTCGCATTCTCGACGACCAGCGCGATGCCGTTGCGGAAATCCCCGACCAGCCTGTCCCGGTTGCGCTCCACCGCGCTGGCGACATAGCCGTTATAAAGCGCGACCGTGACCTCTGTCTCCATGCCGAACAACCGCATCAGCGTATCGATCAGGATCGACCGGCGCGGATCGTCATGCGGCACCTCGTCCAGCACGATCCGGAGTGCGGTGCGATCGCTGGCGCAGGACATGGCGAGCAGGTCCATCAACGGCACCTCGGCGACATAGGCGGCGCTGACCGACCGGCCGAGCGACTCGACCCATTCCCCGCTTCCCAGATGGCAGAAACGGTTGCGCAGATAGGCGCGCCCCGCCGACAGCCGCCGGTCGCGATCCAGCGGAATCCAGTCCGTCTGGCCCGGACGGCCGATGCGCCAATGCTCCCAATAGGCCTCGACCACCTCGTCCACGCGCGACTCGATCACCGGCCACAATCCGGCGGCCGAGCGGGTCAGCGAGCCGTCGCCCCCGTCAAAGGCGCGAATCCGCCCTTCCAGATCGATGGCCGCGGCAATTTCATTGGACGATGACAGACTGGACTTCACGGTGCGGGCCCCTCGTTCAGGCGCATGACGGTCAGGCGCGTGAGAATTCACTGGCCGCAATTCTGCCGTTCAAAGCGTTAAGGTCGGGTTAGCCGTACCGGACGCCACGGGTCGGCGCGGGAGAATGGGCGCGGGGGAGCCATCCGCACTTCCTCGCCGTCACGACTTGCATCCTGGCGGCGTCTTCATCATAGGCATGTCCGCAAACCAGCCTGACCTTTAGACTGTTCGAGGATCCGCCCTTGGCCGCCCGCAACACCGCCCGTCCCCTATCCCCGCATCTCCAGATCTGGAAATGGGGGCCCAACATGCTGGTCTCGATCCTGCACCGTGCCACCGGCGCGGGCATGGCGACCGTGGGCACCGTCCTTCTGGTCTGGTTCCTGGCCGCGCTGGCCGGGGGGCCGGAAAGCTATGCGACCTTCCGCGACGTCTTCACCGTCCAGTCGGGCGGGCTGAACATCATCGGCTATGTCGTGGGCATCGGCCTGACCGCCTGCCTGTTCCAGCATATCGCGAACGGCATCCGCCACCTGTTCATGGATGTCGGCGCGGGCTTCGAGCTGAAGTCGAACCGGCTTCAGTCACAATTCACCATCGTCTTCGCCGTCGTGATGACGGTGGCGTTCTGGCTATATCTGGGGGTCAAGTGATGCGATCGGGAACCGCGATCGGCCGCGTGCGCGGCCTGGGCTCGGCCAAATCCGGCGCCCATCATTGGTTGAACCAGCGGCTGACCGCCGGGTCCAACTTCCTGTTGATGGTCTGGCTGCTGATCTCGATCCTGCGCCAGCCTTCCTATGACTATGCCGCGATGCGGCTGTGGCTGTCCAACCCCTGGGCCGCCATCCCGATGGTGCTGCTGGTCGCCTCGGTCTTCTACCATATGCGCCTCGGCCTGCAGGTCGTGATCGAGGATTATGAGCAGGACCAGAACCGGGTCGCGCTGATCGTCGTCATGAACCTGTTCGTCTTCACGACCGCTGCGGTCGCCATCTTCTCGATCCTCAAGATCGCCTTCGGAGCCGCCGCCTGATGTCCGCTGCAGCCTACAAGATCATCGACCACACCTATGACGCCGTCGTCGTGGGTGCGGGCGGCTCGGGCCTGCGCGCCACCATGGGCATCGCCGAGGCCGGCCTGAAGACCGCCTGCATCACCAAGGTGTTCCCGACGCGCAGCCACACCGTCGCGGCGCAGGGCGGCATCGCCGCGTCGCTGGGCAATATGGGCCCGGACCACTGGACCTGGCACATGTTCGACACCGTCAAGGGGTCGGACTGGCTGGGCGACCAGGACGCGATCGAATATCTGTGCCGCGAGGCGCCCGCCGCCGTGTACGAGCTGGAACATGCCGGCGTACCGTTCAGCCGCACGCAGGAAGGCAAGATCTATCAGCGCCCGTTCGGCGGCATGATGCAGAATATGGGCGAGGGTCCGCCTGCGCAGCGCACCTGCGCCGCCGCCGACCGCACCGGCCACGCCATGCTCCACGCGCTGTACCAGCAGTCGCTGAAATATGACGCGGACTTCTTCATCGAATATTTCGCGCTCGACCTCATCATGGACGAGCAAGGCCAGTGCCGCGGCGTCATCGCTCTGTGCATGGAAGACGGCTCGATCCACCGGTTCCGCGCGCACAATGTCGTGCTGGCGACCGGCGGCTATGGCCGCTGCTATTTCTCGGCCACCTCGGCGCATACCTGCACCGGCGATGGCGGCGGCATGGTGCTGCGCGCCGGCCTGCAACTCCAGGACATGGAGTTCGTGCAGTTCCACCCGACCGGCATCTACGGCGCGGGCGTCCTCATCACCGAGGGTGCGCGCGGCGAAGGCGGCTATCTGACCAATTCCGAGGGCGAGCGCTTCATGGAGCGCTATGCCCCCTCGGCCAAGGATCTGGCCAGCCGCGACGTCGTGTCGCGCTCGATGGCGATGGAAATCCGCGAAGGGCGCGGCGTCGGCAAGGAGGGGGATCATATCTACCTTCATCTCGACCATATCGACCCGAAGGTGCTGGCCGAGCGCCTGCCCGGCATCACCGAGACCGGCAAGATCTTCGCCGGTGTCGACCTGACCCGCCAGCCGCTCCCCGTGACGCCGACCGTCCACTATAATATGGGCGGCATCCCGACCAATTATCATGGTGAAGTCGTCCGACTCAAGGACGGCAACCCGGACTCGGTCGTCCCCGGCCTGTTCGCGGTCGGTGAAGCGGCCTGCGTGTCGGTGCATGGCGCCAACCGCCTGGGCTCGAACTCGCTGATCGATCTCGTGGTGTTCGGCCGCGCGACCGGCCTACGCATCAAGGACACGCTGAAGCCCGGCACCGGCCATGCCCCGCTGCCCAAGGGCTCGGAAGAGCTGGCGCTGGGTCGCCTGGATCATTTCCGCCATGCGGCGGGCGAGGCGCCCACCGCCGTGATCCGCAGCGAGATGCAAAAGACGATGCAGCGCCACTGCGCCGTCTTCCGCACCGACGAGCTGCTGACCGAAGGCAAGCAGATGATCCGTGGCACCTATGCCAAGCTGGCCGATGTCGGCATCAAGGATCGCTCGCTGGTCTGGAACACCGACCTTGTCGAGACGCTGGAGCTGGACAATCTGCTCGGCCAGGCGGTGGTGACGATGGAATCGGCGCTGAACCGCAAGGAAAGCCGCGGCGCGCATGTGAACGAGGACTTCCCCGATCGCGACGACGCCAACTGGATGAAGCACACGGTTGCGACGTTCGACGGCTGGGGCGGCAAGGGCGGCGAGATCGCGATCGATTATCGCCCGGTCCACGACTACACGCTGACCGACGATATCGAGTATATCAAGCCGAAGAAGCGGGTCTACTGAGGCCCGTTACCGACGGTTCGGACCAAGGGGGGCTGGCGAGCGATCGCCGGCCCCTTTTTTATCCTCCCCACCCCGGGGAGGTGGCAGGCCGAAGGGCTGACGGAGGGGGGCGCAGCCGCAAGGGACGCCCATTGCCGCACGCCCCCTCCACCATGCTGCGCATGGCCCCCTCCCCCTACCAGAGAAGATAGCAACCCCAATCATTTCGCTTGCGCAGCGGAACGCGAGCGGCGGGGATGGGTTCACTCGGCATGTCCGCATCCGCTACGCTGTCGCCCATGCTGGCCGACCTCACCCCCCCGCCGCCTCGCCTGTCCGAACGGGACAGCCTGTTCCTCGATTTCGACGGCACGCTGGTCGACCTCGCCGACAATCCCGAGGGCGTGCATGTCAGCCCCGCCCTTGCCGATCGACTGGATGCGCTGGCCGCGCACATGCCCGGCCGCCTCGCCATCGTCAGCGGCCGTTCGATCGCGCAGCTCGACGCCCTGTTCGGCCCACAGGCGCAGCATTTCACGCTGGCGGGCAGTCATGGCGCGGAACGCCGCAGCCCCGAGGACGGCCATGTCCAGCCCGACACGCCTGCGCATCTCAGCCTGGCGACCGACGAGATGCGCGCCATCGCCGAAGCGCATGACCTGTATTTCGAAAGCAAGAGCTTCGGCGCGGGCCTTCACTATCGCCGCAAGCCGGACGCCGAAGCGCTTGCGCTGCGCGAGGCGAGCGTGATCGCCCGGCGCCACGGCCTGACCCTGCAACCCGGCAAGATGATGGTCGAGGTACGCCTGTCGGGCGACAAGGGACAGGCGATCGCCGCCCTGATGCAAACCGCCGCGATGCGCGCGACCCTGCCGATCTTCTTCGGCGACGATGTCACCGACGAGGACGGCTTCGTCACGGCCGCCGCGCTGGGCGGGGCGGGCGTGCTGGTGGGGCCGATGCGCGAGACCGCCGCGCGCTACCGCCTGCCCGATGTCGCCGCCGTCCACCAATGGCTCGCCCAAGCGCTGGAGAATGCGTAACTCATGCAACAGGATATGAATCTCTGGCCGATCGGCAACTGCCAGGTGTCCGCGCTGGTCGACGCGAGCGGCCGCTTCGTCTGGGGGTGCGTGCCGCGGGTCGATGGCGACCCGGCCTTTTGCGCCCTGCTGGGCGATGGCGAGCCGGAAACCGGTTATTGGGCGATCGAACTGGAGGACCGCGTCTCCACCACCCAGGGTTATCTGCGCAACACGCCGATCCTCGTCACCACCCATATGGACGATCGCGGCAACGGCATCGAGATCACCGATTTCTGCCCCCGATTCTCCCGCGAGGGCCGCACCTATCGCCCGACCAGCTTCGTGCGGATCGTCCGGCCGATCCGCTCGCCGCGGATTCGCGTGTCGCTGCGCGTCGCGACCGACTGGGGCCATCCCACCGAGCGGACCCAGGGCTCCAACCATATCCGCTACCTGATGACGCAACAGACGTTGCGCCTGACCACCGATGCGCCGGTCGGGCACATCACCGCCGAGCAATGGTTCCGGCTGGAGCGGCCGATCCACATGTTCCTCGGCCCCGATGAAAGCTTTGCCGGCGTACTGAGCGAGGCGTGCCGCGCGATGCTGGAGCGGACCACCCATGAATGGCATCACTGGGTGCGCGGGCTGGCCACCCCGGTCGAATGGCAGGCGGTCGTCATCCGTGCCGCGATCACGCTCAAGCTCTGCCAGCATGAGGAAACCGGAGCGATCGTCGCCGCGCTGACCACCTCATTGCCCGAACACGCCGATTCGGGGCGCAACTGGGACTATCGCTACTGCTGGATCCGCGACGCCTATTACACCGTCCAGGCGCTCAACCGGCTGGGCGCGCTCGATGTGCTGGAGGGCTATATCGAATATCTCCGCAACATCGTCGATGCGGCGAAGGGTGGCCATATCCAGCCGCTCTATGGCGTCGGCGGCGAACCGACCCTGGTCGAACGCATCGAGGAGAATCTGCCCGGCTATCGCGGCATGGGTCCGGTACGCGTCGGCAACCAGGCCTATGAGCAGATCCAGCACGACGCCTATGGCCAGATCGTGCTGTCGGACGTGCAGGCCTTTTTCGACACCCGCCTGTTCCGTATGTCGGGGACCGAGGATTTCCACTCGCTCGAACGGGTCGGCGAACGCGCCTGGGCCAAGTATGACCAGCCCGATGCGGGGCTGTGGGAGCTGCGCACCAAGAGCCATGTGCATACCTATTCGGCCGCGATGTGCTGGGCGGCGTGCGACCGGCTGGCGAACGCTGCCCAGGCGCTGGGCCTGGAGGAACGCCGCGCCTTCTGGCAGGAGCGCGCCGACCTGATGCGCGAGGCGATCGAGCAATCGGCGTGGCGCGAGGAAACGCAGCGCATGTCGGCGACCTTTGGCGGCGACGATCTGGACGCCAGCATCATCCAGCTGCTCGAACTGCGCTTCCTGTCGCCCGACGATCCCCGTTTCCGCTCGACGCTGGACGCGGTGGAGAAGGGATTGCGGCGGGGCAGCCACATGTTGCGCTATGCGACCGAGGATGATTTCGGCCTGCCGCATACCGCTTTCAACGTCTGCACCTTCTGGTTGATCGAGGCGTTGTATTTCACCGGGCGTCACGCGGACGCCCGCGCGCTGTTCGAGGAAATGGTGGCGCGCTGCACCCCCGCCGGGCTGCTGTCCGAAGATATCGACCCGAATACGGGCGAACTGTGGGGGAATTATCCGCAAACCTATTCGCTGGTCGGCCTCATCAACTGCGCCGTCCTGCTCAGTAAGCCATGGAGTGCCGTGCGATGAGTCGCCTGATCGTCATCTCGAACCGGGTCCAGCCGCCCACCACCGGGCCGGGCGGAAATCAGGGCGGGCTGGCGGTCGCACTTCTGGCGGCGCTGCGCGAACAGGGCGGCATCTGGTTCGGCTGGTCGGGGGAAGCCACCGACCAGTTCAACGGCCATATCAACTTCCAGCAGGGCGGCGGCGTCACCACCGCGACCATCGACCTGGAAGAGCAGGATATCGACGAATATTATAACGGCTATGCCAACCGGACGCTGTGGCCGCTCTTCCACTATCGCATCGACCTGACCGAGTTCGAGCGGGACTTCGATTCCGGCTATGCCCGCGTCAACGAACGCTTTGCGGAGACGGTGCAGCCGCTGATCGAACCGGACGATCTGGTGTGGGTCCACGACTATCACCTGATCCCGCTGGGCCGCGAGTTGCGCCAGCGCGGGTTCAGGAACCGGATCGGTTTCTTCCTCCACATCCCCTGGCCGCCCGTGCGGCTGCTGATGTCGCTGCCCAGCCATCGCAAGCTGGTCGAATCGCTCTTCGCCTATGACGTGGTCGGCTTCCATACCGAGGACTGGCTCGACAGCTTCCGCGACTATGTGACCAAGGAGCTGGGCGGGACGCTGGGCGACAATGACGAGGTGACGTGGAACAGCCGTACCATCCGCGCCATCCGCGCCCCGATCGGCATCGAGACCAAGGAGTTCGAGGACGCCGCCAGCGGCCATGACGCCCGCTTCGCGCGCGAACGCATGTACATGTCGGCGACGGGCCGCAGCCTGATCGTCGGGGTCGACCGGCTGGATTATTCCAAGGGGCTGGCCGAGCGCTTCCTGGGCTATGAACGCTTCCTGGCGTCCAATCCCGAACGGCGCGGCCTTGTCTACATGCTCCAGATCGCCCCGCCCAGCCGTGAGAAGGTGAGCACCTATCAGGAGATCCGCGCCAATCTCGACGCGCTGTCGGGGCGGATCAACGGCGAATATGCCGATATCGACTGGGTGCCGATCCGCTATGTCAACAAGGGGTTTCCGCGTTCGGTGCTGGCGGGCATCTATCGCGCGGCGCGGATCGGGCTGGTCACGCCCTTGCGCGACGGGATGAACCTGGTCGCCAAGGAATATGTCGCGGCACAGGACCCGGACGATCCCGGCGTACTGATCCTGTCGCGCTTCGCGGGGGCGGCCGAGCAGTTGAAGGACGCGGTCCTCATCAACCCCTATAGCGCCGAGGAAATGTCCGACGCGATCGTCCAGGCGCTGGCCATGCCGCGCGACGAGCGAATCCGGCGCTGGGAAAGCCTGATCGCCAATGTCCGGCGCGAGGATGTCTTCTGGTGGTGCGCGGTGTTCCTCGCCGCGCTGCGCGGCGACGGTGCCAACCACGAAGCCGAAGCGATGGCTACGGCGACGTCCTGACCCCTCGTTTCCGAGCTGGCGATGCACTGAGCCGGGCAGCGCATAAGGACCAGCGACGAAAGCGCCCCCGACGTGAAGCCGGAGGCGCTCCCGGGCATCAGGCCGCCGGGCGAGCGGCCGGAGCCCCGTCCGTGGCGGGCGGCGGCGGCACCGGGGCACCCTGCGGCGCCACGCCGTTCACCGGAGGCGGTGGCGGAACGGCACCCGGGACACAGCCTCCGGGCGGCGGGGGTGGCGGCGGAGCCGCGCCCTGCGGGCCACCGGGCAACGGGCCACCCGGCGGCGGGGGCGGAGGCGCATCGCCGCGCGGACCACCGGGCGGGGGCGGAGGCGGCGGGCCGTCACCGCGCGGACCGGCACCCGGCGGCGGCGGGGGCGGGCCCATCGGCACGACCGATCCATTGGGACCGACCAGATATTGGGCCTGCATGACGCCATCGTCATAGCGTCCCTGGACCAGCACGTTGCTGCCGACGGACGGCATGGCGTCGCGGGCGCCCGCCACCATCGCGCGGCCGGTGCCGTCCTGCACCACGAAACGGTCGCCGAACACCTCGGTCACGCGGCCCTTGGCGCTGACGATGCCGCTGGTCGAGGCCAGCCGGGCGATCGGGGTGGGGGTCGTGGGGGCCATGGTCACGGTCGGCCGGGTCATCGACACCGCCGCGGCGCCACCACCGGCGCCCAGTGCGACCAGCACCGCCGCCGCCAGCGCGAGCGGGGCCTTGCCCTGAAAGCGCGGGTTCTGGACATTCCATCGAGACATTGAACGGACTCCTTGGTTGATGAGCCGGTTCTAGGCGATTCGCCCCGATGCCCGCTGAACCACGCGGTTCAGATTGGGTTTAAGCACGGAGGCGATAGCCCGGCAGGATCGGCAAAGGGGAAAAGAACAGGTCATGCGCATCTTGCTGGTCGAGGATGATCCCGCGCTGGGCCCCGCCATCGCGCGCGCGCTGCGCGCCGAACATTGCGCGGTCGACCTGTTCGACAATGGCCTGGACGCCGGCCATGCCGGGGACACCGAGATCTATGACGCCGCCGTCCTCGACCTCGGCCTGCCCGATGGCGACGGCATGAGCCTGTTACGGCAATGGCGCGAGGCCGGGCGCGCGCTGCCCGTGCTGATCCTGACCGCGCGCGACGGCTGGTCGGACAAGGTGGCCGGGTTCAAGGCGGGCGCGGACGATTATCTGACCAAGCCGTTCCGCGTCGAGGAACTGGTCATGCGGCTGCGCGCGCTGGTGCGCCGCTCGGCGGGCCATGCGCAACCGCGCCTGACCTGCGGGCCGCTCGCCTTCGACAGCCAGACGGGGCAGTTCGAGCTGGACGGCCTGCCGCTCAAGCTCACCGCCTTCGAATGGCGTGTCCTGTCGGCGCTGATGCTGCGCAAGGACGCGGTGATCCCCCGGCTGGAACTGCTGGAGCGGGTGTATGAAGGCGATGCCGATGTCGATTCCAACAGCCTGGAAGTGATCGTCGGGCGGCTGCGCAAGAAGATCGGGGCGGATCTGATCGAGACGGTGCGCGGGCTCGGCTATCGCCTGACCTCGGGGGACGCGGCATGAGGATGCCGCGTTCGATCCATGGCCGGATGATCCTGATCTCGACGATCATGATCGCGGCCGTCCTGCTGCTGGCGGGCTGGGGGCTGGCCCGCACGCTGGAGGGGATCGTCACGCGCGGGCTGGACCAAAAGCTGGATTCGGAGATCGCGGTGCTGGCCGCCGCCGTCGATCCGCAGGGACGCGTCGATCGCGACCGGATCGCGCGGCGGCGCGGGCTACTGGAACCCGAACCCGGCTGGCGCTGGCGGATTCAGGGGCCGGACGGCACCATCGGATCTGGCGATTTCCCGCCGCTCGCCCCTCCAACGCCGCCCGCGCCGCCCGGCGGACCACAGCCCCCCGCCCCGCCACCGCCCGCCCCCGGCCCGGAAGCGCCGCACCCCGCCGAGGGGCGCACCGAACAGGGGGTACGCGTCCATGCGCGACAGGCTATGATCGCCACCCCGCGCGGGCCGGTGACGATCACCGCCGCCGCGCCGCGCGCCGTCATCGCCCGACCGATCCGGGCCGCGATCGCCCCGCTGCTCGCCATGCTGGCCGGACTGGGCATCCTGCTGGCGGGAGCAAGCCTGATTCAGTTGCGGCTCGGCCTGGGGCCGCTGCGCCGCTTGCGCGCGGAGGTCGCCGCGATCCGCGCGGGCGAGCGAGACCGGGTCGATGAGGACCAGCCCGCCGAACTCCGCCCGCTGGCGATCGAGCTCAACGCGCTCGCCGCCGACAGCGAGGCGACGCTGGCGACCGCGCGCGCCGCCGCCGCCAATCTGGCGCATGCGCTCAAGACGCCGGTGGCGACGCTGGCACTCGACCTGGCCGATGATCCGCCGCGCGCGGCGCAGGTCGCCCGGATCGATGCGACGATTCGCCACCATCTCGCGCGCGCCCGTGTACAGACGGCGGCGACCCGCGCCGCGACGCCGCTGGCCCCGGCACTGGACGATCTGGCGCACGCGATTGGACGGCTTCATGCCGAACGCGGGCTGACCCTATCGGTCGATTGCCCCGCCGATCTGGCGGTGGCGATGGATGCCCAGGACCTGGACGAAGTCGCGGGCAACCTGATCGACAATGCCGCGCGGCATGCCCGCGCACGAGTGCGGGTACAGGCGGTGGCGGACGGGCGGCACTGTCGCCTGACCATCACCGATGACGGCCCCGGCATCCCCGAACCCGACCGGATTCGCGCGACCCAGCCGGGCACGCGGCTCGACGAGCGCGGGGACGGGCATGGCTTCGGCCTCGCCATCGCGCGCGAACTGGCCGAACTCCATGGCGGGCGGCTGATGCTCGAGGAGGCGACGGGTGGTGGCCTGGCTGCTACGGTATTGCTGCCGCGCGCGATAGCGGTACGATGACCGAGGCCGACGCCCCACAGGAGAGACGCGACCCGATGATGCCCCGCCCCGCCCGGCTCCGCCCTCTGGTCCTGTGGCCCTTGCTGGCGCTGTTGCTTCAGGCGCAGGGCCCGGTGCGCGACCTGCCGCCCTCGCCCGCCAATATCTACGGCCCGCTCTTCGAGGCGGTGCAGGAGGCGCAGGTGTTCCCCGACGGCAAAACCTTCGCGGATGCGGTGCCGCGCGAAGACCCGGCGGCGATCCTCGCCGCCTATGCCCGCGAGAAGCCGCGCGACAAGGTGGCGCTCGCGGCCTTTGTCCGCCGCTACTTCTCGGTGCGCGGCGAAAGCGCCGGCCGCCCGCCGCTGCGCGCGCATATCCGCGACCTCTGGCCGGTACTGGGCCGCGCGCCCTTTGCCGCGACGCCGGGCTCCTCGGCGCTCGGGCTGGATCATGGCTATGTCGTGCCCGGCGATCGGTTCCAGGAAATCTATTACTGGGACAGCTATTTCACCATGCTGGGCCTGAAGGCGGACGGACAGGGCCCGCTGATCGAGGCGATGCTCGCCAATTTCGTCGCCCTGGTCGAACGCTACGGCCATATCCCCAACGGCACGCGCAGCTATTATCTCAGCCGGTCGCAGCCGCCCTTTCTCGCCCTGATGATGGACCTGTCGGAGGATCGCGATCCGGCGCTGGCCCGGCGGCGGCTGGCCGCGCTGGTCCGCGAGCATGATTTCTGGATGACGGGCGCATCCTGCCTCGATGGCGGTGGAGCGTGCGCGCATGTGGTGCGGATGCCCGATGGCAGCCTGCTCAACCGCTATTGGGACGCGCGCGAAACCCCACGCGACGAAAGCTGGCGCGAGGATCGCGAGACCGCCGCCAAAGCCGCGCCGCGCGCCCCCACCCTGGTCCAGCGCGACCTGCGCGCGGCGGCGGAATCGGGCTGGGATTTCAGCTCGCGCTGGCTTGCCGATCCGATGCGACTGGAAACGATTCGCACCACCGCCATCGTGCCGGTCGACCTCAACAGCCTGTTGTGGATCGGCGAGACGCGAATCGCCCGACGCGCCGAGGCCCTCGGGGACCAGGCGACCGCTCGCCGCTTCGCCGCGATGGCGAACCGACGAAAGGCGGCGATCGACCGCTATCTCTGGGTGCCGGGCGAACGGCGCTTCGCCGATTGGGACCGGGTGGCGCAGACGCCGACGGCGGCGCGGACCGCGGCCTCGCTCTTCCCGCTCTTCGCCGGCCATGCGAGCGCGGACCAGGCGCGCGCGGTCGCCGCCACGACCCGTGCCATGTTGATCGGCGAAGGTGGCCTGCGCACGACCAATATCCGGTCGGGCCAGCAATGGGACGCGCCCAATGGCTGGGCCCCGCTGCAATGGATCGCGGTCGAGGGGCTGGGGCGCTATGGCGAGCAGGCGCTGGCCAAGGAGATCGCCCGCCGCTGGATCGCCACCGTCGCGCGCACCTATCGCGAGACGGGCAAGCTGCTGGAAAAATATGATGTGGAGGACCGGCGGCCCGGCGGCGGCGGGGAATATCCGACGCAGGACGGGTTCGGCTGGACCAACGGCGTGACGGCGGCGATGCTCGACCGCTGGCCCGACCTGACGCCGCGTGTCGATGCGGCACCTTAGCTTTTCGCGCGAACAAAATTCGCCCTCCCGCGCCCGCATCGTGTAGCGGACGCGGCATGACCGATACCCCGCACACCATCCTCGGCATCGATTTCGGCACCACCAACTCGGTCATCGCCCGGGCCGAGCGGGGCGAATCGCATCTCGTGCCCTTGCAGGGACCGGGTGGCGCCGATCCCGTCTTCCGCTCTGCCCTATGCTTCTGGGAAGAGGATCGGATCGAGGTGGAAGCAGGACCATGGGCCATCGCCGAATATCTCGATTTCCCGAGCGGCAGCCGGTTCCTGCAATCCTTCAAGTCGGTCGCGGCGTCGCCGGTGTTCGAACATGCGACCGTGTTCGACAAACGCTATCGGTTCGAGGAACTGGGCCGCGCGTTTCTCGACCGGATGGCGGCCCGCAGCGGGGGCGTGCTGAACGGCAAGGCCGCGCGGATCATCGTCGGCCGCCCGGTCGAATATGCCGGGCACCGGCCCGACGAAGCGCTGGCGCGCCAGCGCTATGACGCGATGTTCGCGCGGCTCGGGGCCGAGATCCATTATGTCTACGAACCGCTGGGCGCGGCGTTCAGCTATGCCTCGCGCATCGCCGAGCCCGCCACGGTTCTGGTCGCCGATTTCGGCGGCGGCACCAGCGACTTTTCGGTGGTCCGCATCGCGGAGGCGGGCGCGGCGCGGCGGTGCGAGCCGCTGGGCCATGCGGGTGTCGGCATCGCGGGCGACCGGTTCGACCAAAGGCTGATCGATCACCTCGTCCTGCCTCTGCTGGGCGCGGGGGGGCAGTATCGGTCGTTCGACAAGATATTGGAGATTCCGCGCGGCTATTTCGCCGATTTCGCCGACTGGTCGCGGCTGGCGCTGATGCGCAACCGCAAGACTCTGGCCGAACTGGAAAAGCTGCGCCGCGCCGCGCTCGATCCCGATGCGATCGGCCGGATGATCGCGATCATCGAGGAAGAACAGGGCTATCGCCTCTATGACGCGGTCGGACGGGTCAAGCGCGACCTGTCGGCGACGGAGGAGGCGCGCTTCCGCTTCGAGGGCGGCGGTCTGTCGATCGAGGCGGCGGTGACGCGCGCCGATTTCGAACGCTGGATCGCCCCCGATCTGGTGCGGATCGAACAGGCGGTCGACCGCGCGCTGGCGGCCGCGGGATGCGGGGCGGCGGCGATCGACCGCGTGTTCCTGACCGGCGGCACCTCGCTGATGCCCGCGATCCGGCGGATGTTCGAGACGCGGTTCGCCGCAGAGAAGATCGCGACCGGCGGCGAACTCACCTCGATCGCCCATGGCCTGGCGTTGATCGGTGAGCAGCCCGACATTACCGCCTGGGCGGTGTGAGAGGGCGGGGCGAGCGAACAGCCCGCCCCTTCGCCCGGTTTAGATCCGGGTGATGTCCGATTGCTCCCCTCCCCCCGAAGGGGAGGGGCTGATCGCATCTTGCCTTAGAAGCCCTTCTTCAACGTCACGAACCACTGGCGCGGCGCGCCCGTGAGCAGCGTCTGGTTGTCGCCGCTGGCGGTGAAGCCGTTGGTGCCGATGGTCGAGATATATTGCTTGTCGGTCAGGTTGGTGACGCTGCCCTCGATCGAGAAGCCGCCCCATGCCGCCGGGAAGCGATAGCCGATGCTGGCATCGACCAGCACGCGGCCCGCGACCGACTGGTCGTTCAGATAGGTGAAGTAGCGCTTCGACATATAGTCCGCGCCGACCCGGCCAAAGACATGGCTGTCGTCATAGACCAACTCGCCCTTGACCATGTTCTGCGGCGTATCGACCACATAGCGGCCCTTCTCGGAGAGCAGATTGCCCTGCCCGTCGCGCACCGTCTGCTGATAGGTCGCATGGTTGTAGGAATAGCTGGCCAGCGCCGAGAAGGCCGAGGTCAGGCGATAAAAGGCGGAAAGCTCCGCGCCATAGCTTTCCACGCCACCGACATTGTTCAGCGTCGGCGGAATACCCTGGATCGCGGTGCCGATCGAATAGGTCAGCAGCCGGTCGGAGAAGTCGATATAATAGCCGACCGCCGACAGTTGCAGGCCGCCGGTACGGATGCGCACGCCACCCTCGGCCGTCTTGGACTTTTCAGGCCGCACGGTGCCCGAAACGCTGTCGAACGCCGTCTGGGCGATGGCGAAGGGCGGTGCGGTCGCGGCGGCGATGAAGGCGCGCATATTCTCGGTATAGCTGGCGAAGACCTCCGCCTGATTGCCCAGGTGCAGCACCGCGCCGATCTGCGGCAGGAACCAGTCCTCGCTCTTGATCGTGCCCCGCGCCAGCGCGCCGACCAGCGTATTGGCCTGGTTGCGGACGCGGACGCCCTTCCAGCCGCCGTTGATCGTCAGCTGGCCGATATCGAGCGTGTCGCCGATCGAATATTGCAGCGTCTCGGTATCGTACTTGCCGTTCCACGCGGTCGACATCGGATTGCTCTGGAAATCCGTCGCGCGGCGGTTCGGCGTAGCCGTGTCGGTCATGCCGTACAGGCGACGCGCCTGGTGCAGCGTGTTGCTTTCGTACCAGCCGGTCAGCTCGACCTTGTTGGTGCCGGTGGTCCATGCCAGCTTGGCGATCGTGCCGGCGCGGTCCAGGCGATATTCGGTCGTGCGGAACGACACCGGCGCGGGATTGGTGATCGGCGTGCCATCGGCGTTGGGCGCGCCCATCGTGGTCGGGTTGTAGGGCGTGATCCACGACCCCTGACCCTTGTTGTGATGATAATAGCTGGTCGAGGTCAGGGACAGATTGTCGGTCAGCCGGGCGTCGAAGATGATGCCGCCCAGATAGTCGCGCCGCAAACCCGCCGCGTCATAATAAGCATCGTCGAGCTTAACGCCATTGGGCAGGCCAATCCCCACATTCGCATAGGGCGCGTTGAAGCCGGTCAGCGATCCGTTATTGGCCGCCGCATAGGCCGCCGCGGCGGCACCATTGGTCGCCTGCTTGGCATATTGGACCGCCAGCGGATAATTGTTCGAGATATTATCGTTATAATAGCCCCGACGCCTGATGATATCGAGGCTCAGGTCCTGATAATCGTGCTCGCGCCGATCGGAGAAGTTGAAGAAGCCGGTGATCGAACCGCGATTCCCGAATTCCTTCACCAGCTTGGCATTGGCCTGATGCTGACGCTGACTGCCATAGCCTTTCCACTTGTCGGTGGTCAGATAGGCATAGCTGATATAGCCCTTCAGCCCGTCGCCCAGATCGCCGCTGTCGGCACGGACAAAGGCGCGGACGGTGTCGTTGCTGCCATAGGTGCCCGAGGCGGCGATCCCGGCGGTTTCGGACGGCGCACGGCTGGTGAACTGGATGGTGCCGCCCAGATTGCTGGTCGACGCGGTGCCGAGTGCGCCCGCGCCCTGTGCGACGCTGGTGCTCCCGATATTCTCGGAGATGATCGCGCGGCTGATATGCAGGCCATTGGTCGGGCCATAGCTCATATCGCCGAGTGGCACGCCGTCGAGCGTGAAGCCCAGGCGGTTCTGGTCAAAGCCGCGCAGGCTGATCTTGGTCGCCCATTCATAGGCCCCGAACGGGTCGGCCGCCTGGAAATTGACGCCCGGCAGCTTCGAGATCGCCTTGAGCGGCGAGGTGCCCGGCGTCAGGCGATCGAGATCGGCCGCCGTCACGGTCTGCACCTGGCGGCTCTGGCCGAAGCCCAGCACGACCACGTCCCCCGACGCGCCCGCCTGATCGCCATCGGCGGTCTTCGGGTCGGCCACCGCGTTGCTGACCGCCGCCTGGGCCGGCAGGGTCTGTGCGCTTGCGACCGGCGCGATCAACGCGGCGGTCGCCACACCGGCGAGAAGCTTCAACATCGTCATTTATCCCTAAAGAGGAGGCCCCCGTGTGGGATGACGCTTGCGGGGCGTGCATGACGGCTCGAAGACGAAGGCGTGACTGGCGCATGACGCCGGCGGACCGTTACTTTCTTGCAACGATGGGGCGGCGGCGGGCCGGTCCGCATTCCGGCACCGGCACGAAAAAAGGGGCCGGACAGTTGCCCTGCCCGGCCCCGTTCGAACGTTACTCGGGTCCGATCAGCGCGCGATACCACCCGCCGCCAGCACCGCCAGCGTGACCAGATCGCCCGCAGTCGAGGTCATCGGCGCGATCTGCACCGGCTTCTCCATGCCGATCAGCATCGGGCCGATCATGCTGTCGCCGCCCAGTTCGCGCAGCAGCTTGGCCGAGATATTGGCCGACTGGAGACCCGGCATGATGAGGACATTGGCCGGCCCCGACAGGCGCGAGAACGGGAAATTCGCCATCTGCTTCGGGTTCAGCGCGACGTCGGGCGCCATATCGCCTTCATATTCGAAGCCGACCTGCTGCTTGTCGAGCGCGGCCACGCCGTCGCGGACATTGTCGATCCACTGCCCCTCGGGATTGCCGAAGGTCGAGTAGGACAGGAACGCCACGCGCGGTTCATGCCCCATGCGGCGCGCGACCGCGGCGGTGCGCTCGGCGATGTCGGCCAGTTCCTCGCCCGTGGGACGCTCGTTGACCGTGGTGTCGGCGATGAACACCGTGTGGCTTTGCCCGACGAGCAGATGGATGCCGAACGGCACCTTGCCGTCGACCGGATCGATCACCCGGCGGATCTCGCGGAAGCTCTGCGCATAGGTGCGGGTGATGCCGGTGATCATCGCATCGGCCATGCCCATTTGCAGCATCACCGAGCCGAAGATGTTGCGATCCTGGTTGATCAGCCGCTCGGCGTCCCGCTTCAGATACCCACGCCGCTGGAGCCGCTGGTACAGGAAATCGACCATCTGCGGCACCATTTCCGAGGTGCGGCTGTTATGGACTTCATATTCCCGGGGGTTGGTGACGCCCAGCGCGGCGAGATTGTCATAGACGTCGTCGCGCCCGACCAGCACCGGCGTGCCATAGCCGCCTTCCTTGAACGCGATGGCGGCGCGCAGCACCACCTCTTCCTCGCCCTCGGCGAACAGCACGCGCTTCGGATGCGCGCGCGCGCCTTCATAGGCCAGCGTCAGGACCGAGGTGGTCGGGTTGAGCCGCGCGCGCAGCTTCTGGCGATAGGCGTCCATGTCCAGGATCGGCCGCGTCGCCACGCCCGAATCCATCGCCGCCTTGGCCACCGCCGAAGGCACCAGCTCCATCAGGCGCGGGTCGAACGGCGCGGGAATGATATATTCGGGGCCGAAGCTGTGCTGCGTGCCATAGGCCAGCGCCACCTCTTCCGGCACGCGCTGGCGCGCCAGCTCGGCGATCGCGTTGGCGGCGGCGATCTTCATCTCGTCATTGATGCCCGTCGCGCGCACGTCGAGTGCACCGCGGAAGATGAAGGGGAAGCCGATGACGTTGTTGACCTGGTTCGGATAGTCCGAACGCCCGGTCGCGACGATCGCATCGGGCCGCGCGGCCTTGGCCAGTTCGGGACGGATTTCCGGTTCGGGGTTGGCCATCGCGAAGATGATCGGCGACGGCGCCATGTCCTTGACCATCTCGGGCTTGAGCGCGCCCGCCGCCGACAGGCCCAGGAACACGTCCGCGCCCGACAGCGCCTCGGTCAGGGTACGGCGGTCGGTGACGGCGGCGTGCGCCGACTGCCACTGGTTGATGTCCTCGCGGCCCTGGTAGATCACGCCGGTCCGGTCGCACATGATGACGTTTTCGTGCCGGACGCCCATCGCCTTCATCAGCTCGGTACAGGCGATCGCCGCCGCGCCCGCGCCGTTGACCACGACCTTGATCTCGTCGAGTTGCCGCTCGGTCAGCAGGCAGGCGTTGATGAGCCCCGCGGCGCAGATGATCGCGGTGCCGTGCTGGTCGTCATGAAAGACCGGGATGTTCATCCGCTCGCGCAGCGTCTGCTCGATGATGAAGCATTCGGGGGCCTTGATATCCTCAAGGTTGATGCCGCCGAAGCTCGGCTCCATCAGTTCGACCGCGTCGATGATCCGGTCGACATCCTCGGTCTTCAGCTCGATATCGATCGAGTCGACATCGGCGAAGCGCTTGAACAGGACCGCCTTGCCTTCCATCACCGGCTTTGCGGCCAGTGCGCCCAGATTGCCCATCCCCAGGATGGCGGTGCCGTTGGAGATGACCGCGACCAGATTGCCCTTGGCGGTATAGTCATAGGCGGCGGCGGGATCGTCAGCGATCGCCTGCACCGGCACCGCGACGCCGGGCGAATAGGCCAGCGCCAGGTCGCGCTGCGTCGCCATCGGCTTGGACGCGATGATCTCGATCTTGCCGGGGCGTCCCTCGGAGTGGAACAGCAGGGCCTCGCGTTCGGAGAACTGGTCGGTGGGTTCGTCGGACATGCGCGCGGCCTTCGATGCTGTGGATACAGGGACGCTACGGCTCTTGAAGCTTTCGGGCACGGCTGACAACCCTGTCGCGCGTCACTTTTGCCGTCTGGTCCATCCGGATTATCGGGCCAGATTATCGGGCGACCGAGCCAGGCCCTTTGCCTTCACCATCATGCCGCACCGCACCATCGAAAAAGCGATCCGCGCCGTGCCTCGGGCCCCGAGTCTCGCCAGCCGATCGACGCCCCGCTATAGCGCACCATCCATTCCCGCACCGGGTGCCGACGAATTCGGCATGCCCTGTCCCGCTCTTGCCGTTTTGAATCTGGAACAGACGCCTCGATGACCACCCCCACCCCGATGATGGCGCAGTATCTGGCGTTGAAGGCCGAGGCGGAGGACTGCCTGCTTTTCTATCGCATGGGCGATTTCTTCGAGCTGTTCTTCGACGATGCGCGCATCGCCTCGGCCGTGCTGGACATCGCGCTGACCGCGCGCGGGGAGCATGGCGGCGAGAAGATTCCGATGTGCGGCGTGCCGGTCCATGCCGCGACCGCCTATCTGCAACGCCTCATCAAGGCGGGGCACCGCGTCGCCATCGCCGAGCAGACCGAAACGCCCGCCGAGGCCAAGGCGCGCGGCGGGTCCAAGGCGCTGGTCGCGCGCGGGATCGTTCGCGTCGTCACCGCCGGCACGCTGACCGAGGAGGCGCTGCTCGACGCCAGGACCGACAATTGGTGCGTCGCGATCGGCGAGGCGGGCGGCGCGGTGGCGCTGGCCGCCGCCGACATCTCGACCGGGCGGTTCGTGGTGATCGACGTGAAGGCGGAGGCGCTGGGCGCCGAACTCGCGCGGCTGGCCGCTGCCGAAGTAGTCGCGGCCGAGAATGGTGCCCATGCCGACGCCGCGACCAGCCTGCGGCCGACCGCGACCTTCGACAGCGGCGCGGCCGAGGATCGGTTGAAGCGACTCTACGGCGTGGCGACGCTGGACGGCTTCGGCCAGTTCAGCCGCGCCGGGCTGTCGGCGGCGGGCGGGCTGGTCGCCTATCTCGACCATACCGCCAAGGGCGCGCTGCCCTTTCTCCGTCCGCCGGTCCTGTGCCAGGCGGCGGGGGCGATGGCGATCGACGCGGCCACGCGCGAGAGCCTGGAGTTGACCCAGACGGCGGGCGGTCAGCGCAAGGGCTCGCTGCTCGATGCGGTGGACCGGACCGTCACCGGCGCGGGCGCGCGCGCGCTGGGCGGGGATATCGGCGCGCCGCTGATGAACCGGGCGACGATCGAGGCACGGCTCGACCTGGTGCAGCATTTCCATGACGATGCCGCTCTCCGCGAACGGTTGCGCGCGGCGCTGCGCGCGCTGCCCGATATCGGCCGGGCGATCGGGCGGATCGCGGCAGGGCGCGGCAGCCCACGCGATCTGGGGCAGTTGCGCGACGGGCTCGACGGGGCGTGGGCGCTGTCGGAGCAACTGACCGACGGGCCGCCCCTGCTCCGCGAGACGACGCCCCGGTTGCGCGGACATGGCGCGCTGATCGACCTGCTCCGCCGCGCGCTGGTCCCCTCCCCCCCGATCGACGCGGGCGAGGGCGGCTATATCGCGGCGGGCTATGACGCCGCGCTCGACGATCTGCGCGACGCGGGCGCGGGCGGGCGGCGCGCGATCGCCGCGCTGGAGGCCGAGTTCCGCCAGAAGACCAACATCGCCGCGCTGAAAATCCGCCACAACGGCGTGCTCGGCTATCATGTCGAGGTGCCCGCCCGCTCGGCCGACGCGCTGATGAAGCCGGAATCGGGCTTCACCCATCGCCAGACGCTGGCGGGCGTCGTCCGCTTCAATACCCCCGAACTGCATGAGGTCGCCAGCAAGGTCGCGCAGGCGGGTGCCCATGCGCTGGCAGCCGAAGCCGCGCATCTGGAGGATCTGACCGCCGCCGCGCTCGCCGCGCGCGAAGCCATCGCGGCGACGGCGGACGCGCTCGCCCGGCTGGACGTGGCGAGCGGGCTGGCCGAACGCGCGGTCGAGGGGGGCTGGGTCCGCCCCGAACTGGTCGATCATCCCTGTTTCGAGATCACGGGCGGCCGTCATCCGGTGGTGGAGGCGGCGGTGGCGCGCGCGGGCGAGCGGTTCGTCGCCAATGACTGCCAATTGTCGGAAGGCTCGCGGCTCTGGCTCGTCACCGGCCCGAACATGGGCGGCAAATCAACCTTTCTCCGCCAGAACGCGCTGATCGCGGTGCTGGCGCAGGCCGGCTCCTACGTCCCCGCGACCCATGCGCGGATCGGGCTGGTCGACCGGCTGTTCAGCCGCGTCGGCGCGTCGGACAACCTCGCGCGCGGCCGCTCGACCTTCATGGTCGAGATGGTCGAAACCGCCGCGATCCTGGCCCAGGCGACGCCGCGCAGCTTCGTGATTCTGGATGAAGTGGGGCGCGGCACCTCGACCTATGACGGCCTCGCCATCGCCTGGGCGGTGGTGGAGGCGATCCATGAGGATAATCGCTGCCGCTGCCTGTTCGCGACGCATTATCACGAGCTGACCCGGCTGGCCGAGCGGTGCGAGGCGCTGTCGCTCCACCATGTCCGCGCGCGCGAGTGGAAGGGCGAACTGGTCCTGCTGCATGAAGTGTCGGAGGGGCCGGCGGATCGCTCCTATGGGCTAGCGGTGGCGCGGCTGGCGGGGATGCCGCCCGCGACGGTGGCGCGGGCCAAGACAGTGCTGGCGAAGCTGGAGGCGGGCCGCGCCAAGACCGGCGGGCTGGCGGCGGGGCTGGACGACCTGCCCCTCTTCGCCGCCGCCGCCGCGCAGATCGAGGAAGAGCAGGGCGATGCGATCCGGGCGGAGGTGGAGAAGCTCGACGTCGACGCACTCTCGCCAAGAGAGGCGTTGGATGCACTGTACCGGCTGAAGGCGCTGGCACGGGAAGGGTAAGGCCCCCAGCCCCTCACCTTCCACCCCGGCGAAGGCCGGGGCCCCGTTGCAGGGAATGATCGAAGGCGGGATGCGATTGCTTCCCCTTCGCCGTCGTGGCGCACCACCAGCCGCGAGGATTCTGGGCCCCGGCCTTCGCCGGGGTCGGGCTGTGTCGAGAATGGGGAAACTTCCCCAAACGCCGTTCCGCCTGAGCGATGTCGAAGGCAAGGCCCGAAGCCTTACCGAATCATCTCACGAAAAAAGAAAGTGGGGAGCTTCTGTTGCCCGGTGCTCCCCGTACCGCTGGAATCCCCTTCTGTTGCCCGGTGGGGTCCAACCGCGCTATTTTGGTGTAACGTCAGGCCGTGAGGCCCTCAATTACGCCGCAATCGCGAGTGCTTCGTTATCGTTGGCACTTGTGAGTATGGGCCGTTGCGGTGGTCCCATTCCGAACGAAAACAGCGCTTTTCAACACACGTCGATCCTGGTTCGGCCCCGTCAGAAACGGTGTCCAGATACACCACCTTTTATGGTGGAGCCGCCGGGTACTGCCCCCGGGTCCGCTGCGTCTATTACTCGCCGCAATTTATCGTCATAGCCGGGCGAACCCGGCACGATGCGATATAGGAAGCCCTGCGCCATTACGCAAATGCCTTTCGCTCGCCCCATTTTGCGTCCATGGAGGCCCCATGTTGACCCAGCGGTCCCGTTATGCGCTGCGCGCGATGCTGTTCCTCACGGAGATGCCGGCAGAGGGCCCTCCGACCTCGATGACGCGGATCGCGGCCGAGGCCAATGTGCCGCGCAAGTTCCTGGAACTGATCCTCGCCGACCTGAAGGGCGCGAACCTGCTCGACAGCCAGCGTGGCAAGATGGGCGGATACCGCCTCGCACGGCCCGCGCACCTGATCTCGCTGGGCGACATCATCCGCACGATCGAAGGGCCGCTTGCGCTGGTCCCCTGCGTCAGCCGGACCGCCTATCGCCCCTGCAACGACTGCAAGAGCGAGGCCGACTGCGCGATCCGCCATGCGATGATGCGGGTGCGCGACGAAACCGCCCGCATCCTGGACGGCACCAGCCTGGCCGACGCCACCGCCCGGAAACTGGCGGCGGCGTAGACCTTTCCGCCCGGTTCGGATCAGCGTCCGGTCAGGTCAGCTTCCAATAGGTCGCATAACGCTCATGCGCGATGCGGTAATAGGGGATCAGGCGCACCGCGCGTCCATCCGCCGCCGGAACCGCGAATTCCAGCGGCTGGCCCGTGCCGCTGATCCGCCGTGCCAGCACGTCCGGCTCGCCGCTGAGCATCGGCGGCTGGAAGGGCGTGTTGTTATATTCGCCATATTTGCGTTCGCTGACGACAATGTCCGCGCCGGGGGCCAGCCCCTCGCGCCCCAGCGCCCCGGCCAGCACCAGCGGGCCATAGGTGAAGGCGACGATCTCCGGCGCGGCGGGCGCGCTCTCGACGCCCGGCTCCATCGCCATGCGCCATTCCACCGTGTCGCCCGTCTTCCACGTCCGGCGTGCCTCGACATAGCGGCCGGGCTTGTCCGAGCGCGACACCTCCGCCCCGTTGACCAGCAGGACCGCGGTCCGGCTCCACCCCGGATGGCGCAGCTTCAGCGTCAGCTCGGTCGGCTGGCGCAACGTCCAGCGCAATTGCGTCGACGGTGTCTCGGGGAAGCGCGTCACCTGGGTCAGCACCGCGCCCTTGTCGCGCCACGTCACCGAGGATGGGATGAACAGGTTCACGTACAGCGCGCGATCGTCGTGGAAATAGATCGAGTCGCGATATTTGACATGGTTCTCCATCCCCGTGCCGGTGCAGCACCAGAAGCTGTCCTCCGGGGTGTGATAGAGCTTCATATAGCCCGGCCGCGCCCCCTGGAAATAGGTCGCCATGCCGCTGTCGGGGTCCTGCGACGCCAGGATGCCGTTGTAGAGCGTCCGCTCATAATAATCGGCATATTCGGCGCGCGGATCGTGCAGGAACAGCGCGCGGGTCAGCTTGAGCATGTTATGCTGGCAACAGGTCTCCGACCCCTTGGCCGAGAACACATGCTTGTCGAAATCGGCCATGGCGAAGAAATGCTCGCCATCGCCATGCCCGCCGGTCGCGAAGGAGCGGGTATGCGCCACGGTGCGCCAGAAAAAGGCCGCCGCGTCGCGATAGCGCGCATCGCCCGTCGCCTCATAGACGCGCTGAAACCCGATGATCTTGGGCACCTGGGTGTTGGCGTGCAGCCCGTCCAGATAATCGCGCCCCCGCGCCAGCGGGGTCATGATCGCCTTTTGCGAGAAGCGCTCGGCGACGCGGCGATATTCCTCGTTGCCGGTCATGAAATAGAGGTCGGCATAGACTTCGTTCATGCCGCCATATTCGGTCTGCAACATCGTCTCGAACTGGTCGTCGGACAGCGGCCGGGTGGCGACCACGCCCCAGTCGGCCAGCCGGATCAGCACCGGCCGCGCCGCTTCGCTGTCCGCCAGCAGCACCGCGTCGCGCAGCCCCGCATAGACCTTGTGCAGCGTATACCAGGGCACGCCGGTAATCCGCTCGCCGCGCAGATGCGCCGCGACCAGCGCGGGCCCGTTGGGGAAGGCGCAGACCAGGCCGGTCCCCGCCGCCTGCTGGCACGCGGCCAGCTCGCCCGCGATATAGTCGATCCGCTGGCGATAGCGCCTGTCCTTCGTCGCGCGATAGGCGAGCGCGCAGGCCGATAGATAATGGCCCAGTGTATGGCCCTGACAATGGATGTCCGCCCATTGAGGCTCCGACTCCCAGCCGCCATAGACGGGCGCCTTGGGCTTCAGCCCCGCATTGGTGCGAAAATTGGCGAGCAGCCGATCGGGTTGCAGGCGCATCAGATACGCCTCGGTCATCTTCTGCGCATGGAGGAAGGGCCCCTCCGGCAGCGTGACGTCGGCCATGTCGAAAGGCTGGACGACGGGGGTTGGCCCGGTTTTGACCGGCGGAGTCTGCGCCCAGGCGCTGGCGGGCAGCGCCATCCCCCATCCGGCGGCCATCGCCCCGATGCTGGCGGTGGCAAGGACATCGCGGCGCGACGGCGCGGCATGGTGACAGCGACCCAAGACTCTTCTCCGACTAATATATTTTTTGCCAGCGTAGCGCCGTCACGCCGGATCGGCAACGAACTTTGCTAAAAACATCGCTCCTTGATACGATTCGCCTGTTCCTAAGGATCCACCGAACCGAACCGCCTATCGGATCAGTATCGCCCCGACGAACATCCTGGTTGAATATTTATTCATTTGTCTGACATCCGAATCGGACGCGGTTCCAGATCGCTGGCCGTCGTCGTTCCGGCTTATGCCGCGCGACGGAACAGCAGGCGATCGGCCAGCCAGTGCAGCGCCGCCCCGATCGCCACGCCGAGCAAGACCTCCTGCGCCCGTGCCATCGCGGAGGCGGGCACCGTGCCGCCCGGCGGCACCGTCAGCAACACGATGACCGAGGTCCACATGCCGGCCCGCAGATCGCTGCGAAACCGCGCGATGGCCGCCGTCACGCCGACCGCGACCGCCAGCATCCCCTCCGGCCCGGCCCAGGGCATGGCCAGCGCGACGGCGAGCGCCACCCCCACCCCGATCAGGGTCGCGAGCACGCGCCAGTTCAGCGAGCGATGGGTGTCCCCCAGTTTTTCCTGCGACACGACCAACGCCGAGACGCTGGCCCAGACCGGGTGGTCGAGATGCAGCCATTTGGCGAGCACCAGCGCCAGCACCGCCGCGCCCGTGCATCGAATCACGAACGCGGCGGCGCGGATCGTCTCCGCCCAGGACAGATGGGCCGTGACCCAGGAGCGCAGGGCGGGTGGGCGCATCAACGGAAGAGGTTGGCCCGGGCCAGTTCGATCACCTCGTCCCCGCGCCCGCTCAACACGGCGCGCGCGGCGTACAGGCTGAAGCCCTTGATCTGTTCGACCTTGACCTTGGGCGGCATCACCAGCTCGAACGTCTCGGTCACGACATCGACCAGCGCCGGGCCGTCATGCGCGAACGCCTCGCGCAGCGCCCCTTCCAGCGCGTCCGATCGCGTCACCCGCACGCCGAAATAGCCCATCTCCCGGGCAATGGCGCCAAAATCCGGATTCTGCAACGCGACATTGGTGTCGACATAGCCCGACGCCTTCTGCTCCAGTTCGACAAAGCCCAGGGTCGAGTTGTTGAAGACGACGATCTTGATCGGCAGCTTCATCTGCACGGCGGTCAGCATGTCGCCCATCAGCATCGCCAGCCCGCCATCGCCCGACAGCGACACCACCTGCCGCCCCGGAAATGCGCCCTGCACGCCCAGCGCCTGGGGCAGCGCATTGGCCATCGATCCATGGTTGAACGACCCGACCAGACGGCGCCGTCCGTTCATGGTCAGATAGCGCGCGGCCCAGACGGCCGGCGTGCCGACATCGGCGGTGAACACCGCATCCTCCGTCGCGATCCGGTCGACCAGCTTGGCGACATATTGCGGGTGCAGCGGCTTGTCGCCGTCGCGCGGGGTGGCGAGATCGTCGAGCCCTTTACGCGAATCCCGGTAATGCGCGCGCGCCTTGTCGAGGAACGTGCCGTCGCGCTCGCCCTGGATCAGCGGCACCAGCCCGCGCGCCACCTCGGCCACATCGGCGACCACGCCCAGATCGAGCGGGACGCGGCGGCCCAGCGCGCCGGGATCGCGATCGACCTGTACGACCCTCGCCTTGTCGGGATAGAAGCCGCGATAGGGAAAGTCGGTGCCGAGCATCAGCAGCGTGTCGCATTCCATCATCGCGTGATAGCCCGACGCGAAACCGATCAGCCCGGTCATCCCCACATCATAGGGATTGTCATATTCGATCCATTCCTTGCCGCGATAGGCATGGACGATCGGAGCCTTCAGCGCCGCGGCGAGCGCCACCACCTCGTCATGCGCGCCCGCCGTGCCCGATCCGCACAGCAGCGTGACCGCCTTCGACCCGTTGAGCCATTCGGCAACCTGCCCCAGGGCTCCGGCATCGGGCACCAGGCGCGGCGTGGCCAGCGCGGGGAAGGGCACGGCACGCGTCGCGGGCGCTTCCTGCAACGCAACGTCGCCCGGAATCACCAGCACCGCCACGCCGCGCCGACCGATCGCGGTACGGATCGCGCGGTGCAGCAGTTCGGGCATCTGTCGCGCATCCTGCACCATCTCGCAGAAATGGCTGCACTCGCGGAACAATTCGGTCGGGCGGGTTTCCTGGAAATAGCCAAGGCCGATCTCGCTCGACGGAATATGCGCAGCGATGGCCAGCACCGGCACATGGTTGCGATGGCAGTCATACAGCCCGTTGATGAGGTGGAGATTGCCCGGCCCGCAACTGCCCGCGCACACCGCCAGCTGGCCCGTCGCGGCGGCCTCGGCTCCGGCGGCGAAGGCTCCGGCCTCTTCGTTGCGCACATGCATCCAGGCGATCTCGCCCGACTTGCGCAGGGAATCGTTGAACGCGTTGAGGCTGTCGCCCGTTACGCCCCAGATCCGCTCGACTCCCGCCTCGACCAGTGTGCGGTTCAGAAGATCGGCGATCGTCTCGGCCATGGTGATTCCGTTCGTTGTTGATGGTAACGGACAGGAAACGATCGCCCGTACGATTGGCTTCGCGTCAAAGACATGAAGTTGCTGCAACCGTGATTGCCGCCAGAACATGCTCGAAGCCCGAAGGCGGATCGGCGCGGCGGGCCGTTGCGACCGCCCCATGCGCGGCGGCATGGCCGGCCGACGGATCGACCGGGCATGCCGTGCCTGCCCGCAACCGCCTATTGATCGAACAGGGCGGTGGTTTCTTCGGGTGTCAGGTCGATGCCGAACATCAGGCTCATGCGCATCCGATAGACGCGCGGATCGGTGATCGCGGCATCGGTCTCGTCCTCCGCGACGCGCCGGCGATATTGCCGGTCGGTCAGCGTGGCGAAGCCCCGCGGCAGGATGATGCTCACGATATTGGCCTGACGGAACCGGCTGTCCTCGGCGGTCGAGGTCCAGTGATTGCCCATCGCCAGATCGGCCTCCCACACTTTGTCGGTGGTGAAGCTATATTGCGGCTGCCACCCTTCGCCGGTCGAACGGCCATCGGTGTTGCCGGGATGGCCGTTGCGCAACAGCATCCAGCCATGCTGCGCATCGCGGACCAGCCGGAAGCGCGCGCCGTCCGGCGCCTCCGCTTCCGCCCCGTCGACCAGCGGCATGGGCGGCGAATAGCTGCCCCCGAAGCCCGCATCGGCGATCCAGTCCTGTTCACCGATCGTCACCAGGCTGAGCGCATGCGTCGTCGGAGGCACGTCGGTGGTGCGCAGCCAGACACGCGCCAGCAGCGGCCGCGCCTCGAACCCGTGCGCCGCCAACGCGTCGAGGAACAGCCGGTTCTGCTCGAAGCAATAGCCGCCGCGCTTGCCGATCACCAGCTTGCCAAAGACGCGCGCGCTGTCGATCCCGATCGGACGGCCGAGCCTGATGTCGAGATTTTCAAAGGGAATGGCCAGGCGATGCGCCCATTGCAGCCGCGCCAGCCCCTCGGCATCCACGGTGACGCGCGAAGGCAGGGCGATGCGGGCGAGATAAGTGTCGAGATGGAACATGGCCCACAGATAGGGTGCCCCGTGCCGCTTGTCGAAGGGGGCCGGCACCATCGACGTTCGCCCAATCCCCCTTTTGCCCGCCCCCTTCTGCCTCATCCCCGAAGCCGCTATAGCCCGGCACGATCATGGACTTTCCCGACGACGACGCCACCCTGGCCTTCGGCCCTTCCGCTGTCCGCGCCGCCGCGCGCGTCATTCTGGCGGGCGGCATCGTCGCGGTGCCGACCGAAACGGTCTATGGCCTCGCCGCCGACGCCACCGATGCGCAGGCCGTGGCGCGGATCTATGCCGCCAAGGGGCGCCCCTCGTTCAACCCGCTGATCGTCCACGTGCCCGATCTGGCGGCGGCGCGGGCGATCGCCGATTTCGATGCGGATGCGCTGGCCCTGGCGCAGGCCTTCTGGCCCGGGCCGTTGACGCTGGTGCGCCCATTGCGCCTGGGCACGGCGATCGCCGGGCTGGTGACGGCGGGGCTGGACACGGTCGCGATCCGGGTGCCGCGCCACCGCGCCATGCAGGCCCTGCTGGCGGAGAGTGGCCGCCCGCTCGCCGCCCCGTCCGCCAATGCGAGCGGCGGGATCAGCCCGACGCGCAGCCAGCATGTCCGCGCCAGCCTGGGCCCCGCCATACCGATCCTCGACGACGGCGCGACCGAGGCCGGGCTGGAATCCACCATCGTCGCAGGCCGCATCATCCTGCGCCCCGGCCCGGTGACGGCGGCGATGCTCGCCGATGTGCTGGGCACCGTCGAACAGGGCCCCGAGACCCCCGCCCTCGTCACCGCGCCGGGCCAGCTCGCCAGCCATTATGCGCCCCGCAAGGCGCTGCGGCTGAACGCGACCGAGGCGGCGGCGGACGAATGGCTGATCGGGTTCGGCGCGGTCGCCGGGCATGACACGCTGTCGGCATCGGGCGATCCGGTCGAGGCGGCGGCGCGGCTGTTCGATGCGCTCCACCGCGCCGATGCGAGCGACCATGCCCGGCTGGCGATCGCCCCCATCCCGGCGGACGGGATCGGCGCGGCCATCAACGATCGGCTGCGCCGCGCCGCGACGCGCTAGGCAAATCGGCAGGGAAGGCCGGGAGGCGACCGGCTGCCCTGCGCCTGAAAGGGGGGCAGGCCATATCGATACCCGCCCCCCGCATCCTACACTGTCAGGCGGTCACGGCCTTCGACCGCGTGGCGAAGCTTTTGCGCAGTTTTTGCAGCTTGGGCGGGATCACCGCCATGCAATAGGGATTGGACCGGCCCGAGACCTCCCAATAATCCTGATGATAATCCTCGGCCGGATACCATTCGCCCATCGGCTCGATCGTCGTCACCACCGGCTTGTCCAACCCGTCCTGCGCGCGCGCCAGCGCCGCCTGCATCGCCGCGTCCTGCGCCGCGTCGGCGGGGAACATGGCGGAGCGATATTGCGTGCCGACGTCATTGCCCTGGCGGTTGAGCTGCGTCGGGTCATGCGTCGCGAAATAGATGTCGAGCAGATCGTCGAGCGCGAGCTGTTCGGGGTCATAGCCGATGCGGATCGCCTCGGCATGACCGGTGTCGCCGCCGCACACCTGCTTGTAGGTCGGGTTGGGCAAAGTGCCGCCGATATAACCGCTTTCGACCGACTCCACGCCGATCACATCCTTGAACACCGCTTCGGTGCACCAGAAACAGCCACCGGCCAGCGTCACATATTCGGTCACGGATATCTCCTTGTCGTCTTGTACGCCTAGATAGGAAGGCGCTAGGCCACGGCAATCCAAAGCTTCGAGGCAAAAGACATGGCGACGATCGACGGCAAGATCATGGTGACGGGCGGCGCGGGCTATATCGGCAGCCATGCCGTGCTGGCACTGCTCGACGCCGGATATGACGTCGTCGTGCTCGACAATCTGGTCACCGGCTTTGACTGGGCGGTCGATCGCCGCGCCGCGCTGGTCGTCGCCAATGTCGCCGATGACGACGCCGTGCGCGCCGCGATCCGCGAACACCGCGTTCGCGCGATCATGCATTTCGCCGGATCGGTGGTGGTGCCGGAATCGGTCAGCGATCCGCTCAAATATTATCGCAACAACACCGCCGCCAGCCGTTCGCTGATCGAAAGCGCGGTGGCCGAGGGCGTGGCGCATTTCATCTTCTCGTCGACCGCCGCCACCTATGGCACGCCCGAGCGGGTGCCGGTCGCGGAGAATGATCCCAAGATGCCGATCAACCCCTATGGCATGTCCAAGCTGATGACCGAGATCATGCTGAAGGACGTCGCCGCCGCGCATCCGATCAATTATTGCGCGCTGCGCTATTTCAACGTCGCGGGCGCCGATCCCGAGGGGCGGACCGGCCAGTCGACGGTCGGCGCGACCCATCTCATCAAGATCGCGGTCGAGGCGGCGATCGGCAAGCGCGACGGCGTCGGCGTCTATGGCACCGACTTCGCCACGCGCGACGGCACCGGCGTGCGCGACTATATCCATGTCTCCGATCTTGCCGCCGCGCATGTCGCGGCGCTCGAACTGCTGATCGCGCAGCCGGGTGAGAGCCACACGCTGAACTGCGGCTATGGTCGCGGCTTTTCGGTGCTGGAAGTGCTCGACGCGGTGGATCGGGTGACGAACCTGAAGGTCGAGCGCCGCCTGGAAGGACGCCGGGCGGGCGACCCCGCCGAGCTGGTCGCGGACAACAGCGCGATCCTGTCGACCCTGTCCTGGCGGCCCCAGCGCGACAATCTGGACGGGATCGTCCGCGATGCGCTCGCCTGGGAACGCAAGCTGGCCGAGATGGGCCGGTAAGGCCGCGATGCGGCTGCGCTCGCTCCTGTTCGTGCCGGGCGACCGGCCCGATCGCATGGCCAAGGCGATGGGAACCGGCGCCGACGCGCTGATCCTCGACCTGGAAGATGCGGTCGCGCCGGACGCAAAGCCGCGCGCGCGCGACGCGATCGCCGCCTTTTTATCCCGCCCGCGCGACGCAGATGTCGGGCTGTTCGTCCGGATCAATCCGGTCGACGGCCCGCTGGCGGCCGATGACCTTGCCGCGATCCTCGACGCGCGCCCCGACGGCATCGTCCTGCCCAAGGCCGAAGGGCTGGTCAGCCTGCACGCGCTCGCGGCCCGGGGCGTGACGCATATCCCGATCCTGCCGATCGCGACCGAGACGCCTGCGGCGATCTTCCGGCTGGGCGACTATGCGGGGGCCAGCATCCCGCTGGCGGGGCTGACCTGGGGCGCGGAGGACCTGCCGGCCGCGATCGGCGCCACCAGCGCCCGCGAGGCGGATGGCGACTATACCGCGCCCTATCGGCTGGCCCGCGCCCTGACCCTGTTCGGCGCGCATGCGGCCGGCGTGCCGGCGATCGAGACCGTCTATCCCGATTTCCGCGATCTGGACGGACTCGCCGCTTATGCCGGGCGCGCGCGGCGCGACGGCTTTACCGGCATGATGGCGATCCATCCGGCGCAGGTGGCGGTCATCAACGCCGCCTTCACCCCGTCGGAGGAGGAACTGGCGCGGGCGCGGGCCATCGTGGAGCTGTTCGCCGCGAACCCGGGCGCGGGCGCGTTGCAGCTCGACGGGCGGATGGTCGACGCGCCGCATTTGAAGGCGGCGCAGCGGCTATTGGCGCGCGTCACCCCATGAGGCGCGCAGCCGCGTCGTTGCCCACCACCATCCCAGCGCCCAGAAGGTTCCGAAGCACCATCCCGCCGCGACGTCCGACGGCCAGTGGACGCCCAGATAGACACGGCTGACCCCGATCGCGACGACCAGTCCGATCGCCAGCGCCATGATCGCCGAACGCATCCGTCGATGGCGCGTCACCTGCGTCGCCAAGGCGGCCAGCGTCAGATAGACCATCGCGCTGCCCGCGGCGTGACCGCTCGGAAAGCTGGCGTTGGACACCGCCACCCAATGCGGCACCAGATCGGGCCGGGCGCGCGCGATGCCGGTCTTCATCACCGTGACCACCGCGCCGCCACTGATCCCGGCCGCCGCGGTCGCCACCGCCGTCAGCCACAGGCCGCGCGCAGCCAGCAAGATCGCGGCGCCCGCCACCATCAGGATCAGGACCGGCACGCTGCCCAGCGCGGTGATGTCGACCGCCACGCGCATAACCCCTGGCGATTGCGCGTGGGCGCGCAGCCACAGCAGGATCGCGCGGTCCGCCGCAAAGGGCCAGCGATCGACCAGCAGCCCGATGATCAACAGCAGCGCCAGCGCCAGCGCCGTCGCCCCCGCCGCCGCGCCGCGCAAAAGCCAGGACGGGGTATGGCGCGTCGGCTGCACGGGCGACGGCGTTCCGACGGGGCTCAAGCAGCGATCTCGATCATGCCCTTCCTCTGACGCGCCGAGCCGCGTCCTGCAATGCCCGACACCGCGTTCATCGACGTACTCAATCTGCGCGATTAGAAAATTGGGTTTGCCATTTTAAGCAACTTGTCGCATTTTTGTCTCACACTAGCGCGCAGACTGGTGGGAGAGGATAGGTCGCCATGAACCACGATATGATTTCGCCGCTGAATCGTCTGATGATCCTGACGGTCGGTGCGATTGCGAGCTGGGCCGCCCTGGGTGGTGTCGTGGCTGGCGTATCGCATCTTGTTCGTCGCCTGATCTGACGCCCCGATCGGCGCGTCCCTGGGGCGCGCCGACCGAAGGCCTTTCAGGCACGCCGGGTCGAAACTTCGGGCAGTTCAGGCTACGGTATGACCCGCCCGCGAATCACTCGACACAGGCGCGGGACGGCGCGCCGTGCAGCGCCACCGCGCACTCCGCTTTCGAAGTTTCGGTTTGCTCCTGACGCTGTTGCGGGATCAACAGCGCGGACAATAGCAGCGAGGCGAGGCAGAATGCGATGAGGCGCATCGGTCTTCCTTTCGAATCAAGAACCGGATCGTGAGGCTGGCCGGTCAGCCCGGCGGGCGCAGGACTCGATCGGTACGACCGGGTTTCCGGCCGCCGACGCCGCATAGGCTCCGGCGGGCGGCGGGGCCGTGCCCGCGTCGCCTTGCCCCTTCAGGCGTTCGAGCCGCTCCGCCCGCCGCCGCAGATAGCGATCGCGCCGTTCGCTATAGGGATGGTCGCTGGCGCGTATGTCACGCAGTTCCGCATCCATCTCGACGCGGCGATCGAGCACCCGGATCACCCCGCTGCCGATCAGATAGGCGCGGTTGCGAAACGGCCCGCCGATCGCGACCGGCATGACGACGCCGTCCACCACCCCGCCGACGATATCGCGGATGGTCGTCGGCCCCAGCAGCGGCACGAACAGGAATGGCCCCTGCCCGACCCCGTAAAAGCCCAGCGTGTCGGAAAAGCCGTTCGGACGCCAGGGCAGGCGAAAGGGACAGCGGCCGGCGGCGTCGTGAAATCCCAAAAGGCCGATCGTGGAGTTGATCGCGAAGCGGCCGACCGTTTCCGCCGCCTTGCCGAATTTCAGCTGGAGCAGGAAATTGGCGAAGACGACAGGCTCGCGCAGATTGTTGAAGAAGTTGCGCAGACCGGTGCGGACCCGCCTGGGCGCGACTTTGCGATAGGCCTGGGCAGCGGGCGCCATGACCGCGTCGTCCGCCCGCTGGGTCAGCGCGAAGGACGCCTCGTTCATCGCCGCCAGCGGATCGCCGGGCCGGAACTTGCTCGCGGTCACGACGATCTCGGCCGGGGCGGCCTCCTGTGGCGGCGTCACGGCGGCGGACGGCGACGATGACAGGACGACGGCGTCCTCCTGCGTCGCCAGGGCCGATGGCGATGGCGGTTCCCATTGGCCCGCCGGTATTTCGGCGGCCAGCAACGCGGCGAGCGACAGCAGGATCATGCGCCCCTTCCCGGCATCACCCGCGCCCCGGACACGCCATGAGCGACCGGCATCCCCACCGGACAAGGCCAGGACAAGGCGGGGGACAAGCGTCGGAACAGGGCGCGGGAACCTCCCTGTCTCGCATCATATGGCTGGGCATTGGCATAACCCTAAGACGAAGCCACTCCGCCGCCTCCGCACCCGGCCTCCGCGAATTCCGCCCGCGCTTGGCCGTCCGCTGGCCGTAGCCATGCCCCTTTCATGGATTTTTGATGGAGTTTTGATGGATATCGGGCGAGCTGATCTTGGTCGCCAGCCCGCGCCATGCTTATCCGCTGTCCTGCTCCGCCGCGCACGTATGGATATTGTGTTGCGATCATGTCGCCCAAGCTTGAACCAACAATTATTTCTTCGGCGCTGGCCACCGGCAGGACGATGGGCGACGGGCGGCCCGCATGGTGAGGGCGATCGACCGGAGCATCGGCGGCTGGGCGATCGTCGTCGCGGTCCTGCTGCCCATGCCCGCGGCGGCGCGGTCACGCGATCAGGACGCCCCGCGCGCCTTCGACATCCGTCCCGGTCCGCTGGCCCAGGCGCTGGTCACGCTGGGGATGCAGGCCGGGATCAGCGTGGCGACCAGCGATCCCATGCTGGCCAGGACGGCGCTGCGCCATCGGATCGTCGGGCGGATGACGGTGGCTGCCGCACTCGACCGGCTGCTCGCGGGCACCGGGATGCGGGCGGTGCGGGTGATGGACGGGCTCTACCGGATCGAGCGGGCACCGCCGCCGCACCCGCGCCGCGCTCCGACCCAGCCCTCCCCGCCGTCCCCGGTTATCGGACGCGAGATCGTGGTGACCGCCAGCAAACGCGACCTGCCGCTGAATGACTATCCCGGGTCGGCGCATATCCTGATGGGCGACACGCTGCGCCCCGCGCATGGCGGCGCGCCCGATACGCAGGCGCTGGTCCAGGCTCTGCCCATCCTGGCGTCGACCAGCCTGGGGCCGGGACGGGAAAAGCTGTTCATCCGCGGCATCGCCGACAGCAGCTTCACCGGCGGCAGCCAGGCGACAGTCGGCCAGTATCTGGGCGATGTGCAGATCAACTACAGCACGCCCGATCCCAATCTGGCGCTGTACGATGTCGAGCGGGTCGAACTGCTCGAAGGACCGCAGGGCAGCCTGTACGGCACGGGCGCGCTTGGCGGGGTGATCCGGATCACGCCCGCGCCGCCCCGTTTCGATCGGTGGAGCGGCACCGTCGGCGCGGATGCGGTCCATCTGGCGCATGGCGGGATGGGCGGCAATCTGTTCGGCGTCGTCAACGCGCCGCTGGCACGCGACGCCGCGTTGAGGGTCGTCGGCTATGGTTCGGTCATGCCGGGCTATATCTTCGACACGCGGCGCGGGCGGCGCGGGGTCAATCGCGGCGAGGTCGTCGGCGGCCGGGCGGCGCTCCGCCTGCGCCCCGGCGGCGACTGGACCATCGATGTCGGCGCGACCTATCAGAGGACCGCCAATCACGACGCCCAATATGCCGATGGCGGCACCACCCGGCCCAGCCGCGCCACGCCCGGAACGCAGCCATCGTCGCACGATTTCCGGCTCGCCTCGGTGACGGTGCATCGCGAATGGGCGGGAGGACAGGCCCTGACCGCCGCCTTTTCCCTGGTCGAAAACCGCCTGTCGGCCCACTATGATGCGACCCCGTCGGGCGGCGCGGTGCGGACGGTGGAGAGCCGCGAGGCCGCCCGCGTGATGACCGGCGAACTCCGCCTGTCACGCCGCCGCCCCGGCGGCACCGGCTTTGTCCTGGGCGCCTATGCGACGCTGAGCGACGATCGCCTGACCCAGACGGCGAGGACACGCGGGACCGAACAGCCACTGCGCGGTGTCGGCAACCGGATCGTCGATATCGCGCTGTTCGGCGAGGGGACGGTCCGCCTTGCCCCCAGGCTGACCGGCACGATCGGGCTGCGCGCCAATTATCTCGACTTTTCGGGCATCACCATTCTTCCCGACGGCCAGGAACAAGATGCCGCCATCGCCGTACCGGGCCAGGGCGACGTGATCTTCATCCCCAGCGCGGCGTTGGCCTGGACCGCGACGCCGTCGCTGACACCCTATCTCCGCTATCAGCGGGGATATCGCGTCGGCGGCTATGCGCTGAACGCCAGGCGGGCCGCCGATCCCGACGACGACCCCGATGGCGACGACGCCCTTGCCGACTATGAGGCCTTCCATCCCGACACGCTGGACGTGATCGAAATGGGGATGCGGTTCGGCGGGCGCCGTGATCGCCTGTCGGGATCGGTCGCGCTGTCGCGGGCGAAATGGCGGCATATCCAAAGCGACCTGCTCGGCCTGAACGGCCCCTATACCGTCAATATCGGCGATGGCCGCATCCATGGGCTGGAGGCGACGCTCGACTGGCGACCGGACGCGGCGACCGAAGGGGAATTGTCGCTGTTCCTCGCGCACAGCACGCTGACCGCACCCGCGCCCGACTTCGCCCGCCTTCGCCTGCAATCCCTGCCCAACACGCCGGCGCTGGGGCTGCGTATCGCGGGGCAGCGGCAATGGCGGATCGGGCAGGACGACGCGCTGAGCCTGCACGCCGCGCTACGCTATGCGGGCCGGTCCTGGCTGGGCGTCGGGCCGCTGCACATCGCCCAGCGCGGCTATCTTCAGGCGGACGGCGGGCTGGCCTGGACCCGCCAACAGGTCAGCTGGACTCTGGACGTGACCAACCTGTTCGACATGCGGGGCAATCGCTTTTCGTCGGGCAATCCGCTGGCCAGCCGCACCAACGGGCAATGGACCCCCTTGCCGCCGCGCACGATCCGGCTGGGACTGCGATACGGCTTCTGACAGCCCTCCTCCACACATTATCCACATGATCTCGACGATCGCGCAAGGCGTCCGCGCGATAGGCTGCATCATGTCTGCCATGCCCGTCCCCCGTGCCCTTCTGCCCCTGTCGTTCATCGTCCTGTCCGGCATGGCGCTGGCCGGATGCGGCGGCCAGGCCCCGGCTGCCCAGCCAAGCGCGGCGGAGGTGCTGACCACCATCGTCCGCCCCGCCCCCGTCACCATCGCCGACGAACTGCCCGGCCGGGTCATCGCGTGGCGCACCGCCGAGGTCCGCCCGCAGGTCGGCGGGATCGTCCAGCGCCGCCTGTTCGAACAGGGCGCGCTGGTTCATGCCGGGCAACCGCTGTTCCAGATCAGCCCCGCCCCCTTCCGCGCCGACGCCGACACCGCGCGCGCCACCCTGGCCAAGGCCTCGGCCGCCTATGCGCGGGCGAAGGGGCAGGCGGCCCGGCTGGCGCCGCTGGTCGCGGCCGACGCGATCAGCCGCCAAAGCTATGACGACGCCGTCGCCGCGCGCGACCAGGCCGCCGCCGAGGTGGCGGAAGCGCGCGCCACATTGCGGCGGCGTCAGCTCGATCTCGGCTTTGCCCGCGTCACCGCGCCGATCGCCGGCCGGATCGGCGCGGCCAATGTGACCGAGGGTGCGCTGGTCGGAACCGGCGATACCAGTCCGCTGGCGACGATCCAGCAGATCGACCGGGTCTATGTCGACATCCGCCAACCCGCCGAGACCTATGCGGCCCTGCGCGCGTCGGGCCGGGGATCGGAGTCGGTGGAAATCGTGACCGCTTCCGGCCGTGTTCATCCCGTGCGGGGCCGAATCCTGTTCTCGGGCATCGCGGTCGATCCCGGCACGGGCGACGCGCTGGTCCGGGTAACGGTCGACAATCCGGGCGAGCAGCTCTTGCCCGGCATGTTCGTCCGGGCGCGCCTGCCGCGCGCGAGCCTGGCCGCTGCGCTGACCGTGCCGCAACAGGCGGTGACGCGCGATGCCAAGGGCGTCGCGCAGGTCAGCGTCGTCGGCCAGCAGGATCGCGTTCGCCCGCGGCGCGTCACGCCGGGGGATGTCGTGGGCGGCCGGATCGTGATCCTGTCCGGCCTGCGCGCCGGTGAAAGGGTGATCGTCGAGGGGCAGGACCGGGTCCAGGCCGGCACCCCGGTCAAGCCGCTGCCCTGGCACGAACGCTGAGGACGGGTCGATGCCGAAATTCTTTATCGACCGCCCGGTCTTCGCCTGGGTCATCGCCATCGCCATCATCCTGCTGGGCGCGATCGCGCTGCCGCAGATGCCGGTCGCCCGCTTCCCCAGCGTCGCGCCGCCCAGCGTCAGCATCTATGCCACCTATCCCGGCGCCACGCCCCAGACGCTGAACGACAGCGTCGTCTCGCTGATCCAGCGCGAATTGTCGGGGGTGAAGCACCTGCTCTATTTCGACAGCAGCAGCGACACCTCGGGCAACGCCACCATTACCGCCACCTTCCGCCCCGGCACCCAGGTCGAAATGGCGCAGGTCGATGTGCAGAATCGGCTGAAGACGATCGAGGCACGCCTGCCCCAGGCGGTGCGCCAGACCGGACTGACCGTCGAATCGGCCTCCAGCGGCTTTCTGATGATCGTCAGCCTGATGTCGGAGGATGGTCGCCATGACGAGGTTGGGCTGACCGACTACATGACCCGCCATATCGTCGACGAACTCAAGCGCGTGCCCGGCGTCGGGCGGGTGCAGAATTTCTCCGCCGAGCGCGCGATGCGGATCTGGATCGATCCGGCCAAGCTGGCGGGCTATGGACTGAGCGCCAGCGACGTGACCGCCGCGATCGGCGAACAGAATGTCCAGATCGCCCCCGGCGCTCTGGGCGCCGAGCCGACGGCGCAGGGACAGCGGGTGACGGTGCCGCTGACCGCCGACGGCCAGTTGAAGACGGTCGCGGATTTCGCATCGATCATCCTGAAGGCCAATAGCGACGGGTCATCGGTGCCACTCGACAAGGTGGCGCGGATCGAACTGGGGCGGCAGAGCTTCAGCACCGCGACACGCGAAGGCGGCAAGGTCGCGGCGTCCGTCGCGATCCAGTTGTCGCCGGGCGCGAACGCGGTGGCCGTGTCGAAGGCGGTGCGCGCGCGCATGACCGAGCTGGCGCACGCCTTTCCCGCCGGTGTGAGCTGGTCGGCGCCGTTCGACACCGCGCCCTTCGTCCGCATCTCGATCGAAAAGGTGCTGCACACGCTGGTCGAGGCGATGATCCTCGTCTTTCTGGTGATGTACCTGTTCCTCCAGAATATCCGCTACACGCTGATCCCGGCCATCGTCGCGCCCATCGCGCTGCTGGGCACGATCGCGGTGATGCTGATGGCGGGCTATTCGATCAACGTGCTGACCATGTTCGGCATGGTCCTGGCCATCGGCATCATCGTCGACGACGCGATCGTCGTGGTCGAGAATGTCGAGCGGCTGATGCACGAGGAGCATCTGTCCCCGCGCGATGCCACCATCCGCGCCATGGCGGAGATCACGCCCGCGATCATCGGCATCACGCTGGTCCTGTCGGCCGTGTTCATCCCGATGGCGCTCGCCTCGGGATCGGTCGGCACCATCTATCGGCAGTTCACCATGGCGATGGCGGTCTCGATCCTGTTCTCCGCCTTTCTCGCGCTCACCCTGACGCCTGCCTTGTGCGCCACGCTCCTGCGGCCGGTCGAGGCCGAGCGCCCGAAGAACCGCGTCTTCCGCGCCTTCGACCGGTGGTTCGAGCGCATGACGCTGCGCTATCAGGGCTGGGTCGGCGCGGTGTTGAGGCGCAGCGGGCGGATGATGCTGATCTTCGTCCTGCTCGTCGGGCTGCTCGGCATCGGCTTCGTCAATCTGCCCTCCGCCTTCCTGCCCGAAGAGGATCAGGGCTATTACATGACCAGCTTCCAGTTGCCCGCCGACGCGACCGCGACCCGCACGCTGGAGGCGGTCGAGGCGTTCGAGCGCTTCGCCGCCGCGCGCCCCGGCGTGGAGACGACCCAGTCGATCCTGGGCTTCGGCTTTTCCGGCTCGGGTGCCAATGCGGCGATGATCTACACCATCCTGAAACCCGGCGCCGATGTCCGGCAGGAAATCGCGGCGGCCGACAAGGCGATGGCCGCTACGGTCCATGAGGGCATGATCATGAACATGATGCCGCCCGCCATCGAGGAACTCGGCACTTCGCTGGGCTTCAGCATGCGGCTGGAGGATCGCGCCGGCAAGGGGCGCGAGGCGCTGTCCGTGGCGCGCGACCTGCTCCTCGGCCATGCGGCGCGCGATCCCCGGCTGTCCAACGTCTATGCCGACGCCCTGCCCGGCGGCACCCATGTCCGGCTGGACATCGATCGGGCCAAGGCGCGCGCGATGGGCGTGTCGTTCACGGCGATCACCGACATGATCAGCACCGCGCTGGGCAGTTCCTATGTCAACGACTTCCCCAATCAGGGACGGTTGCAGCAGGTGATCGTGCAGGCGGACGCCCCGCATCGCATGAACCTGAACGACGTGCTGGCGATGCGGGTGCGCAACGCCAGCGGCGGCACCGTCGCGCTGGCCGAACTGGTCACGCCGGTATGGCGGCACGGGCCGCTGCAACTCGCCAATTACAACGGCTATCCGTCGATCAGCATCACCGGGTCGCCCGCGCCGGGCACATCCAGCGGCGATGCGATGAAGGCGATGGAGGAGATCGCGGCCCAGCTCCCGCGCGGCTTCGCGATCGAATGGACCGGCGCGTCGCTTCAGGAACGCGAGGCCGGGGCGCAGGCACCGATGCTGCTCGCGCTGTCGATGCTGGTCGTCTTCCTGGTGCTGGCCGCGTTGTATGAAAGCTGGTCGATCCCCGCCGCGGTCATGCTGGTCGTGCCGCTGGGCCTGATCGGGGCCGTCGCGGCGGTGATGCTGCGCGGCATGGCCAACGACATCTTCTTCCGGGTCGGGCTCATCACCATCATCGGGCTGAGCGCCAAGAACGCGATCCTGATCGTCGAGTTCGCCAAACGCTATCACGAAGAGGGCATGAGCCTGATCGACGCGGCGATCGCAGCCGCCCGCGTCCGGCTGCGCCCGATCGTGATGACCAGCCTGGCCTTCACCCTGGGCGTGATGCCGCTGATGCTGGCGCGCGGGGCCAGCGCCGAGACACAGGCGGCGATCGGCACCGGGGTCTTTGGCGGGATGATCACCGGCACCTTGCTGGCGGTGATCTTCGTACCCGTCTTCTTCGTCGTGGTCCTGGGGCTGGCCCAGCGCCGCCGGGCGGAAAAGGCATGACCATGGGACGGCATCTTTCCTCCGTCGCGCTGCTGCTCGCGACCACCGCCTGTTCGATGACGCCCCGGCTGACCCTGCCCGACGCGCCCGTCGCCACCGCCTATCCGGTGACGCTGGACGGCGAGGCCGTGCCGGAATGGCGCGCCATGTTCGGCGATCCGCGCCTGCAAAGCCTGATCGCGCTGGCGCTGAGCGACAATCGCGACCTGCGCATCGCCGCGCTGAACGCCGAGGCCGCCCGCGCGCAGATCCGCGTCCAGCGGGCGCAGGGTCTGCCCAGCGTCGCGCTGGACGCGGGCTATACCCGCCAGCGCCAGCCCGCGAACGTGGCGGGCGCGGGCGTGGGGCTCGACACCGGCCAGGCATCGGGCTTCACCTTCGGCCAGTTCAGCGCGCAGGCCGCGCTGACCGCGTTCGAGATCGACCTGTTCGGCCGGATCCGCGCCCAGAACGCCGCCGCGACCGAACGCTATCTCGCCTCGCGCGCGGGCCAGCGGGCGGTGCGGCTGGCGGTGATCGGCGCGGTGGCGGACGCCTATCTGGCCGAACGTCTGGCCGAGGAACAGTCGCACCTGACCGAAGCGACGCTGACCGACTGGCAAAGCTCGCTCGCCATCACCCGTCGCCTTCATGCGGCGGGACAGGCAAGCGGCGTCGATCTCGCCCAGGCGGAAGGGTTGCTGCGTCAGGCGCAGGCCGATCTGGCCCAGCGCCGCCGTGAACGCGAACAGGCGACCAACGCGCTGGTGCTGGCGGTCGGCGCACCGCTGCCCGGCGACCTGCCGCCCGCCATGCCGTTGACGCGGCAACCGATCCGCACCGCGCTGGCCGCCGGCACCCCGTCGGACCTGCTGGAACGGCGGCCCGACATCGCCCAGGCGGAGCATGAACTGCGTGCCGCCAATGCCGATATCGGCGCGGCGCGCGCGGCATTCTTTCCCCGCCTGTCGCTGACCGGTGCATTCGGCTTTGCCAGCCTCGCGCTCGACACGCTGTTCCGGGGGGCCAATCGCAGTTGGTCCTATTCGCCCGCCATCTCCACCCCGATCTTTCGCGGCGGCGAGTTGCGCGGCTCGCTCGATCTGGCGCGCATCCGCCGCTCGGTCGCGGTCGCCACCTATGAAAAGGCGATCCAGACCGGCTTTCGCGAGGTGGCCGACGGGCTGGCGGCGCGGGCCAGCTTCTCGGCGCAGCGGACCGCGCAGGAACAGGTCGTGCAACAGGCCGAGAAGCGCGTGGCGCTGGCCGGGCTATCCTATCGCGCCGGGGTGAGCGGACGACTGGACTTGCTCGATGCCCAGCGCACGGCCTATGCCGCGCAACAGACGCTCCTGACCGTGCGGCGCGACGAACTGGCCGGCGCGGTCGCGCTGTACCGCGCGCTGGGCGGCGCAGGATGACGTCGTCGCAGGAGTAGAGCCATGCCCCCGTCGTCGGTCACCCTCACACGCGCCGGCCCGGCCGACTATCCCGCATTTCAGAGCGACCTCCAGGCCGCCTTCGCGCTGGCCGTCGCGGACGAGCATGGCGTGGTCCCGGAGGGTGCGATCCCGTCGCTGGACGACATGGACAAGACGATGGCCGCGCGCGACAGCATCGTCCTGCATATCCTGGCCGACGGGCAAAGGGTCGGCGGCGCGGTGGTGGTGATCGATGCCGCCACCCAGGCCAATCATCTGGACCTGTTCTTCATCGCGGTCGGCCAGCATGGCCGGGGGCTCGGGCGGAAGGCCTGGTTCGCGATCGAGGCGCTGTTCCCCGACACCCGTTCGTGGGAAACCTTCACGCCCTATTTCGAAAAGCGGAACATCCATTTCTACCTCAATGTCTGCGGCTTCCACATCGTCGAATATTTCCATCCCGGGCATGTCGGTCCCCAGGGCCTCGGCCCGGCGGGGATGCCCGATGACGGCGCCATGTTCCGCTTCGTAAAGGAGATGCGACCGGCGCGCGGGTGCCCCGACTCGATCGCCACGCTATGAAGGCCCTGTTGCCCCGGCCCTGGAGAATGCCATGAATGTTCAAGACCGCTATTCCCTGCCGATGCGGCTGATCCACTGGACGCGCGCGCCGGTGATCCTGGGCCTGCTCGCGCTGGGCTGGATCATGACGTCGCTGCCCGACACGCTATCGGCCAAGTTCGAGTGGATGTACCCGGTCCACAAGGAATTCGGCGTGCTGGCCTTTTGCATCGGCATCGTCGCGCTGATCGTCCGCGCCAGGACCGCCGTGCCGCGTCACCCCGCCGGACTGGCGCGGTGGGAGGTGACGCTGTCGTCCTTCGTCCAATATGCGATGCTGACCCTGGCGCTGGTGGTGCCCTTGATGGGCTATGCGATGTCCAGCTCGTTCACCCAGAGCGACGGCGTCCCGTTCTTCGGGATCGAGCTGCCCGAACTGCTTCCCAAGAACGACAACGCGTTCCACCTGTTCGCCTGGCTGCACAAGACCCTGGCCTATACGCTGCTCGGCCTGGTCGTCCTGCACATCGCGGGGGCGATCAAGCATCGCCTGCTGGACCGGGACCGCGACGCCGATGTCCTGCCGCGCATGCTCTGATCCCGCCTGATCGCGCCCCGCCCCTCTCACATGCTCGAAGGGAGGGAAGCGGCGGGGCGCGTTCAATCGGCCGGGCGATCCGGAAGGGAACGCCCCGCGCCGCTTCGGCTGGCGCGAAACAGCGCCAGCGGAACCGCCTGCCCCATGACCCGATAGCCGTTTTCCGACGGATGCAGGTGATCGCCCGAATCATAGTCGGGCAGGAGCCGCTCGGGATGCGCGGGATCGCGCAGCAGCTTGTCGAAATCGATCACCGCATCGAACACCCCGGCGGTGCGGATGAAGTGGTTCACCGCCTGCCGGTCGGCCTCGATCGCGGCGTCGGGCCGGTAATAGTCATTCCCCGTAAACGGCGTGATCGTGCCACCGAACACCCGGATGCCGTGCGCATGGGCGCGCTGCGCCAATTGCCGATAGGCATCCGTGATCTGCCGCACCAGGGCCGCGTGCCGCTCGGGCGGGCGGGGCCCCTCGCGCGACAGCGAGCCGAGATCATTGACCCCCTCCAGCAGGATCGCCCAGCGCACCCCGGTTCGCGCGATGACGTCGCGATCGAACCGCGCCACGAGATTCGGCCCCAGCCCGTCGAGCAGGATGCGATTGCCGCCGATGCCCGCGTTGAGCACCCCGATCCCCCGCGTCGATGGCGCAAGGCGAAGCCGCTGCGCGAGCACATCGCTCCAGCGCGTATTGCGATAGGATGTGACGCCGAATCCGTCGGTGATGGAGTCTCCGATCGCAACGACGCTGGCCTCGGTCCCTTCGCCGTCGACCTCGATATCGGATATGGCGTACCATCGCGTGACCGGCGTCGCGTTCGGCCAGTGCCGCGCCAGCAACTGGTCGCCCTCGGTGAAGAAATTGGTGCCCCGCGCGCCCGGATGGCCGGTCTGCACCATGTCGGCGGCGGGCAGATACAGGCTGACGGTCAGGTCCGCGCCGCGCGTCAACGGCATCGCGATCGGGTCTGACCAGATTTCGCCGCCCGGTGGGATCACGCTGTCCGGCCGCCCCGCGAAGGACAGGCGCCGCCCCTCCGCCACTCCCGGCGTGCCGAGCTGGTCGGGAATCGCGATGGCCGCCCCACCGATGGGAAGGGGACGCCCGCCAAATGCGTTGGAAAGGCGAACCCGGACGCGGCTCCCCCCGCCGAAAGGCGGAAGGTCTGGCGCAGCGTGATCGCCCCCGATGACGGCAGCGCATCCTTGCCCGTGACATGCATCTGTGCCGAGCCCCAGGATGCGATCCACTGGGCGGAAACCGAAGTGGCCGACAGGCCCAAAGCCGTTGCCAGCACCAGCGCCTTGACGAATTTCATGCCAACCCAGCCTTTCCCATCCGCGTTCCTCCCCACCGGCCTCGCGGCCGGGCGCCGGCCCACTGGACCGGTCACCTTTTCTTCTTGCAGTTTTTGTCCGACCAATACAACCTGCCACTATCCTGATTCCGTGAAAATTGGACAGGCCTGTTGGAGATGAGCGATGCGAGGCGGAAGCGTGAAGACGATGATGGGCGCGATACTGGGGCTGGCCGCCACCGCGGTGGTGGCGCAGGATCAACCGCGCATTCCCGGGCAGAACCCGCTGTTCACCGATGTCTTCACCGCCGATCCCGCCCCGATGGTGTATAAGGACACGCTCTATCTCTACACCGGCCATGACGAAGCGCGCGGCGACCAGTTGTTCCGCATGAATGACTGGCTGGTCTTTTCGACCAGGGACATGAAGCACTGGACCGCGCACGGGCCGGTCATGCGCGCGACCGATTTCGCCTGGGCCTCGCGCGATGCATGGGCCATGCAGGTCACCGAGAAGAAAGGGAAATTTTACCTCTACGCGCCGGTTCGGGTAAAGGGCCCGCCATCGACCTTCGCGATCGGCGTCGCGGTGTCCGACACGCCCACCGGCCCGTTCCGGGATGCGCGCGGAACGCCGCTCGTCACGAACGAGATGACGAAGATGGGCAAGACCGACGATGAGGATATCGACCCCACCGTCTTCACCGACAATGATGGCACGAGCTGGCTCGCCTGGGGCCATTTCGACCTGTACCTGGCCAAGCTCAAGCCCAATATGACCGAACTGGACGGTCCAATTCGGAAAATCGATCTGCCGAATTACACCGAGGGCCCCTGGCTGCATAAGCACAAGGGCATTTATTACCTCTCCTATGCCTCGATCGATGAAAAGGCCAAGGGCGCGGAACGCATCGCCTATGCGACCGCCACCAGCATGCAGGGGCCATGGACCTATCGTGGCCTTATCACCGGTAAGGCCAAGAACAGCTACACCATTCATCCCGGCATCGTGCAGTTCCGCAACCGCTGGTATCTATTCTATCACAATGCCGTGCTGAACATCGGCGACCAGAAGGGCGCGACCGGCCGGCGCGCGGTCGCGGTCGATTATCTCTGCCACAACAAGGATGGATCGATCCGCTTCGTCGAGCAGACCGAGCGCGGCGTGACGGCCAAGCCCCCAGCCTGCGAGAACTGAGATCGTCACAGGCGTTTGCGCGCCACATCGCGATCCGCGACCCCCATGAAAGGCCGGGCACCGCATCATCGGGGTCCGGCCTTTTCCATGGCTGGACAGGCCAGCCACCTCCGCAATGAGGTAAAATCTCTTTTTTTATTTGGTAACGCCAATTCTCTTGATATTAGTCTTACCAATATATACAACCGTATGAGCAAGGCGGTCGAAGAACGTCGGAGCAGGATGATGAAAGGTCGCCCTTCAGGCCACCACCCGGAATGATGTGACGACGCATATTCGGGGCGTTGCGCTGTTATCCTGCGCTGTCTCCCCTTGCGCCATGGAGGCTCGGTACCACCGAACTGGCGGGCCGATCCTGCCGACGATGCGGCGTCCGCAAGAGACGCCGGACCAGGGATGTAACAGGAGAGGGGTTCAGGGATGCAATTGCCAGACAAAATGCCGTCAGCGCGCGCCGGTCGCTATCTGCTGGGCTGCGGCTTCGCCCTCGTCGTGGGCATGTGCCAGCCCGCCTTCGCGGCGACGACCGACCATGACCCTGCCGCGCTCGACACCGCGACGGCGGCGACATCGCCGGACGGCAAGGACACCCCCGCCCCTCAGCGCAGGACACCGGCTCCGCCGAGCGCATCCCCCCAGGGGCAAGGCCGGGTGCTGACCCCGAACAGCGACGACAGCCTGACCCAGGCGCGCAGCAACGAGATCGTCGTCACCGGCTATCGCCGGTCGCTCGAAGACTCGGCGAACGCCAAGAAGAAGGCGACGAATTTCACCGATTCAATCTTCTCGGAGGATGTCGGCAAATTCCCCGATCTCAATCTGGCCGAATCGTTGCAACGGCTCCCCGGTGTGCAGATCGATCGCGACCGGTCGGGCGAGGGTACAACGATCAACGTTCGTGGCTTGAGCGCCGGCTTCACCGTGACGACGATCAACGAATTCGCCACCACCACATCTGCATATTCGGGGAACGAAGGGCGCGGATCGGGCCTCGATGTGCTGCCGAACGAATTGTTCCGCCGTCTGACGCTCAGCAAGTCGCCGACCGCCGCCATGGTCGAGGGCGGGACCGCCGGTTCGGTCGACATGCAGCCGTTGCGCGCATTCGACCGCAAGGGTTTCCACTTAAGCCTGCAGGCGCAGGGACAGTATCAGGACGCCAGTTCCACAACGACGCCGCGCATGGCGTTGATCGCCAGCGATACGTTCAAGACCGGCATCGGCGAATTTGGCATCCTGGGGGCGCTTGCCTATGCGCAGCGCAACTATCGCAGCGAAAGCTTCGACACGATCGGCTGGACGACACTCAATGTCTCGCAAGTCTGTCCGCGGCCGACTGCGAAAAACCCCAATACGGGCTGCAATTCCAATAACCTCATAACCGGCGGTTATGGTGGCGGCGCAGGCGCACTGCTTACAACCGTCCCTGGCAATGTGCCCGCCGAACTGGGACTTGGCGCGGCGGGGTCGCCGCTGACGATGTGCGGCAACAACACGCCCGGCGGCACGTCGGGACTGAGTTGCCAAGACCTCAGCTACGGACTCGTTCCACGACTGATGCGCGCGGAACAGACGGTGGGCAAGCGCAGCCGTCTGGGTGGTCTGCTCAACCTAGGCTATCGGCCCACGCCTGATTTGCGGTTCAACGTCGATTTTCTGTTCAGCGATGTCAAAAACAAATTCGAACAGTATCAAAATATGATGGTTGTTCGCAGCTATAACAACCAGATCCCCATCGACTTCAAATTGAATGACAACAAGGTTCTGACTCACGGAACTTTTGCCAATACCTATTTCCTTGACCAAGCCGACCAGGGCAATACGCCGTCTGATCTCTTCTATCGATCAGCCAAGATGGAATGGGACATTGCTCCCAATCTGCGATTTTCTATGGCTGGCATGATGAACACGGCGCATCTACTGAACCAGTCACTGGATTATACCTTCCAATCGGCGCCCGCCCGCGTTCCGATGACGTACAGTCCAGCCGGCTCTCCGCAACAGAAGTTGCCGCAGAGCGACCTGACCCCTGTAGCGACTGGTCAGTACGCGACGTACAATTACAACCCTGGCGACCTGACACCGTCAGTCGCGAGCAACATCGACCTGTCGACCTTCTCCGGCTATTCGTGGAATAGTGCTTCCATTGGCGTGACACGTCAAAAGCTGATGCAGAAGGCCTATCGGTTCGATTTGGTGGGCGGCGACCCGGATACTATCCGGTTTTCGATAGGGTATATGCGCAATCGCTTTGATCGTCGCATCACAGGCTATGGTGGCGGAAACACGGCAGGTTGTTTCATGCAGGGAACCTGCGGCTCCAACTTCGTCTCGACCGAACCGTCCCTGCTTCAGGCGATTCCCGACTCGCAATTGTCCAATTATCTGACCAAACTGCCATCCCTGCCGCTGTTTAAGAATGCGCCCTTCAACGCGGGTTTCAACAAAGGTTGGCTGGTACCGAACTTCGACAAGATTGCGCAGACCGTCAATCTGGACTATTTTCGAGAAGGTCTCAATCCTGGTACGGATGCGTCCAACTATCTGAGCTCCTATTCGCGGCGCGACCTGTTAGAGGACACCAACGCCGCCTATCTGATGGTGGACGGCAAGACCGATTTTTTCTTCGGCAAGGAATTGCGGTTCAATCTCGGCACGCGTTTCGCCAGCACCTATCAACGCGCGAACGGCCGTGTGAACGACATCATTCTGTTGGGGGGGACCGGCGTCTCGATCAAAACGTTCGACAATCGCTATCGCAGCTTCCTGCCGAGCGCCAACTTCGTCTATTTCCTGAGCCGCAGCCTGCTTCTGCGCGGCGCGATAGCCCGGACCGTGACCGGGGTTAATCCGTCCGACCTGCAACCCAACTACAGCCTCGATCTCGATGCGACGACCTTCAGCTCGGGCAATCCGAAGCTACAGCCTTTTTACGCCGATAATTTCGACGTGGGTGTCGAATGGTATCCTCGGTCGCGCACAGTGTTGACGTTCAACAGCTGGTGGAAAAATATCTTCAACTATCCATTCGTCCTGAACACACAGCGCCCGTTCAACAGCCTAGGCATTAATTTCGATGCGCTGACCGTTCGACAGAAGGCGGGTATCAATAACAATGGCGGACCAGACAATTACGTCATCCAGGTTTCACAGCGCCTGAACACAGACCTTGTCATCAAATTGTCAGGTCAGGAATTCCAATGGGTTCAGCCGACCGATTTCCTTCTGAAGGGGACAGGTTTCAACGTCAACGTCACGCATATCGATCAAAAATTGCAGGGCGTTCGACCACCCAATTTCAACGCCAACGCTTTGCTCGCCGGGCTTGCCCCCTGGACCTACAACGCAACAACCTATTACGAGAGCAAAGCGTTTTCGCTACGTTTGTCCTTTGTTCATCGCGACGCCAATCTGAACTCGGTCTGCCCCTGCAACAATGTCGAGGGAGATCTCTATTCGATCGCGACCAATTATCTCGATGCGCAATTGACCTTCCCGCTGCCATTCTACCGCCCGATGGTCTTCACCGTACAGGCGCAGAACCTGATGCAGCAGGTCAGCCTCACCCGATACGAAAATCAGGAGGCGCGACCGTACAACGGCCAATATGCCGGTCGCAACTTCGTGGTCGGCCTGCGCGCCAATTGGTAAACACCGTTCCCTCCGCCTCGGGGCAGCGTTCTTCGGACGCTGCCCCTTTTTTTGGCAGGGGATGGCGGCGCGGTCGGGGATGACATGTCCGATCCGCGATGCAAACAGATCTTGAACGAAGAACGACGGTGACGATGATGGTTCGAGCGCCCGGTCCGCTCGAACCGTTGGGGCCTGCGGACATTCGCGAGGTGCCCCCCGTCGCCGGTCCGATGGAGGATGAGGCATGACACCGATCAGAACGATGCTCCTTGCGTCCGCCATGACGCTGGTCATGCCCGGCACGGCCCTCGCCGCCGCCGACAGGTGCGATCGCCCGGTGGCGGTCTGCACGAACCCGACCCCCGCCGCCTTCCGCCTGCTGGCGGGGGGGCGGGGCGCGCAGGTCGTGGTCGATGCCGGGGCCGATACCGCCGTGAAGGATGCGGCACAGGGTTTCACGGGCGATCTGGCCCGGGTCGGCGGCGCATCCGCCGGGGTGGTGCGGACATCGCTTGCCACGGGTGCGCCCGCTGTCGTGATCGGCGTGCTGGGCCAAAGTCCGCTGATCGGCGGGCTGGTCAAGGCAGGCCGAATCCGCGCCACCGACATTGCCGGTCGTTGGGAAGCCTATCGCCAGATCGTCGTCGACCGGCCATTCCCGGGCGTTCCCCAGGCCTTGATCATCGTCGGCGCAGACCGGCGGGGCGCGGTGTTCGGCACCTATGACCTGTCCGAGCGGATCGGCGTCTCGCCCTGGAGCTGGTGGGCGGACGTGCCCGTCGCGCATCGGAGCGACCTGTGGATCGCGAAGGGCGACCGCACCGACGCGCCCAGGGTCCGCTATCGCGGGATTTTCATCAATGACGAGGAGCCCGCCTTCGGCACCTGGGCGCGCACGCATTTCGGCGGCATCAACGCCAAAATGTACGCGCACGTCTTCGACCTCATCCTGCGGTTGAAGGGCAATTATCTGTGGCCCGCCATGTGGGGCAAATCGATCGCCGCGGACGATCCGGCATCGATGCCGCTCGCCGATGCCAAGGGTCTTGTCCTGGGCACCTCGCATCACGAACCGATGACCCGTGCCCAGTCGGAATGGCATCGGGCACCGACACCGGGCCAGACGAGCGCCTGGGACCGGCAGGGCAACCGCATCGCGTCGCCGTCCGGGGCCGCGAAGGACGCGGTGATCGGCGGCAAATGGGACTATCTGACGAACGCGCAGAATCTGCGCGCATTCTGGCGCGGCGGCATCGAGCGGATGATGACCGCAGGGTCACGCGGCCAGCCGATGGAACAGCTCGTCACCGTCGGCATGCGCGGCGACGGCGACGAACCGATGAGCGAGGGCACCGCCACGCATCTGCTGGAACGCATCGTCGCGGACCAGCGGACGATCATCGCCGACGTGACCGGACGCCCCGCCTCCGCCACGCCCCAGGTCTGGGCGCTCTACAAGGAGGTGCAGGACTATTACGACCAGGGCATGAAGGTGCCCGACGACGTCACCCTGCTGTTCTCGGACGACAATTGGGGGCAGATCCGGCGCCTGCCGACCGGCGATCGCGACCGATCCGGGGGCTATGGCATCTATTATCACTTCGATTATGTCGGCGGCCCGCGCAGTTATAAATGGCTGGCCAACACCCAGGTGCAAAAGACCTGGCAACAGCTCGACCTGGCCTATCGCCGGGGCGTGAAGCAGTTGTGGGTGGTGAATGTCGGCGATGTGAAGCCGATGGAAATGCCGATCGACTTCTTCATGAAGATGGCCTGGAACCCGGACGCGATGACGCCCGAGGCGCTCGCGGCCTATCCCGAAACATGGGGCCGCGCCCTGTTCGGCCCGGCCCATGGCGGACAGATCGGGCGGATCGCCGACGATTATGCGCGCCTCGCCGCGCGGCGTAAGCCCGAACTCGTCGATGCCGACAGCTTTCCGCTCGGCGGCCTGTCCGCCGACCGGCTCGACGGCGGCGAGTTCGGACGGATGGTCGCGGCGTGGACGGCGCTGGAACAGCGGATGCTGGCGATGCGTGACCGGCTGCGCCCCGACCAGCGCGACGCCTATCTCCAGCTCGTCGAACATCCCGTGGCGGCGATGGCGAACCTGTATCGCCTCTATTATGCCGTTGCGTGGAACCGCAGGCTGGCGGCGGCCGACGATCCCCGCGCCAATGGGTTCGCCGATCAGGCGGAAGCGGCGTTTCGCCGCGACCGGGACCTGACCGAGGCCTATCACCACGCCCATGACGGCAAATGGGACGGGATGATGCTCCAGACCAAATTCGGCTATACGAGCTGGTCCGATCCGAAGACCGACCAGATGCCGCAGGTCAAGCGCGTCTCGCGTGCGGACGGGCGCCCGACGGCGAGCATCGGCGCTGCCGCCGCTCCGGCCTCTTCCCCCACCGCCCCGACGGGCCATTATGCGGTCGCCGAAGCGGGGGCCTTCGTCCGCGCACGGGGCCGTGCCGACCTGGGCTGGCGGGTCATCCCGCATCTGGGACGGACCGACGGCGCCATCATCTCCTATCCCCAGGGCCGGCCGGCGACGACGACGGCCGATGGCGTGCGCGCCGATTATGCCATGACGCTGAAGCAGGCCGGGGATGCGACGCTGCGGCTGTACATGGTCCCCGCGCTGGATACCAATGGCGGCAAGGGCTTGCGGATCGGCGTCTCCATCGATGGCGCGCCGGTCCAGATCCTGACCATGAACTTGAAAGTCGACGGACCGGAATGGACGCGCGCGGTGAAGGACAACGCCTTCCCGCTGGAGGCCAAATTTCCGTCGCTCGCGGCCGGAACGCACAGGATCGCCATCTGGCGGATCGACGACAATATGGCGGTCCAGCGGCTGCTGCTGTTCACGGGCGCTATTCCGCCCAGCTATCTGGGGCCGGACGCGCCATGAGCCACGATGCCGACCGCCGCCGGGCCCCTTTCGGTGAAGCAAGAGAGATGACGATGCGAAAAATGGCATGGATGCCAAAGGCGATCACGCTCGGCCTGGCATTGATGCAGGCCGCGCCCGGTTCGGCGCAGGTGTGGCGATCCGATCAGGGCGATGGCACCTATCGCAATCCCGTGCTGTTCGCCGACTATCCCGATCCCGACATCATCCGGGTCGGGCGCGACTTTTATTTCGTCTCCACGACGTTCGTGGATTCGCCGGGCATCGTCATCCTGCATTCGCGCGATCTGGTGAACTGGCAACTGGCGACCCATGTCGTCCCCCGGCTGGACGGCAACCCCAAATACGACCTGCGCGACGGCGGCGATTATCGCCATGGCTTCTATGCCGCCAGCATCCGCCATCACGACGGAGTCTTCTATATCGCGGTCACGCCGGTCGGGCAGAAGACGCGGATCTATCGCGCCCGCAGCATTACCGGGCCATGGACCTATACGGTGCTGGACCGCGCCGCGTTCGACCCCGCGCTGTTCATCGACGACGACGGCAAGGGGTATATCATCACCTCGGTCGGGACCGACGGCACGACGACGCTGCTGACGCTCAACGCCGACTATACGGCGGTCACCGCGTCCAAGGTGGTCTATTACAACAAGGGTGCCGAGGGGTCGCACGTCGTCAAGCGCAACGGCTGGTATTATCTGTTCAACGCAATCCCGAACACGCTGTCGATGACGATATCGCGCAGCCGCAGCCTGACCGGACCATGGGAAACCCGTCCGTCGATCAGCACGCGCGACCGCACCGGCGGGCATCAGGGGGCGATCGTGGACCTGCCCGATGGCGGCTGGTTCGGCTTCGTGATGTATGATGCGGGGCCGATCGGCCGCATGACTAATATCAGCCCGGTTCACTGGGTCGACGACTGGCCCGTCTGGGGCACGGCGGATGCGCCGGGGCGCGTCCCGGAGCGCGCGCGCAAGCCGATCGACGGCCAGCCCTTCGCCGAACCGGCGACGTCGGACGATTTCAACGCCCCGCGTCTGGGCCTGCAATGGCAGTGGAACCACAACCCGGACGACAGCCGGTGGTCGCTCACCGAACGGCCCGGCTTCCTGCGGCTTCGGCCTACGGGCGCGGACAATGTCTGGCTTGCCCGCAACACGCTGACCCAGAAAGGACAGGGACCGGCGGGGCGCGGCGTCGTGCGGCTGGACATATCGGGGATCGGCGAAGGCGATGTCTGCGGCTTCGGCACCTTCGGCAAGATTTCGGCGCAGCTCTCGGTGCTGGGCCTGCCGGGGAACCGCCGCGCCCTGACGATGCGCGTGACCGATGCGACCGTCGACGGCCCCCGGACCCAGGTGCGCGAGGCCGCTATCCCGATCGCCGGGACCCGCCTGTGGCTGCGCACCGACATGGATTTCGTCGGCCATGTCGGCCGCGTCGGATACAGCCTGGATGGCCAGCGATGGCAGGATGTCGGCGGCACGTTTCCGCTCGTCTATGACTGGCGAACGGGAACCTTTCAGGGACAGAAATTCGCCCTGTCCTGCTTCAATCCCCGGCCCGGTGCCGGGCGGCTGGACGTGGATTCCTTCACGCTGGCGCCATTGACCGGGACGGATCGATGACCCCGCCGACCTGATCGCGCAGGACCGCGCCCGCCGCCGTCCCGCCGCCCCCATCACCATCGTCCCCAGAAAGGCCCGCCATGCCCTCCTTCCCGCGCCATACCGACTCCCGCCGGCACCCTCGGATGCCCGGAATGATCGCCATGGGCACCGCCGCCCTCGCGCGAGGGCTGGCGGGGTCCGCCCGGATCGGCCTCCTGCTGGCCGCCGTTGCGGCCGTCACCCTGCCCCAGGGCACCGCGCTGGCGCGCAATCCCATCGTCCAGACCCGCTTCACCGCCGATCCCGCGCCCATGGTGCATGACGGTGTCGTCTATCTCTATACCAGCCATGACGAGGATGACGCCGAAGGCTTCAAGATGCTCGACTGGCGGCTCTACAGCTCGATCGACATGGCCAATTGGACCGATCGCGGCGCGGTCGCCTCGCTCAAGACCTTTCCGTGGGCGCGGCAGACCAACGATGCCTGGGCCCCGCAAGTGGTCGAACGCGGCGGCAAATTCTATCTCTACGCCCCGGTCAGCGTCGCCGGATGGCCCAAGAACGTGATCGCCGTCGCGGTCGCCGATCGCCCCGAGGGGCCCTTCCGGGACGCGATCGGCAAACCCCTGATCGCGCCCGGCAAGGACAATATCGACCCCACCGTCTGGGTCGACAAGGATGGTCAGGCCTATCTCTACTGGGGCAACCCCGACCTCTGGTACGTCAAGCTCAACCGCGACATGATTTCCTATTCCGGCCCCGTCACCAAGGTTCAGCCGAGGCTGACCGATTATCAGGAAGGGCCATGGTTCTATCGCCGCGGCAACCATTATTACATGGCCTTCGCCTCGACCTGCTGCTCCGAGGGGATCGGCTATGCGATGAGCGACACCCCGACCGGCCCATGGACCTATAAGGGGCCGATCATGGACCATGACACCCGGGCCACCGGCAACCATCCCGGCATCATCGATTACAAGGGCGGTTCCTATCTTTTCGGTTTCAGCTACGATCTCAACTTCGCGATGACGCCCATCCATCATGAACGCCGGTCGGTGTCGGTGGCCAAGTTCGAGTATAACGCAGACGGCACGATCCCGAACCTCCATTGGTGGGACAGGACCAGCGCGCCACAGATCGGCACGCTCGATCCCTATCGCCGGGTCGAGGCGGAAACCATCGCCTGGACCTCGCGCATCAAGCGTGGGCAGGATCGCCCCTATGACTGGGCGCCCGGCGTCACCACCGCACAGGATGATCGCGGCGTCTATGTCACCCGGACCCTGGACCGAAGCTATATCAAGGTGGCGGGCGTCGACTTTGGCGGCACCGGCGCGAAGCGTTTCACCGCCGGCGTGGCCCGTGCAAATGACGGCGCCAGGATCGAGCTTCACCTCGACCGGGCCGATGGTCCGCTGATCGGAACGCTCCCGGTCGATGGCGCCGGAACGGGGGCGGCCTGGCACGATCAGAGCACGTCCGTATCCGGCGCGACCGGGGTGCACGACCTGTATCTGGTGTTCCGCAGCGGCGGCGGGCGAGCGGCGGCCGACCTGGATTACTGGCGGTTCGATCGCTAACCGCGGGATCGAACACTGTCCCAACGCGGACCAGGGGGTGGCGGCGGCCCAGTCCTGAATCGGGAACGCGAGATGGGAAACGCGAATCGATCCGGCCGCTTACCCCGTGTATGGATGGCGCAATCATACAGGGGCGCCAAGCAGACAACGCGGCTTGGCGGTGCGCTAGAAGGAAAAGACAAAATGCCAACACGGCACAAATTGCTCCTCGCCGCCTGCGCGATGGCATCGACCCTGATCGCGGCCCCCGCCCTGGCGGGCGTGACCAGCGTGGCCTATGACCAGCCCGCCCCGGCCGGTGCGACGGTGGTCGATTTCAACCGATCTGGATCAGCCGGATTGACGCAGCTGCCGAACGGATTCTCGCTCACCGGCAACTATCGGCTGGTGACGGGGACGGTCACGGGCGCTGCGGCCCCCGCAGGCGACAAGACCCAATATCTCGCTGTCAGCACGAACCCCGGGGCCCGGCTCACCGCCGACAAGGGATATACGGGCGTCGGCGTCTATTGGGGGTCGGCGGACACCTTCAATCGGCTGTCCATCCTGGATACCGCCGGAAACCTGATAAAGATGATCTCCGGTGGCGAAATCGGCGGCACTGGTGCCGACAACTCCAGCGGCGACTGGTACAATGCGAAGTATAACCGCTACGTGACGTTCACGCTGGACGGCGACACGGGCCAGAAGATCGGTGCCTTGCAGTTCGATTCCGACCGGACGGCGTTCGAGCTGGACAATGTGTCGTTCTTCAACAGCACGCCGACATCGGTCCCGGAACCGGCGACCGTGGCGCTGTTCGGCCTCGGCATCCTCGGCCTCGTCGTTCTTATGAAGCGGAACAAGCTCGGCACGTCGAAGATCTGAGTCGACGGTCGAAGCCTGATTGACATCGACGTACCCACATCGCCGGTACGCTCTTCAAGCCCTGTCGATACCGCACCATGCGGGATCGGCAGGGCTTTTTCGATGGGCGGCATGGTCGAATCGTCGGACTCTCGCCGTCCCCGATCGAATATTGGGGCCATCCGTTTGCCCTGCGAACAGGCAGGAGCGCCGAAAGCCGTCCTGCACGTCCCCGCGCGCCGCCTGTCATGTCATGCGATGATCACCCGCCGGGCACGGCGACGGCCGGCGGGGCCGGACCGGAGCGCCTCTCGTCGGATCGACACGTTCACAGGCCGCGATATTTCCGGGGCGGGGATGGGTGGCGAAAGACCTGGAACCAGGCTCAAGCGGCACGAATGCGATCCTTGCCGGGCTTCATGCCTGTTCGCATGGTGAATCCTCCGCCGAAGGGCGGCCTTCACGAACGGCTGATTGTTCGCTGTCTGGCAAGGACATGAGCCACGTTGCGACGCCCCGAGCACCCCCATGGTGGGTCCGCCGGGACTCGAACCCGGGACCTCTCGATTAAAAGTCGCTTGCTCTACCGACTGAGCTACGGACCCTCCATCGGGTGGATGCGCACCTAAGCACGTGGACGCCTGCGGTCAACACCATGTCGCAGATGGCGGATCCATCGCCCGTCGCGCGGATCGCGCCAGTCGGGCGCGATGGCGGCCAGCGGCTCCAGCACGAAGTCGCGCACCGCATAGGCCGGGTGCGGCACGGCCAGCCCCGGCGACCGCCAGAGCCCCCCCGACCAAAGGATGATGTCGAGATCGATCACCCGCGCGCCCCAGCGCTGTCCGCGCCGCCGTCCGAAGCGGCGCTCGATCGCCTTGAGCTGCGCCAGCATGGCAGGCGGATCGAGCGGGCTGTCGACCAGCGCGGCTGCATTGGCAAAGGCGCGGATCGACGGGCCGAGCGGCGGGGTGACGATGATCGGCGAAACCGCCCGGACACCGGGCAGCGCGGCCAGCGCGGCGATAACCTCATCCCGGGGGCCGCCATGCCGTCCCGGACGGTTGGACCCCAGCGCGATGGCATAGCTTGTCGTCGTCATGCCCCCCGACTACCGCAGCGCGATGCCTGACGCATCCTTTCACATGATCCCCGCATCGCTCGTGCCGGTTCAGCCGCCGCGGGACTGTACGCTCTGTCCGCGCCTCGCGGAGGTGCGCGCCACCGTCGCCACCGAATATCCCGGCTGGTGGAACGCCCCCGTGCCCCCCTTTGGCGACGACCAGGCCTGGCTGGCGATCGTCGGTCTCGCGCCGGGCAAGCATGGCGCGCATCGCACCGGCCGCCCCTTTACGGGCGATGGCGCGGGACCGCTTCTTTATGGCACGCTGGCCCGGTTCGGCCTGGCGGACGGCGTGTTCGCCGCGAAGGTGGATGACGGGCTGGTGCTGAACGGCGCGGTGATCCTGAACGCGGTCCAGTGCCTGCCGCCCGAGAACAAGCCGACGCCCGACGAGATCCGCACCTGCCGCCGCTTCCTGGAGCAGGAACTGGCCGCGCTGCCCCGATTGTCGGTCGTGATCGCGCTGGGCCAGATCGCGCACCAGTCTGTGGTGAAAGCGCTGGGCGGGCGGCTGCCCAAGGCGCGGTTCGCGCATCTGGCCGAACACCGGATGCCGGGCGGGCCGGTGGTGCTCGATAGCTATCATTGCTCGCGCTACAACCAGAATACGGGCCGCCTGACGCCCGAGATGTTCGAAGCCGTGGTCGCGCGCGCGGTGGCGTTGCGGAACTAAGCCTCCTCCCCTGCAGGCGGAGGGCTGTCGAGAGCCGCCCTCCCCTTATAGGGCAGGAATGGTATCAGATATCCTGCACCAGCCGCCCGTACAGGTCCGGCCGCCGGTCGCGGAAGAAGCCGAAGGCGGCGCGGTGGCGCTTCACCCGGTCGATGTCGAGCGTGGCGACGATCACCCCCTCTTCCTCGCGGTCCAGCTCGGCCAGGATGTCGCCGCGCTCGTCGCAGATGAAGCTGGTGCCGTAGAAGCTCTGGCCATGCTCGCAGCCCACGCGGTTCGCCGCGACGATCGGCACGACGTTGGACACGGCATGGCCCACCATCGCGCGCCGCCACAGCCGCGCGGTGTCGAGGCTGTCGTCATGCGGCTCGCTGCCGATCGCGGTCGGGTAGAACAGGACCTCGGCCCCCATCAGCATCATCGCGCGCGCGGTTTCGGGATACCATTGGTCCCAGCAGATGCCGACGCCCAGCTTGGTCGCGGGGCCGTTCCACACCTTGAACCCCGTATTGCCGGGGCGGAAATAGAATTTCTCCTCATAGCCCGGACCGTCCGGGATATGGCTCTTGCGATAGACGCCCGCGACCTGGCCGTCGGGATTGATCATCGCCAGCGAGTTATAGTGATGCGGGCCGTCCGCCTCGAAGAAGCTGGTCGGGATATGGACCTTCAGTTCGGCGGCGAGCGCCTGCATCGCCCGCACCGCCTTGTGCTCGGCGGTCGGCTTGGCGTTGGCGAACAGCCCTTCGTCCTCGACACGGCAGAAATATTCGCCCTCGAACAGTTCGGGGGGCAGGATCACCTGCGCGCCCTGCCGCGCGGCCTCGCGCACCAGGCGCGACACCTCGGCGATGTTGCGGTCGATATCGGCGGTGAAGGCCAGTTGCAGCGCGGCGACGGTGATCTGGGTCATGGCCACGTCCTTTAATCGGTCACGCGCGCGCCGTCACCCGTGGAGTGGCCAGCCGCGCGCGCAATTCATCGAGGAAGGGCCCAGGCGCGTCGAGCCGGAAGGCGATGGCGCGAACCGGCACCCGGTGCCCCCAGGGGCGGGGCGGCGGCTGCGCCTCCCCCAGCCGCAGCAGCAGATTGGGCCAGGCGAGCAGTGCCGCGTTCCAGCTATCCTCGGCGCGCACGGTATCGCCATCGGGCTCCGCCTCGACCGCAGTGATCGCCGCATAGGGGATGGTCCGGTCGATCAGCATCCCGGCACGAATCCGCACGCCCGTGTCGGTCAGAAGGACGGGTGCCAGCCGCAGCGATTTGATGATGCCGATCAGATAGAGCAGCGACACGTCGCTGATGACGAACAGGATCAGCGCCGCCGTCCGACTCCAGTGTGCGACGAGCAGATGGGTGACGCCGATCTCTATGCAGGACAGGAGGAGCAGCGCGATCAACATCGGTTGCAGATGTCGATGATAGCCAAAGGGGATCGCCCCGGCCGGCACATCGGGCGCTGCGCCCCATCGAAAAAGCGCCAGATGCAGCAACCGGGCTTCGGCGGCGGCCAGCCGGGCCAGGAGCGGCGGGACGACCTCCGCGAGCAACCCGCTCCAGCGATCGGGATCGGCGGGGTTCCAGTACCGGACCCGCACGCCGATCCGCCACAGGCCCCAGCCTCCATGCAGCGCGATGGCGATCACCGGCACGGCCGCGGCCCAGGGCATGGCGATCAGTGCCGCGCGGATCGGCGGCGGCGACAGGCTGAACACCGCCATGCCCGCCGTCGCCATGGCCGCGATGCCCGCACGCCAGCCGGGATGACGCTGCCGCGCCATCAGACCCAGCATCATCGCATCCGACGCAACCCACAGGAACAGCAGGACCGCGATGCGCGGATGCGCCGACGCGACCGGCAGGCGGAGAAGGAGAGCGGCGCCGGCCACCACCAGCGGCGGCATCAGGGTGGCGAGAATCGGACGAACAGGCTTGCCGGCGATTTGCGCGATCATGTCGGATGCCTCCCACGAAGGACCGTGGCGTGATGCTATGCCCTCCGGCAATGCGCGTCACGTGGATTCCCGGCCAGGACCGGGATGGCATGGCGAATGGCGCAGCGATCGACCGAACGGGAGGGGGCTCACCGGGGTCGCCGTCATTCTCCCGTCCATGTCTCTGCACGGACCGATTGGCCAGGCCTGACCCGTCTTCATCGGATCAGGCCCTGCAAAAGAAAAGGCCCGCACGTCTCCAAGGACGCGCGGGCCTTTGCGGCATTCCGGTCGCGTATGCGCGGTTAGAGGACCGGGATCTGCTGCGAGATGCAGTGGAAGCTGCCGCCGCCGGTCAGAATCGCGTCGGCGCGCAGGCCCATGACCGCACGATCGGGGAAGATCGCCTGAATCGCCGCGATGCCCGCCGCATCATGCTCGGTGCCATAGACCGGCACGACCACCGCCGCATTGCCGATATAGAAATTCATATAGCTGGCGGGCACCACCTCTTCGTCCCGCAGCACGCGGCCCGGCGACGGGATGGTGACGACCTCCAGCCCGGCGGCCAGCGCTTCGCGTCGGGCGGCGGTATAGACCTGCCAATTGGGGTCGTTCTCCGCCGCTTCGGGCAGCGCGATGCGGTTCGGTCCGACGAAGCGCGCCAGATTGTCGACATGGCCATCGGTATGATCGTTGAGCAGGCCATCGCCCAGCCACACCACGCGGGTCAGGCCCAGATCCTCGGCCAGCCGCCGCTCGATCCCGGCCTGATCCAGTTCCGGGTTGCGATTGGGATTGAGCAGGCACTGGCGCGTGGTCACGGCCAGCCCGGTGCCGTCGCCATCGATCGCGCCCCCTTCCAGCACCCATTCGCACGCCCGCGCGGTCAGCCCGCGATCCTCGGCCAGGCGAGCGCCGACCGTGTCGTCGCCGGGCAGATCGTATTTGCCGCCCCAGCCGTTGAACTGGAACAACCGCGCCGACCCGTCTCCCGTCACGATCGGGCCGGTGTCGCGCAGCCAGATATCGCCAAAGGGCTGGACGATCACGTCCGCCACATCGCCGACGCTCGCCATGGCGCGGGCGACGTCGGCCGCCTCGCCACTCGCGGCGACCAGGGTCACGCGCTCGCCCCGGCCGTCCGCATGAACGGCACGGGCAAAGGCCATCACCTCCTCGCGCGCGGGGTCCAGATCCTCTTCCCACAATTCGGGATGGCTGGGAAAGCCGATCCAGACGCCCGCATGGGGGGCCCATTCGGCCGGCGGGGGCGTGGTGGTCGAAGCGAGGCGCGTGGACGGGGTGCTCACTGGGCGTTCTTCCTGCTCATGTCACGAATGCCGCGAAATTCGGCGGTGGGATACCAATTGGGCCACAGACCCGGATGCTCGGCAAGCTTCCTGCCAAGTTGGTAATAAACGGTCAAATCCTCGACCGCCCCCGTCCAATCCCAGTTGGGATCATATTCGTCGGCGGGCTTGTGATAGCGATGCGCGACATAATCGTCGCTGGCCGCCCGGCCCGCCGCCTTTCCGCCGACGACCTTGTCCTCGCCCGACCCGCCATCGAGCATCGGCACGCCCAGCTTGGCGAAGGAGAAGTGGTCGGAACGATAATAGCCGCCGCGTTCGGGATGCGCCTCCTCGCCGATATAGCGGCCCTGCGCCTTGACCAGGGGCACCACCATGTCCTCGATCTCGGACTTGCCCTTGCCCACCAGCACGAAGTCGCGCGACCGGCCGGTGACGTTCAGCCCGTCCATGTTCACCCCGCCCACCGTGCGCGACAGCGGGAACACCGGATGCTGCGCATAATAGCCCGACCCCAGCAGCCCGCTTTCCTCCGCCGTCACCGCCAGAAAGGCGATGGAGCGCTTGGCGGGGCCTGCCTTGGCCTGCGCCTCGGCCAGCGCGACCAGCCCGGCCACGCCGCTCGCATTGTCGAGCGCGCCGTTGCAGATATCGTCGCCATCCACCGCGTCGCAGCGGCCGAGATGGTCCCAATGCGCCGAATAGAGAACATAATCGCCCAGTGTCGTGGTGCCCGGCAGGACGCCGATGACGTTCTTCGACGCCTGGCGCCGGATCGTGTTGCTGAACCCGCCCGACAGCGTCAGCCCCAGCGGCACCGCCCTGAAACCCTTGACCTGCGCCGCCTTGGTCAGGGTGGCCAGATCACGCCCTGCCGCCGCCAGGATCCGTTGCGCCGCCGGTTCCTGCAGCCAGCCGATCACCTGCGCCTGGTCCATATGATCGCCCGGCTCGTCCAGTTCGAGCTGCGGCCCGGTCCAGGACGACTGCACCACTGCCCAGGGATATGCGGCGGGCTCGGTCTGATGCACGATCAGCGCGGCGGCGGCCCCGTGTTTGGCGGCATTTTCGAACTTATAAGGCCAGCGGCCATACCAGGTCATCGCCCGCCCCTCGAACGGCCCGTCGCGCCCCATGGTCTGCCAATCGGCATCGTTGACCAGAATCACCACCGTCTTGCCGCGCACATCGACCCCGGCATAATCGTCCCAGCCCTTTTCGGGCGCGGTGATGCCATAGCCGACGAACACCATCTCGCTGTTCTTCAGGTCGATCCGCGGTGTCACCCGGTAGGTGCCGACGACCATGTCGCGGCGATAGTCCAGCGTGATCGGCGCGCCCTTGCCCGAAACGGTGAAGGGCCGGACATCGGTCGCGGTGATCTCGACCATCGGCACGTCCTGCGTCCAGCTACCCTTGTTGCCGGGCTTCAACCCCGCCTTCTGGAAGCGATCGATGATATAGGCGACCGTCTTGTCCTCGGCCGGGGTGGTCGGCGCACGCCCCTCATATTCGTCCGATCCCAGCGTCTGGGTCACGGTCTTGAGCGTTTCGACCGAGATGGCGGGCCTGTCCTGCGCCATCGCGGTGCCGGAGAGCAGGAGGGACAACAGGATCAGACGGCGCATGATGTGGCTTCCCCTTTTGTTATGGGGATAGTGTGCCCGGCGGGATGATCGGGGGCAAGCCATCGCCGCCGGCACCGGGCGACGACATGGAAAATGCTCGCGCCACGCCGCAATCTGTCAAAAATGGCAGACGGGTCTCCTTTCGGAGCGCTGGCGATCATCGCCTTCACCGGCACAAGCGAATGATGCTTCGAGCGGCCTGCGCCGCGCCATCCTCCTGCGTGATAATCGCGGCGGCCCGTCGCGCCGCATCGGCCATGCGCGGTGACGTCAGGGCGCTCGAAATGACGCCGGCGGCGTGAGCGGCCTTGAACCTGTCATGTTGGATCGTTCGGCCGAGACCGGCCGATTGCAGGCGCGCCGCATTGTCGAACTGGTCCCCGAAATGGGGAACGACGATCTGTGGCCGCCCCGCGCGAAGCGCCTGGCCCGTCGTGCCCACGCCACCATGGTGAATGATCGCCGCCGCGCGGGAAAAGACCGCCGAGTGGGGGGCATAGTTCACGAACAGGCAATCCCCATCGCGGCGCGGTGCTCCGGGTTGCCCGGTCAGCATCATGGCGCGCCTGCCCAACGCGCGACTGGCCGACAAGGCCTCGTCATAGAAACTTCCTGGCGAGGCGACGGCGAACGATCCCAAGGTGAATATCAATGGCGGATCACCATCCCGAAGAAACGCCGCGACATCGGGTGCCAGCCCTTCCTCCGCCCCGCTCTCGCTATCGAAAAAGGGAAAGCCCGTAAGCTCGGCCTTGTCCGGCGCGTCGGGGGGCAGGGCGCCGAGCGTGGAGGACCAGCAGCACAGGAGGGCTTGCGTCGCCGCGCCATGATCGAGAAGGGGCGCGCGCCGACTGATAGCGAGGCCCTGTTCGCGACGCGACGCGTCGATCCGCCGTGCATAGCGCCGGCGCATGGCCATGCGGACGAGCGCATAGAAGATCCGGTTCCAGCCTCGACCAAGACCGGTGCGCGGATGATGGCGCATCGCGGAGAAATGCGGGGCTGTCGGGGGCTGCCAGGCCGAGAACAAGGTCATGGGTTGCAGGAGGATCGTCGCCAGCGGCAGGCGGCGCTTTTCCGCAACGATGTCCGACGCGAATGCGAAGATCGAACTGCCCAGAACATCGGCGTCCCCCGCAAGCGCATCCAGGGCGGCAACGCTGGCCGAAAGCGAAGGCATCAGGATTTCGTCGAGCACGAAGCGTGGATCGGCCAGAACCCGCTTCGCCAATTCCCCGGAGGTCAGGCCCAGCCTTTGGCCAAGGGGGGCATGGCCCGGCAGGATCGCTTCGGCATTCAGACCCGCCGCGCGGACCTTGGCCACCCCGTCCTCGGGAACGGCCAGGGTTACCCGGTGCCCCTGGGCGATCAGGGATCGACCGATCGCGATGAACGGATGCAGGTCGCCCAGCGAACCGATGGTGACAAGAAGAACTCGGGCCATCCGCGATGGATAGGCGATCATTGGTGACGCCTTGGAGACGGTCGCGGCCGCCGCCCGGTATCGCCCCAACAAAAAGGGCGGCCCCATCGGGACCGCCCTTTTCGTAATCGGTAAGATCCGAAAACTTAGCGCGAATAGAATTCGACGACCAGGTTCGGTTCCATCTTCACCGGATAGGGCACCTCGTCCAGCGTCGGGACGCGGGTCAGGGCGACCTTGGTGTTGCCGTCGGCGGTGACGTAGTCGGGCACTTCACGCTCGGCGAGCTGCTGTGCCTCGAGGACCAGCGCCATTTCGGCGGCCTTCGAACCCAGCGAGATCTCGTCGCCGACGAAGCAGCGACGCGACGCGACGTTGCACTTCACACCGTTGACGCGGATGTGGCCGTGGCTGACCAGCTGGCGCGCGGCGAAGATCGTCGGCGCGAACTTGGCGCGGTACACGATCATGTCCAGACGCTGCTCGAGCAGGCCGATCAGGTTCTGCGACGTGTCGCCCTTCATGCGGGCGGCTTCCTGGTAGCAGGCCTTGAACTGCTTCTCGGTCACGTCGCCATAATAGCCCTTGAGCTTCTGCTTGGCGCGCAGCTGCAGACCGAAGTCCGACATCTTGCCCTTGCGACGCTGACCATGCTGGCCGGGGCCATATTCACGCTTGTTGACCGGGCTCTTGGGGCGACCCCAGATATTCTCGCCCATGCGGCGATCGAGCTTGTACTTCGCGCTCTGACGCTTCGACATTTCTTATCCTTGGCAATTACGAACAACGTTGGTCCCGGTATCGCACCATGCCGCCATTTTCAGGATGCACGGGCCCACCGCTTCACCGGGATGCGGGGGCAATTGCGAAGCGGCGCGCCTATAGGACGGGCGCGCCGGAGTCAAGCCGCCCCAGGCAAGCTGCCGGGGCGGCGGCGCCGGAATCCGGCGGGCGCTGGATCAGCGTCCGCTGGCGGTGTTCAGCCGCCCGACACCATTTTCGAACTCATTGCGCGCATTGGCTGCGATCTGGTCCCATTCCGCCTGGGTGCGGCATACCCGCTTGGACCCCAGGCGGGTGCCGGTCGTGTTCTCGGCCTTGCAGATCTTCTTCTCGACGGGCGGCGGTGGCGCGACCGCTTCGCTCTGTTGGCCCGCGATCGTCAGCAACAGCATGGCAGTCAGCATCGTCCTATCTCCCAATCGGAACGTCGCCGGGATGCTAGCCCTGAAGGTCCCCCTCCCGCAAGCGGGGCTGGACAGGCATCGCCGCGCCCGGCAGAGCCATGCCATGACCCAGATCCTCGCCGGCCCCGATTGCACGACCATGACCGAGGTCCGCGCGGGCGTCGACCAGCTCGACCGTGAGCTGGTGGCGATGCTCGCGCGCCGCTTCGCCTATATGGACGCCGCCGCCCGCATCAAGCCGACCCGCGACCGGGTCCGGGACGAGGATCGGAAGCGCCAGGTGATCGATCAGGCGCGGGCCGAGGCCATCCGGCTGGGCCTCCCCGAAACGGTGATCGCGGAGATCTGGGAAACGCTGGTCGAGGGCTCGATCGCCTATGAACTGGCGACGTTCGACCGAACCCGGGGATAACCCTCTCCGTAGCCCGCGGCGGCGGCCTACCGGTCGCGAGGGCGAGCGAGCGTCGACAGCACGCCGCGCAGGGTGCGGATTTCCTGGCTCGACCAACCGGGCTTGGTCAGCAGGGTACGCAGGGTACGCTTCGTCGCGGGCGTCCGGTCGGGCGGGAAGAAATAGCCCGCGCCGTCCAGCATCTCTTCCAATTGCCCGATCATCCCGTCCAGTTCCTCCTGCGGCGCGACCGGCGGCAGTTCGGTTTCGGGGGGCTGGGCCAGCGTCACGCCCTTGGACCATTCATACGCCATCAGGATCACCGCCTGGGCGAGGTTCAGGCTGCCAAATTCGGGATTGATCGGCACGGTCACGATCTTGCGCGCGATGGCGACGTCGTCGGTCTCCAACCCCGAGCGCTCCGGCCCGAACAGGAAAGCGGCGCGGCCAGTAGTGTCGGCGTGGATTTCGCGCGCGGCCTCCTCGGGCGTCACGACCGGCTTGGTCACGCCGCGCTTGCGCACCGTGGCGGCATAGATCTGGCTGCAATCGGCGCCCGCGTCCGCCACGCTCTCATAGACCCTGGCCTGTTCGAGCACGATGTCCGCCCCCGACGCCGCCGGCCCCGCCTGCGGGTTGGGCCAGCCGTCGCGCGGCGTGACGAGCCGCATCTCGACCAGCCCGAAATTGAGCATGGCGCGCGCGGCCTTGCCGATATTCTCACCCAGTTGCGGACGGACCAGAATGATGACGGGCGGTTGGGACTGGGGCAATTTCACTTCTTCCATGCGCGCAGGACGATGGCGCGCGCGTCATGCGGGGCGGTATCGCGGCTTCTTGGCGGCGCGTCCAGTCGCTTGGCGATCGGGACAGACGCAGCACCACTGGCCAGCCTGCCGCCTTTAATCGCCGCGCGGCGCCACCTCTTCCACCGTTCCGGCGAACGCCTCGAAATCCTTGGCCTCGCCAAACTCGCGATAGACGCTGGCGAAGCGGATATAGGCGACCGAATCGAGGCCCTTGAGCCCCTCCATCACCATCTCGCCGATCCGCTTGGACGACACCTCGCCCTCGCCGCTCGTCTCCAACTGGCGCTGGATGCCGGAGACCAGCTTTTCCACCCGCAAGGGATCGATCGGGCGCTTGCGGGTCGCGATCGAGATGGAGCGCAGCAATTTCTCGCGGTCGAACGGTTCGCGCCGCTCCTCGCTCTTGAGCACCGTCAGTTCGCGTAGCTGGATACGCTCGAACGTGGTGAACCGTGCGCCGCAACCTTCGCATTGGCGGCGGCGGCGGATGGCCGCCCCATCTTCGGTGGGGCGGCTGTCCTTTACCTGACTGTCTTCATGGCCACAAAAGGGGCAGCGCATTCAGGCCTTCTTCTTTGCCTTGAGATAGGCGTAACCCGCCCCCACCGCCGCGCCGAAGATCGGCCCGACGAACGGGATCGGGATGGCGACGACGGCCCCCAGGGCACCCCATTTCGCCATGCTCTTGCCCAGGCCGGGGGTCGACTGGATGTCGTTCTGAACCTCGGAAATCTTCTCGTCGAGCTTGGCCATCGGATGGGTCCTTATCCCTGATAGATCGGAAAGCGCGCGCAAAGCTCACGCACACGGGTCCGAACGTTTGCCTCGACTTCGGGATCCCCATGCTCGCCCTTGGCCTTAAGGCCGTCCAGAACATCGGCGACCATGTGACCGATCTGCTCGAACTCCGCCACGCCAAAGCCGCGCGTGGTGCCCGCGGGCGAGCCGACGCGGATGCCGCTGGTCTTCATCGGGGGGAGCGGGTCGTTCGGGATGCCGTTCTTGTTACAGGTGATGCCCGCACGCTCCAGCGCCTCGTCCGCATCGCGGCCGGTGATGCCCAGCGGGGTCAGGTCGACCAGCGCCAGATGCGTGTCGGTGCCGCCCGCGACCAGGTTCGCCCCACGCGCCTTGAGCGTCGCCGCCAGCGTCTGCGCATTCTCGACCACCGCGGCGATATAGGTCTTGAACTCCGGCTGGAGCGCCTCGCCGAACGCGACCGCCTTGGCGGCGATGACGTGCATCAGCGGGCCGCCCTGCAGGCCGGGGAAGACCGCCGAGTTGATCTTCTTCGCGATCGCCTCGTCATCGGTCATGATCATGCCGCCGCGCGGACCACGCAGCGTCTTGTGCGTGGTGGTGGTCACGACATGCGCGTGGCCAAACGGGGTCGGGTGCAGCCCGCCCGCGACGATGCCCGCGAAGTGCGCCATGTCGACCATGAAATACGCCCCGACCTCGTCCGCAATGGCGCGGAACTTGGCGAAGTCGATGACGCGCGGATAGGCCGAACCGCCCGCGATGATGATCTTGGGCTGGCTCTCACGGGCGAGGCGGGCGACCTGGTCGTAATCGATCAGGTGCGTCTCGGCATCGACGCCATACTGGACCGCGTTGAACCACTTGCCCGACAGCGCCGCCTTGGCCCCGTGGGTCAAATGCCCGCCCGCGTCGAGCGACAGGCCCATCACCGTGTCGCCCGGCTTGGCCAGCGCCAGCATCACCGCGCCGTTCGCCTGCGCGCCCGAGTGCGGCTGGACATTGGCGAAGCCGCAGCCGAAGATTTCCTTGGCGCGGTCGATCGCGAGCTGCTCGACCTCGTCCGACGGCGCGCAGCCCTGATAGTAACGCTTGCCCGGATAGCCCTCGGCGTACTTGTTGGTGAAGACCGAGCCCTGCGCCTCCATCACCGCCTTGGAGACGATGTTCTCACTGGCGATCAGCTCGATCTGGGTCTGCTCGCGCTCCAGCTCATGGCTGACGCCGGCGAAGACGGCGGGGTCGGCATCGGCCAGCGTACGGGTGAAGAAGCCAGCGGGCTGGACGGCGGAGAGCGTGCTCATGGGTGGTATCCTTCGCGTTCAAATCTGGGCGGGCGTGGCGGACAGCATGTCGACGCGACGCTGATGACGTCCGCCCTCGAACGGGGTGGACAGGAATGCTTCGAGGCAGGCCTTGGCCATTTCCTCGCCGATGACACGCGCGCCCATGGCGATGGCGTTGGCGTTGTTATGCTGGCGGGCCAGGGCAGCCGACAAGGGCTCGGACACCAGCGCACAGCGGCAGGCGGGGTTGCGGTTGGCCGCGATCGAAATACCGATACCCGATCCGCACAAGGCCACGCCGCGCTCGGCGCGGCCATCGGCCAGGGCGTCGCCGACCGCGCGGCCAAAGTCGGGATAGTCGACACTGGCGGTGCCGTCGGTCCCGAGGTCCAGCACCTCATGCCCCTGCTCCCGCAACCAGTCCGCCAGCACGATCTTCAACGAGACGGCGGCATGATCGGATGCGATCGCGATGCGCATGAATGGGCGCTCCTGACAGGATAGAGTTGGGAAGTACTGCGCCTTTACGCGCGCATCACCGTCTTTTCCACCTTATTTACGCCCGCCATTTCCGCGTGCCGACGCGTGCCGACGCGTGCCGACGCGTGCCGGAACGTTGCGCTCGCCTCATGTGTTCTGCGCGCCATGAAGCACATCCTGATCCTGCCCGCGCTGATCCTGGCCGCCGCCTGTACGCCCAAGGCCTCCGACGCGCCGACCAACAATCACGCAGCGTCGGCGGATGCGCCCGTCGCCCGGCCGACGGCGACAGGACCGGCCGGGGACGGCGCGGCCTTCAGCGGCGTCGCCAAGCCCAAGGCCCCCGATTATGTCGGCCGCTGGATCGGCGTGGAGGGCATGGTGCTGGACGTAAAGCACAGCGGGACGCCGGGGCGCTACCGGCTGGCGATGCAATGGAATCTCGAAGATCACGGTGAGTTCATGGGCGAAGCCGTGGGCGACACCATCGTCTTCGAACGCGAAGGCGTCCGCGAAACCCTGCGCCCCACCGATGGTGACGCGACCGAGCTGAAATGGCTGGCGGACAAGAAGCACTGTCTGACCGTCAAGCCGGGCGAAGGCTATTGTCGAGACTGATACCCGGCTATCGGGACAGATGCGCAACGAGACGGCCTTCGCCAAGGCCTGCATGTCCCGAACTTCATCCCGAGCCCCACCACCATGACGATACCGGATGCGGGCCTTGTCCCCGCATCCGGTATCCATAGGGCGGCAAAGAGTGGGCGCGTTACGCCGCCATCTTCAGATCGAGCCGCTCCCAAATCTCCACCAGCGCATCCACCAGTTCGCGCATCATCGCCTCGCTATGCGCGGGGCCCGGCGTGAAGCGCAGGCGCTCGGTTCCACGCGGGACCGTGGGATAATTGATCGGCTGCACATACACGCCATATTCGGCGAGCAGGATGTCGCTGATCTTCTTGGCCTTCACCGGGTCGCCGACCATGACCGGCACGATATGCGTCTCGCCCAGCATCACGGGCAGGCCCGCCTCGCCCATCATCGCCTTCAGATTGGCGGCGGCCGCCTGCTGTCCTTCGCGCTCGGCCGAACTCTGCTTCAGATGCCGGACGCTCGCCAGCACGCCCGCGACCAGCACCGGCGACAGCGAGGTGGTGAAGATGAAGCCCGGAGCATAGGAACGGATCACATCGATGATCATCCGGTCCGCCGCGATATAGCCGCCCATCACGCCGAACGCCTTGCCCAGCGTTCCCTCGATCACGGTCAGCCGATGGGCCAGCCCGTCGCGCTCCGAAATGCCGCCGCCGCGTGCGCCGTACATGCCGACCGCATGAACCTCGTCCAGATAGGTCAGGGCATTATATTTGTCGGCCAGGTCGCAGATCGCGCCGATCGGCGCGACATCGCCTTCCATCGAATAGACGCTCTCGAACGCGATCAGCTTGGGCCAGGCCGGATCGGCCTCCGCCAGCAATTCCTCCAGATGGGCCAGGTCGTTGTGGCGGAACACCCGCTTGTCACAGCCCGAATTGCGGATGCCCGCGATCATCGAGGCGTGGTTCAGTTCGTCCGAAAAGATGATGCAGCCCGGCAGGACCTTGGCCAGGGTCGCCAGCGTCGCCTCGTTCGAGACATAGCCGCTGGTGAACAGCAAGGCCGCTTCCTTGCCGTGCAGGTCGGCCAGCTCGCCTTCCAGATCGATATGATAATGCGTATTGCCGCCGATATTGCGCGTGCCGCCCGAACCCGCGCCGACATCGTGCAGCGCCTCTTCCATCGCGGCGATCACCTTGGGATGCTGTCCCATCGCCAGATAGTCGTTCGAACACCAGACGGTGATCGGCTTGGGACCATTATGGCCCGCGAAACAGCGGGCATTGGGGAACATTCCCTTGTTGCGCAGGATGTCGATGAAGACGCGGTAACGTCCCTCGGCGTGCAGGCGGTCGATCGCCTGGGTGAAGACGCGGGAATAATCCACGCGCACGTCCGTACCGTCGATGCTCATGGGCGGCAATGTAGGCCCAAGCGGTGAATGAATCGAGTCGATAACCGCACTAACTATGATCGAACATGGTGGACATATTGTCCCACGGATCGACCGAATTCAAGATAAGAATGGTTCGCAATCGCAAGATTGCAACCGTCCGTCGCGCCCCGCGCCGCGCCGACGCCCATCCCGCCATGACGACCGGAGGAGCGGGGCGGGGCGGACGGGACTATAATGCCTCGATCCGTGCGAAGCCGCGCGCCGCCAGCCCCGGCCGCAGTGCATGCTCCCGGGCGCCGAGATGGGTGAACACCGCCACGCCCTCGCCCGGCGAGGCGGGCCAGTCCTGTCCCTCGGTCAGATAGGCGATCCGCCGGGCGATCCCCGGACCGCCATCGACGAACGCCACCGGATGCGGGGCCGCCGCCGCCAGTTCGGCTTCGACCAGCGGAAAATGGGTGCAGGCATTGACGATGACGTCGATCGCCTCTCCCCCCTCCTGCCCGAACAGGCCGTCCAGCACCGCCGCGAAGCGATCGGTGGGCAGCGACTCGCCGCGCAGCCGGGCCTCGGCCAGTTCGACCAGTTCGGCCGAACCGTGGCGGATCACCCGGCAATCGCCCGCGAACCGCGCCGCGAGATCGTCGACATAGGCCTGTCGCACCGTCGCCCGCGTACCCAGCACGCCGATCGTCCGCGTCCGGCTCATCGCCGCGGCCGGCTTGATCGCGGGCACCGTGCCGACCACCGGCAGGTCGAGCGCCGCGCGCACCGCGGGCAGCGCGATCGTGGAGGCGGTATTGCAGGCGATCACGATCAGGCGCGGCCGATAGCGTTCGGCCAGCCGCCCGAGCAGGGCGGGCACGCGCCCGGCAATCTCCGCCTCGCTCTTCTCGCCATAGGGAAAGCCCGCGCTGTCCGCGACATAGACAAAGGGCGCGGCGGGCAGCACGGCGCGCGCCGGCCCCGCGATCGAAAGCCCCCCGACGCCGGAGTCGAAGAACAGGATGGGACGCGCATCGCTCATCCCCGCGCTTTAGAGGCTGATCCACCGAGGTGGAAGCCGCCCTCCGCACACCGCGGCCGGGCATCGACCGGATTGGACAGGCCATGAGCCATGTTCTATGTCTGTCCCGCCTAACAGGGGAAGACCATTGCCGACCGAAATCATCTGGGGACCGCCAAGCTGGGCCTTGCTGATCGGTTATCTTCTGGGTTCCATCCCCTTCGGCATCATCCTGACGCGCGCGGCGGGCGCGGGCGACCTGCGCAGCATCGGATCGGGCAATATCGGTGCCACCAACGTGTTGCGCACCGGCCGCAAGGGGCTGGCCGCCGCGACCCTGCTGCTCGACCTGCTGAAGGGCGCCGCCGCCGTGCTGATCGTCCGCCACTGGCTGCCCGGCGAGGAAGTCCTGGCCGCGGCGGCGGCCTTTATCGGCCATTGCTACCCCATCTGGCTGAGATTTCGCGGCGGCAAGGGCGTCGCCACCCTGATGGGCGTGGTGGTGGCGCTCTACTGGCCGCTCGGGCTGGTCTATGCGGTGGTGTGGCTCGGCCTGCTGGCGACGTTGCGCATCTCGGCGGTGGCGGGGATGGCCGCCGCGATCAGCGCGCCCCTGGCCGCCGCCGTGATGGGGCGTTTCGACCTGGTGCTGCTGTTGATCGCCCTCGCGCTCATCGTGGTGTGGAAGCACGGGGCCAATATCGAACGGCTGATGGCGGGGACCGAACCGCGCATCGGCCGCAAGCCGCGTGACTGACGCGCGGTTCGCACAGCTCCGGCTGTTGCGGACGCCGGGCATCGGCCCGGTCACCTGGCGCCAGTTGATGGACCGGTTCGGCGATGCGGAGGCCGCGCTGGCGGCGGTGCCGATGCTGGCGCGGCGCGGTGGCGGCGATGCCCCCCGAGCCGCCGATCCCGCCGCCATCCGGCGCGAGGTCGACACGGTCGCGCGGCTCGGCGCGCGCCATGTGATGCTGGGCGAGGCGGACTATCCGCCGCTGCTGGCCCAGCTCGACACCGCGCCGCCCGCGCTGATCGTGCGCGGCGCCATCGCACTGGCGCACCGGTCCGCCGTGGCGCTGGTGGGCGCGCGCAATGCGTCCGCCGCATCCTGCCGCTTCGCGCGCGGGCTGGCGCAGGATCTGGCGGCCCAGGGTGTCGCCGTCACCTCGGGCCTGGCGCGCGGGATCGACACGGCGGCCCATGTCGGCGCGCTGGAGGGCGGGACGATCGGCGTCATCGCCAGCGGGATCGACCTCACCTTCCCCCCTGAAAATGCCCGGTTGCAGGACGAGATCGCGACACGCGGCCTGCTGATCGCCGAGCAGCCCCCGGGAACGCAGCCGCTCGCCCGCCATTTCCCCTCGCGCAACCGGATCATCGCCGGACTGGCGCAGGGCACGGTGGTGGTCGAGGCCGCGCCCCGCTCGGGCTCGCTCATCACCGCAAGGCTGGCGGCCGAGGCGGGGCGCGAGGTGATGGCGGTGCCCGGCCACCCGGCGGACCCGCGCGCGCAAGGCTGCAACATGCTGATCCGCGAGGGCGCGACGCTGATCCAGTCGGCGGCCGATATCCTCGAACAGATCCGCCCGATCGACCCGCGCATGGTCCGCGCACCCGGCGCCCGCTACACGCCCCCGCCACCCGAGGACGCGAGCGACGGCGACCGGCGGCGGATCACCGACCTGCTCGGCCCCGTCGCGGTGACCGTCGACGAACTGATCCGCCAGAGCGGACGTCCGCCCGCCATCGTCCAGACGATCCTGCTGGAACTCGAACTGGCGGGGCGGCTGGAGCGCCATGCAGGAGGGCGCGTAGCCCTGCCCTGACCGACGGTCGACGCGCGGGGCCGCCCCAGTCGATCAGTCCGTGCGACAGGCCGGACGCGAATCGTTGGATGCGCAGAGCGTCGCCGTATCGACCACCGTCCTGGCCCAGGCGATCGCATTCGGCGTCGCGACACCGCGAATGGCGGCCTGAACGTTGTGGAGCTGCTCCCCACCCGTCACGAACCGCGCGATAACGGTCTCCGGGCCGCCCGATTCCCGGTTCAGCGGGCAATCGGCCTGCACCGTCACCGACTCATGCCCGGCGAGCGGCGTATCGCGAATCGCCCCGATCACCGCACCGGGGCATCCGCGCTGGATCGATTCCGCCCAAAACCCGGCAAAGCGGCGCGGCCCGACGCCCGGCTTCCATCCGAGCTGCAACAGCGTGACCATCCGCGTCCAGCGTTCGACCGTTTCGCCGCGCGGCACGAATTCCTGAATCGGGGCCGGGCCATGCGCCTCAAATCCCAGGACGAAGTCGGGACCGGCGGGCGGAGCGATATGCTCGGTGGCCGCACCGGCCAGGCCAAGCAACGCCATCAGGATCACCATCGCGCCATATTCTTTCTCCAAAAACGTCGCGCGGCCCCTATCCCTCGATCATGACACGCCCAGGTCCAGGCCGGCCTACCCGGCTTGACCTCCTCCCGCCGCCTCCCCATCCTCGCGTACGCACACAAGGGACGCGTTTCACCACTCATGCAGCTTGTCATCGTCGAATCGCCCGCCAAGGCGAAGACCATCGAGAAATATCTGGGTTCGGACTACCGGGTGCTGGCGAGCTATGGTCATGTCCGCGACCTGCCGCCCAAGGACGGCTCGGTCGACCCGGACCAGAATTTCGCGATGGAGTGGGAAAATTACGCGGACAAGGCGCGTCAGCTCAAGGCGATCGCCGACGAGGCCAAGAAGGCCGACCGCCTGATCCTCGCCACCGACCCTGATCGCGAGGGGGAGGCGATTTCGTGGCACGTGCAGGAGGTGTTGAAGAACCGCAAGGCGCTGCCCGACAAGGTCGAGCGCGTGACGTTCAACGCGATCACCAAGCCCGCCATCCTCCACGCGATGCAGAATCCGCGCGAGCTGGATACCGACCTGATCGACGCGTACCGGGCGCGCCGCGCGCTCGACTATCTGGTCGGCTTCACTTTGTCGCCGGTGCTGTGGCGCAAGCTGCCCGGCGCCAAGTCGGCGGGCCGCGTCCAGTCGGTGGCGCTGCGCCTGATCGTCGGGCGCGAGCGCGAGATCGAGGCGTTCCGCCCGCAGGAATATTGGTCGGTCACGGCCGATATGGAGCAGGACGGCACCCCCTTCACCGCGCGCCTGGTCCAGTGGAACGGGCAGAAGCTCGACCGCCTGTCGATCGGCAATGAGGGCGACGCGACCCGCGCCAAGGCGGATGTCGAAGCAGGCCGTTTCCAGGTCCAGTCGGTCGAGACCAAGCCCGCGACGCGCAACCCGCCGCCGCCCTTCACCACCTCGACCCTGCAACAGGAGGCCGCGCGCAAGCTGGGCTTCTCCGCCGACCACACGATGCGGATCGCGCAGCAGCTCTATGAGGACGGCGCGATCACCTATATGCGGACCGACGGCGTGCAGATGGACGGATCGGCCATTTCGGCGGCGCGCAAGGCCGTGGCCGACCGCTATGACGCGTCCTACGTCCCCGACAAGCCGCGCCATTACCAGACCAAGGCGAAGAATGCGCAGGAAGCGCACGAAGCGATCCGTCCCACCGACTTCGCCCGCGACCGGGCGGGGTCGGGCGATCATGGCCGCCTCTACGACCTGATCTGGAAGCGCGCGCTGGCGTCGCAGATGGCGTCGGCGCGGATGGAGCGCACCACCATCGACATGGCCGACGGCACCGGCCGCCATGTGCTGCGCGCCACCGGCCAGGTCGTGCTCTTCCCCGGCTATCTCGCGCTCTACGAAGAAGGGCAGGACGACAGCCAGGACGAGGAGGCCCGCCGCCTCCCCCGCCTGCGCGAAGGTGATGCGCCTGCCAAGAAAGAGGTCAAGGCCGAACAGCACTTCACCCAGCCGCCGCCGCGCTTCTCCGAAGCATCGCTGGTCAAGCGGATGGAGGAACTGGGGATCGGGCGTCCGTCCACCTATGCCTCGATCATCAAGACGCTCAAGGACCGCGCCTATGTCCGCGTCGAGAAGAACCGCTTCTTCGCCGAGGAAAGCGGGCGGCTGGTGACGGCATTCCTCGAACGCTTCTTCGAGAAATATGTCGGCTATGACTATACCGCCGAGCTGGAAGAGGAACTGGACGACGTGTCCGGCGGTCGCGCCCAGTGGCAGGCGGTACTCGACGCCTTCTGGCGCGACTTCAAGCCGCGCACATCCGAGGTGATGGAACAGCAGCCCTCGGCGATCACCGCCGAACTGGATCAGTTTCTCGCGCCCTATCTCTTCCCGGACAAGGCGGACGGCTCGGACCCGCGCCTCTGCCCCAGTTGCGGGGAGGGCAAGCTGGCGCTGCGTGGTGGCCGGTTCGGCGCGTTCATCGCCTGCTCCAACTATCCCGAGTGCAAATATACCCGCCGCTTCGCGCAGGGCGGCGACGCGGCGGGCGAGGATACGGGGCCGGAAACGCTGGGCACCGATCCCGACACCGGCCTGCCGGTCGAACGCAAGTCGGGGCGGTTCGGCCCCTATATCCAGCTGGGCGAGGGCAAGGACGCCAAACGCGCCTCGATTCCCAAGGATGTCGATCTCGACCTGGAATGGGCATTGAAGCTGCTCAGCCTGCCGCGCACCATCGGTAACCACCCGGAGACGGGCGAGCCGATCACCGCGTCGATCGGACGCTATGGCCCCTATCTGGCGCATAGCGGCAAATATGCGCGGCTGACCTCGACCGCCGAGGTGTTCGAGACGGGCATGAACGCCGCCGTGGTCAAGCTGGCTGAGGCGGCGGCGGGCGGTGGACGCGCGGCGCGCGGCACCGCCTCGCGCGAACCGCTCAAGATACTGGGCAAGCATCCGCGCACCGAGGCCGAGATCAAGCTGATGGAAGGGCGCTACGGCCCCTATGTGACCGATGGCGAAACCAACGCGACCATCCCCAAGACGGTCGACAAGGACCAATTGACGCTGGAGGAAGCCGCACAGCTCATCGACGCGCGGGCGGCGGCCGCTCCGGCGCGCAAGAAGCCGGCGAAGAAGGCTGCGGCGAAAAAGCCAGCCGCCAAGAGCGCGGCCAAGGCCGGGACCGGAACCAAGGCGCCGGCCAAAAAGGCCCCCGCGAAGAAAGCGGCGGCGAAGAAGACCGCGGAAGGCTGAACCCGGTCCCCCAAGCGGGACGGGTTCGGCGCGCGGCCGGTCCGGCGATCAGGCCGCGCGCATCTGCGCGATGTCGCCATGGAGGAAGGCCCGCGCCTGACGCTGCGCCTCGGCGATTTCCCGCGCGGTCATGGTCTCGGCGATTTCGGACCGGGCGATCTGCGCGGGCAGGAACCCGGCGACCGCCGCCAGATTGAACCATTTGTGCGCCTCGATCAGATCGAAACGGCAACCGCCCGAACCGGTCGAATAGGCGACGCCCAGATCATACAGGGTCGCGCCGTCCTGGCTCGCCATCGCATCGGCGAGCCGGCTTTCCATCAGGAACTGTGCGCTCTTGCTACCATTGGCCATGTTTCCCTCCGTTGAACATCCCCATGTTCAGCATCAGGCTAGGGCCCCAAGAGTCACAATATGGTTAACGGATTAACCGTCTGTAATAGCGATGTTATCGATCAGGCGTGTCGACCCCATACGAGCCGCGGCGAGCAACCGGCGGGGGCGATCGGCGGCCGGATCGGGAACCAGCGTCTCCGAATCGGCCAGCGCCATATAATCGATCTCGAACCCCGCGGCGGTCAGGGTCGCGCGCGCATCGGCCAGGACGGTGGCGACATCCTCGCCCCGCCCGATCGCCCGCGCGGCAACGCCCAGCGCGCGCGGCAGCGCCACCGCCTTGCCGCGCTGCTCCTCGTCCAGATAAATGTTGCGCGAGGACAGGGCCAATCCGTCATCGTCGCGCTGCGTCGGCACGCCGATCACCTCGATCCCGAAATCCAGGTCGGCGACCATGCGGCGAATCACCGCAAGCTGCTGAAAATCCTTCTCGCCGAAATAGGCGACATCGGGGCGGACCTGGTTGAACAGCTTGGCGACGACGGTGGCGACGCCATCGAAATGGCCGGGACGCGTCTCGCCGTCAAAGCCCTCGCTGACGCCCGCGACATGGATGGTGGTCGCATGGCCTTCCGGATACATGACCTCGACGCTGGGCATCCACACCAGGTCGCAGCCCGCCTCGGTCAGCATTCGCAGATCGGATTGTTCACGCCGGGGATAACGGCCCAGATCCTCGCCCGCCCCGAACTGCGTCGGATTCACGAAGATCGAGGCGACCACCCGGGTGCCCGGACGCTTGGCCGCTTCAATCAGGGCGACATGCCCCGCATGAAGCGCGCCCATGGTGGGCACGAACGCGACGCGCCCGCCATCGGCCCGCAACGCGTCCAGCGCGGCGACCAAAGCTTCGCGATCCCGAATGACTTCCACTGATTTTACCCCTCGTTCCCCACGCCGAGGGCTTCTATGAAGGGAAGGAACGGGGATCAATAAGGAAGCGACGAATTGCCGGAGCGGCCATCTTCTGCACATGTGATTGTGTTCGCCAACGAAAAGGGCGGAACGGGGAAATCGACCACGGCCGTCCATGTGGCGATCGCACTGGCCGCCAAGGGGGCGAAGGTGGCGTGTCTCGACCTGGACCATCGCCAGCGGACCGTCGGGCGCTATCTCGACAATCGCGCCGAAACCATCAAGCGGACGGGCCATGCGCTGCCCATGCCGATCCATGCGACTCACGACAGCCAGACCGAGGAGGGGTTCGAGGAACTCTGGTTCGGCCTGTCGCAGGGCGCCGATTTCCTGATCGTCGACACGCCGGGGCGCGACGATCATTTCGCGCGGACCGCGGCGGCGCTGTCCAACACGCTGGTCACGCCGATGAACGACAGCTTCGTCGATTTCGACCTGATCGGCCAGGTCGACCCGGAGAGTTTCCAGGTCACCCGCCCCAGCTTCTATTCCGAATTGATCTGGGATGCGCGCAAGCAGCGGGCACGGGCCGACGGCACCACCATCGACTGGGTCGTGCTGCGCAACCGGTTGCAGCATATCGAGGCGCGCAACATGCGCCGCGTGTCGGACGCGCTGCTCGATCTGTCGCGCCGGGTCGGCTTCCGCGTCATTCCGGGGCTGGGCGAGCGCGTCATCTATCGCGAGATGTTCCCCAACGGCCTGACCATGATCGATGCCAGGGAATTCGGCGCGATGGGGCTGGGCCATGTCGCCGCACGGCAGGAACTGCGCGAGATGATGGCGGCACTGCAATTGCCCGAAAGCTGGGCCGAAACGGGCGCGAAGGACAATGTCGCGCCCAGTGCCGCGTGACCGGACCCGAGGATTCGCCGGCGTGAAGTGGCTGGTCGCGCTGCTCGTCATCTGGCTGGTGTGGAAATATATGCCGCGCCCGACCCGGGCCGCACGCCGCCCCGCGCCGCGCCCCCGCCTGCCCCGCGACGAGGTCGAGGCGCTGGCGGTGCTGGGGCTGCCACAGGACGCGGACGCCGAAGCGGTCCGCCAGGCGCATCGGCGGCTGGTGACGCAGGTTCATCCCGATCGCGGCGGCTCGGCCGATCTGACGCGGCGGGTGAACGCCGCGCGCGACCTGTTGCTGGACCGCCGCCTTGGCTGAGCGTGGCGCGGCGATCCATCCCAGCGCCTGCCGCGAATATGACGTCCGCGGCACGGTGCCCGAGACTCTGGACGAAGGGGCCGCCTATGCGGTCGGGCGCGGCTTCGCGACCCGCGTGCGGCGCGCGGGCGGCTCCCGGGTCGCGGTCGGGCGCGACGGGCGGCTCAGTTCCCCGGCACTCGCCGCGGCGCTGGTCGAAGGGCTGACCGACAGCGGCGTCGATGTCGTCCGGCTCGGCATCGGCCCCACGCCGATGGTCTATTTCGCCGAAGCGACGCTAGGGGTGGATGGCGCCGTACAGGTAACGGGCAGCCACAACCCCCGCGACGACAATGGCTTCAAGATGGTGCTGCGCCATCGCCCCTTTTTTGGCGAGGATGTGCAGGATCTGGCGCGGATGGCGGCCGCGCGCGACTGGACCGACGGCACGGGGCGGGTGGAGGATCACGACATTCTCGACGCCTATGTCGACCGGCTGATGGCCGGCTATGCGGGCGGCCGCTATCGCATCGGCTGGGACTGCGGCAGCGGCGCGGCGGGCCCCGTCATCGAAAAGCTGGTCCAGCGCCTGCCGGGTGAGCATCACACGCTGTTCACCGATATGGACGGTCATTTCCCGCATCATCACCCCGATCCGACGGTCGAGGCGAATCTAGAGGCGCTGAAGGCGCTGGTCGCCGAGAAGCAGCTCGATTTCGGATTCGCTTTCGACGGCGATGGCGATCGGATCGGTGCGGTCGACGGACAGGGGCGGGTCCTGTGGGGCGACCAGATACTGATGCTGCTGGCGGGCCCTGCGCTCGCGGAGCATCCCGGCGCGCCGATCGTCGCGGACGTGAAGGCCAGCCAGGCACTGTTCGACCATATCGAACGGCTGGGCGGCCGGCCGGTGATGTGGAAGACCGGCCATAGCCTGATGAAGACCAAGATGGTCGAGACGCGCGCGCCATTGGGCGGCGAGATGTCGGGCCATATGTTCTTCGCCGGCGAATGGTATGGCTTTGACGATGCGCATTACGCCGCGATCCGCCTGATCCGCGCGGTGCATCTGGCAGGCCGGTCGATGACCGAGCTGCGCACGGCCATGCCCGCGATGGTCGATATTCCCGAAACGCGGATCATGGTGGCCGAGGCGGACAAGTTCGCCATCGTCTATCGCGTCGCCGCCGCGTTGCGGGCCGATCGCGCGCCGGTGAACGAGATCGATGGCGTCCGGGTGCGGACGCCCGATGGCTGGTGGTTGCTCCGCGCCTCCAACACGCAAGCCGCCCTGACCGTGCGCGCCGAATCGGGCGATGCCGCCGGGCTGGAACGGGTGCTGGCGGAGCTGGACCGCTATCTCGCCGCGCAAGGGGTACAGCGATAGGGGCCGGCGCGGCCTTTCGACTCGTATCGAAGGCGCGGGAGACGGGCATCCCATCCCCCAACAAGGGGCGAGGACCAAAGCCCCCGCCCCTCACGACGTATCAGATCTCTCCGATCATCCCGGTCAGCACCTCCAGGCACGACACACCCAGCCTGGCCGAGCGCGCGCCCGACCAGCCATGGACCGCGTCCGGGCTGGGATCATGATCCTTGAATGGCATTTCCAGCGTCACCGACACCGCGCCGAACCGCTCGGCCAACTGGTTGGTCGACATCGCCAGATTGGCCTGCCCCGGCCCGGACCTGTCATAGCCCATCTGGGTCTGGAAATCGGGCGTGTGCGCCGCGAGGCGGCGGCCGAATTCATAGAATTTGGCGCCACGCTCCTCGGTCCAGCCCGGTATCCCCTCGAACCCCGCGATGAAGTTCGCCGGGATGGCCTCGTCGCCATGCACGTCGATCGCGAAATCGACGCCGGTCCGGTCCATGCGGTCGCGCACGCACAACACCTCGGGACTGCGTTCGGCGGTCGGGGTGTGCCATTCGCGGTTGAGGTTCACTCCCACCGCATTGGTCCGCAAATGCCCGCGCCGCGTGCCGTCCGGGTTCATGTTGGGCACGACATGCACGGTCGCCGCCGCCAGCAGCTCGGCCGCCGCCGGGCTGGTCAGCCAGTCGAGCGCACCCTCCATCCACCATTCGGCCATCGATTCGCCCGGATGCTGGCGGGCATAGAGCCACACCTGCTTCGGGCCTTCGCCCAGCCGGAAATAATCGATCGGCTGGCCGTCCAGCGTCTGCCCGATCTCTTCGTGATGGACGCCGCTCGCCGCGATCCGCGCGACCAGATCATGGTGCCGCTCCATCGTATAGGGCTCGAAATAGGCGAACCAGACCAGGTCCGATTCGCCTTCCCAATCCCAGGCGATCACACCGTCGGCATAGCTCGTCGGCGTCATGCGCCAGTCCTGCCGGTCGGTCGAGGCGCGCACATGATAGCCCGGCCAGCCGCCCGGAAAAGCCGAATCGGCGCCGTTCAGGATGCGGAAGTGCAGCTTGCGCCCCTTCACGCCGCCGACGCGGAAATAGAACCACTGGTAGAAATCCGAATTCTTGTCCGGCACGATCTCCAGATCGACCCGGTCGCCGTCGATCGCCACGACGCGGATATTGCCGCCGTCGAAGGCGGCGTTGATGGTCGGTGTCATCGGTTCACTTCACCTCGATCGTGCGGCCCGACTCACCGGGGAATTTGGTGAAGAGGGCGTTGGCCAGCTTGGCCGCCTGCGCCTGGGCATCGACCCGGGCGATCGCCTCGACCGGCGCGATATTGCGCGCGCTGCCTTCCCAGATCGGCGACTGGTCGACGCGGCGCTTGATCTGGACCGACAGCTCGGTGCCGATGATCTCCTGCGGACGCCCCTTGCCGATCGGGAAGCTCACCCCACCGCCCAGGCCGACCCCGCCGCCGCGACCGCCCGAGAAGCTGCCGCCGCCCAGCCCGACGGAAAAGGGCGAGGGACGCGGCGGGCCCAGCCGGTTGGCGCGGGTGAAGGCAACGGTGGCGATGAAATCGGGCTGGGCATCGCCCTGCGGCAGCGTATAGCCATTGTGCAGCAACGCGGTCTCGACCGCGGCGGCATAGGTCTTGAACTCGATGCTCGCCGGGCCGGTGTTCGACAGCGGCTCGACCCGGACGGTGCCGCGTGCGATCGGTTCGCCCAGATGATAGCGGATCACGTCGGTCGGCGGCAGGCGTCCGCCAGTGGTGGAACAGGCGGCAAGCGTACCGGCTGCGGCCGCGAGGATCAGGAGCGAGCGAGCGTTCATGGGAAGGGCACCTTGGGGTAAGATGTTACGGATGGGCAACGCACGACATATGGTCGTTGATCCGGCGACGGAAGAGGGCGCGTGGTTCCCGGCCCGCATATCATGCGCCAATCTTGACTTCGGCGCGCATTGCCACTAGGCGGCGACGCTTTCCAGATCACCCTCCAGTTCAAAAGAAGCGAATCGATCATGAAGATCCGCAATTCCCTGAAGTCGCTCAAGGATCGCCACCGGGACAACCGCGTGATCCGCCGTCGCGGCCGCACCTACGTCATCAACAAGACCAACCGTCGCTTCAAGGCGCGCCAGGGCTGATCCCCGCGAACGCCCGCGCGGCCATGATGACCGTCGAGCGTTCCGATCGGCCGACCGCCGTCATTTTCGACGTCGGTCGCGTCCTATATGACTGGGATCCCCGGATCCTGTATCGGCGCCTGATCGCGGATGATCGGGCGCTCGATGCATTTGTGCGCGATGTCGTCACGACCGAATGGCATTTCCAGCATGATGCCGGGCGTGCCTTCGCCGACACATCCGCCGAGTTGATCGCGCGGTTCCCCGAGCATCGTGCGTTGATCGCGGCCTGGGGCCCGCGGTTCAACGACAGCATCGGCGATCCGGTCCCCGGTATGCACGAACTGGTCGCCGAACTCGATTCGGCGGGCGTGCCGCTGTTCGCGATCACGAACTTCAGCCATGAATTCTGGCCGCCTTTCCGGGCGCGCGAGGCCGCGCTGTTCGACCGCTTCCGCGCCATCGTCGTGTCGGGCGAAGAGAAGCTGGTGAAGCCCGATCCCGCCATCTACCGTCTGGCGCTCGCCCGATTCGGGCTGGAGCCGCACCAGGCGGTGTTCATCGACGACAGCCAGGCCAATATCGATGCGGCGCGGGCGCTCGGAATCAACGCGCTGCACTTCAACGGGGAAGACAGTGTGCGCCCCCAATTGCGCGACTGGGGCCTGATCCCCGGCTGAGCGATGATCGCCGCGCAGCGCGATCTGGCCAGTAAGAAGCCAGCCCAGAAAGAAGCCAGCGCTCCGGCTTACCCTGCCGTCGATGCCAATTGCGTCTGATTGGCGCGCATCGCATCGGTCTGCAACAGCATCGGATCGAGATGCTCCCCCACCATCTCGTCGGTCACCACGACATTGGTGCCGATCGCGGTGATCGCAAACAGCTTGCGGGCGAAGCTGGCCGGCAGCCGGATGCAGCCATGCGAATCGGGAAAACCCGGATTCTTCCCCGCATGCAACGCCACCCCGTCCCAGGTCAGCCGCTGCATGAAGGGCATGGGCGCATCATTGTACAGGTTGCTGCGATGCATTTCGCGCTTTTGCAGGATGGGGAAGATGCCGACCGGCGTATCCTTGCCATCCCTGCCCGTCGATACCGACGCCGCCGCGATCATCGTGTCGCCGCGATAGACATAAGCGCGCTGCATCGGCAGGCTGATGACCACGGTGACCGGCTGGGTCACCGGGTCCACCGCCTGCGCCAGCGGATCGGTCCAGACATAGCGATTCGGCGCGAGCGCGGCAGCGGCCTGTGCGATCGTGGCGGTCGCCGGGCCATCCTCCGCGGCGCGGGCCGGCGCGGCGAAGCCCAGCATCGTCGCACCCAGCAGCGCGCCGGCAACGAGCGCCCTCATCTCGATTTTCCTTGACGGGTTCATAGTTTTTTAAACGCGTCAAGCTACTATTCGTGCCAACCAAATATTTTTGCATCCGGCGCAAAATCCACGGAACTCGCGCCGAATCGATGGAACGAAGCGATCAACCGACCCGTGGCCCGGCAGAAAAACCGGGCAGTTTCCGCTATATCGGAGTCGCGGGAGTTCTTGGGGCTGAAGGATCACGATGCAGGATTATCTGAGCGCGACGCCGGCTCGGCGTGCGGTGGTGAAGAACGCGTTGGTCATGGCCGGGGCCTTGATCGTACCGGGGGCGGCCCATGCCCAGCGACGCCTGACCTCGGGTGATCTGCGGCCGACACGCCAGCCGCCGGTTCCCAGCCATCCGACCGTGTCCGCCACGCCGATGCTCGCTTCGCCGCGCGTCGTGCGCCCGGCGCTGTTCCGGCAGGCGCTGGCCGCGCTGCAACGCCATGGCTCGCGCGTCGACCATCGCGACCGCATGGCGATCGTCGATTTCGCGGTCGGCTCGTCCGAACCACGCCTGCACCTGGTCGATCTGGTCAGCGGCCGGAGCCAGTCGCTGCTGGTCGCGCACGGCAGCGGGTCCGACCCGTCGCACAGTGGCTATGTCCAGCATTTCTCCAACGCGTTCAATTCCAACGCCAGCAGCGAGGGCGCCTTCCTGACCGACAATTATTATGTCGGCCGGCATGGCCGGTCCCAGCGGCTGATCGGACTGGACCCGACCAACGACAATGCGTTGGGCCGTGCCATCGTCGTCCATTCGGCGTGGTATGCCAATCGCGAGATGATTTCCAAGCACGGGATGCTGGGCCGCAGCCAGGGTTGCTTCGCGGTGGGCGAGCAGGAACTCGACCGCGTCTTCGCCAATCTGGGCCCCGGCCGGATGATCTACGCCGCCAAGGTGTAATCCTGCCGTTGCGAAGGGCCGTGGGGGCCGGTAAGCCCCCGATCCTCATGGTCCAGCCGCTCATCATCGCCGTCCCCAAGGGACGTATTCTTGCCGAGGCGCTGCCGCTGCTCGCCGCCGCCGGCATCCGGCCCGAACCGGCCTTCACCGACAAGGACAGCCGCGCGCTGCGCTTCGCCACCGATGTCCCCGGCATCGAGCTGATCCGCGTCCGTGCCTTCGACGTCGCCACCTTCGTCGCGCATGGCGCGGCGCAGCTCGGCATCGTCGGATCGGACGTGCTGTCCGAATTCGGCTATTCCGAGCTTTACGCGCCGGTCGACCTGAAGATCGGCCATTGCCGCATCTCGGTCGCCGAGCCCGCCGCCATGGCCGAGGGCGACGATCCGCGCGGGTGGAGCCATGTCCGCGTCGCGACCAAATATCCGCATATCACCAGCCGCCACTTCGCCCGCCGCGGGGTGCAGGCCGAATGCGTCAAGCTGAACGGCGCGATGGAGTTGGCCCCCACGCTGGGCCTGGCACCGCGCATCGTCGACCTGGTGTCGTCGGGCCGCACGCTGAAGGAAAACGGGCTGGTCGAGGTGGAGGTGATCGAGGAGGTCACCTCGCGCCTGGTCGTCAACCGCGCCGCGATGAAGACCAGGCCGCAAGTGGTGCCGCTGGTCGAGGCGTTCCGCCGCGCCGTGGCCGAAAGGGAAACGGCATGATCCGGCTCGATACGCGGGACGCGGGGTTCGCGGCGGCCTTTGACGAACTGGTCGATGCGCGGCGCGAAAGCGATGCCGATGTCGCGCGCGATGTGCAGGTCATCCTGCGCGCCGTCCGCGACGATGGCGAAGCGGCGGTCGCGGCCTTCACCCGGCAGTTTGACGGCCATGACCTGGCAGACACCGGCTGGCGGATCGAGCCCGCCACCTGCCGCGCGGCCTATGCGGCGCTGGAGCCCGAACTGCGCCATGCGCTCGATCTCGCCGCCACGCGGATTCGCGCCTATCACGAAAAGCAGAAGCCGGCCGACAGCGACTATGTCGATGCGCAGGGCGTCCGTCTGGGCGCGCGCTGGACGGCGGTGGATGCGGCGGGCCTCTATGTCCCCGGCGGCCGTGCGGCCTATCCGTCCTCGCTGTTGATGAACGCGATCCCCGCCAAGGTCGCGGGCGTCGAGCGGCTGGTGATGGTCACGCCGACGCCCAGGGGCGAGATCAACCCGCTGGTGCTCGCCGCCGCGCATCTGGCGGGCGTGGACGAGGTGTGGCGGATCGGCGGGGCGCAGGCGATCGGCGCGCTGGCCTATGGCGCCGGGCGCATCCAGCGGGTCGATGTCGTCACCGGCCCCGGCAATGCCTGGGTCGCGGAGGCCAAGCGCCAGGTATATGGCATGGTCGGCATCGACATGGTGGCTGGCCCGTCCGAGATCGCGGTGGTCGCCGACGGCAGGAACGATCCCGACTGGATCGCCGCCGACCTGCTGAGCCAGGCCGAGCATGACACCGTCACCCAGTCGATCCTGTTCACCGACGATGCGGACTTCGCCGCGCGGGTCGCCGACGCGGTCGACCGGCAGATTCCCGAACTGGCGACCGCCAGCGTCGCGCGCACCGCCTGGGACGCGAATGGCGCGATCATCCTGGTCGAGTCGCTGGAGGCCGCGATGCCGCTGGTCGACCGGCTCGCGCCCGAGCATCTGGAACTGGCGGTGGACGATCCGCAGGCCCTGTTCGACCGGCTGCGCCATGCGGGTTCGGTCTTTCTCGGCCGTCACACGCCCGAAGCGATCGGCGATTATGTCGCCGGGCCGAACCATGTCCTGCCGACCGGGCGCCGGGCGCGCTTCGCCAGCGGGCTGTCGGTGCTCGATTTCATGAAGCGGACCAGCTTCCTGGGACTGACCGAGACCGCGCTCGCCGAGCTGGGCCCGGCGACGATGGCACTGGCCCATGCCGAGGGGCTGCCCGCCCACGCCAGGTCGGTCGCGCTCCGGCTGCGGCTCAACCGGTGATCGTCACGCCCGCGACGCCGGCATATCTGGACGGATGGCTGGCGCTGCGGATGGCCCTCTGGGGCGAGGAGGAGGGCGATCCCGAAGCGGTCGCCGATCTTCTGGCGGGCGGAGGCGCCTTCCTTGCCCGTGACGGCGATCGCGTGATCGGTTTCGCCGAGGCGGCGATCCGGCGGGATTATGTCAATGGTTGCGACACGTCGCCGATACTGTTCCTGGAAGGTCTCTGCACCGCGCCCGATTACCGACGGCGCGGTGTGGCGCGGGCGCTGGTCGCGACGGTGGCGGAATGGGGCCGCGCGCAGGGCTGCACCGAATTCGCATCGGACGCCGAACTGGACAATGTGCAAAGTCACGCGATGCACCACGCGCTGGGGTTCGTGGAGACCGAGCGCGTGGTCTATTTCCGCCAGCCATTATAAGGTGCCGTCCCTCGCCCTTGGCCACGTTCCGATCAGACCGAGCAGAATCAAGGGGCCCGCCTCAGTCCCGGACCTCCAAAGGACGTGACGGATCGGTGACAGGCGCGTAAAGGCCCGCCAATGACTCGTCCAATCGCCCGTACCCAGGCGCGCGCCGCCGCGCGCCTTGCCGCCGTTCAGGCGCTCTATCAGCATGACATGGAGCAGACCCCGCTGGCGGCGCTGCTGCATGAATTCCACAATCACCGCATCGGCGCGACCATCGAGGATGTCGAATATGCCGATGCCGACACCGATTTCTTCGACGATATCGTCAAGGGCGTCCATGCCCGGCTGGGCGAGATCGACCGGATGATCGAGGGCAAGCTGGCCTCGGGCTGGACGCTGAACCGGCTCGACCGGCCGATGAAGGCGATCCTGCGCGCGGGCACCTATGAACTGCTCGCGCGTCGCGACGTGCCCGTGGGCGCGGTCATCAGCGAATATGTCGATGTCGCCCACGCCTTTTACGAAAAGCGCGAATCGGGCTTCGTCAACGGCCTGCTCGACGCGATCGCCAAGGTCGCGCGGGCCTGAGCCCCCGCCGATGACCGAGGCGGAGTTCATCGCCGCGCTACGCCGCCTGCCGCTCCATCCCGGAGCGCGCGGGCTGGTCGATGACAGCGCGGTGATCGACGCCGCCCCGCTGGTCATCACCACCGACACGCTGGTCGAAGGCGTGCATTTCCTGCCCACCGATCCGCCCGGCGACGTCGCGTGGAAGCTGGTGGCGACCAATCTCTCCGACCTTGCTGCCAAAGGAGCAGCGGTCGAGGGAGTGCTGCTCAACTATCCGCTCGGCGATTCCGATTGGGACACGGCGTTTCTCGCCGGGCTCGACGCGGTGCTGACGCGTTACGCCGCGCGGCTGATCGGCGGCGATACGATATCGCTGCGCGGCGCGCGCGTGCTGACGCTGACCGCGCTGGGGCGCGACGCGCCCGCCCCGGCGCGCGACGGCGCGCGTGCGGGGGACATGCTCTGGGTCACCGGGACCATCGGCGATGCCGGGCTGGGCCTTCGGATCGCGATGGGCGAAGCGGGGCCGGAGGCGCTGCGCGACGCCTATCGCCGTCCCCTGCCCCGCCTGGTCGAGGGACGCGCGCTGGCGCCGGTCGTCCAGGCGATGATGGACGTGTCCGACGGCGTGCTGATCGATGCCCGCCGCATGGCACAGGCCAGCGGCGTGGCCGTCACGATCGACCTGGACGCCATCCCCTTGTCTCCCGCCGCGCGCGCCTTTGGCGGCGAGGATCGGCCCGCGCGGCTGGCGGCGGCCACCGCCGGGGACGATTATGAACTGCTCTTCGCGCTCGCGCCGGACCGCACGCCCCCGGTTCCCGCCACCCGCATCGGGCGGTTCGGAGCGGGCCAAGGCCTGACCCTCACCGACGCGAAGGGTCCGGTGCCGCTTCCCCGACATCTGGGATTCCAGCACGGCGGACGCGACTGAACGCCTTTCCGGCGGCCACGCGGCAATGCTATCCCCATGTCGGGCCGGGCGCAGGGAGCATGTCCGGTATTGGGGGGATTATGACCATGAAGGACCGTGTGTCGCGGATTCTGGGCGCGTCGCTGCTTGCCCTGGCGATGGTGCCGCTGGCGGGGATGACCCAGGACAAACCGGCCGAGCGCGCGCCCGCGCAACCCGCGAACAAGGCCGCGGACAAGGCCGCCGACGGCCCGGTGCCGGTCGAGGCCTTTGCCGTCCTGCCCGAATTCGAAGGCCCGACGCTGTCGCCCGACGGCACCCGCATCGCCGCCAAGCGCGCGATCGACGGCAAGCAGTTTCTGATGGTGGCCCCCCTCATCAAGGGCCATGGCAAGCCCGCGCTTGCCGCGCTCAACGACAAGACGGACGTGAACTGGTGGCGCTGGATCAACGACGAATGGCTGGTGATCGGGCTGGGCGCGCAACAGTCGATCCAGGGCGAGGATTATTATATCACGCGGATGCTGGGCATCCGGGCCGACATGACCAAGACGATCCGCATCGACTGGGGCAATTCGGGCTTCCGCGCCGATGATGTGTTGTGGACGGCCAGGGACGGGAGCCCGCGCATCCTGTTCGCCAAGTCGACCGGCATCTACGAGATGAACGAGGTCTATCCGTCGGTCTACGAGGCCGATGTCTCGACCGGTCGGGTGAAGCGGATCATCGCCGGGCAGACCGATGTGTGGGACTGGCATGCCGACAGCCACGGCCAGTTGCGCATGGGCGTGCGCTATAATGACGACACCCGCCGCACCAGCCTGCTCTACCGCAAGTCCAACGCCGACTCGTTCCAGACGATCGCCCGGGCCGATGGCCGCAAGGCGGAGACGATCGTCACCCCCAGCATCTTTCGCGCCGATGGCAGCGCGCTGGCGATCAGCGACGATGACGGTTTCGACGCGCTGTACGAGGTGTCGCTGCCCGACCTGAAGCTGGGCAAGAAGATCAGCGCCGTCACCGATTACGATATCGACGGCATCATCGCGAACGAGTCGGGGGATGACGTATCGGCGATCCGCTACACCGACCGCTCCTATCATGACGCCTGGCTCGATCCGCGGCTGAAGGAATTGCAGGAGGAGGTCGACAAGGCCGTCGCCCCGCGCCGGGCCGAGATCGTGTCCTGGAACCGCGACCGCAGCCGTTTCCTGGTCGAGGTGGGCGGCCCGTCCCAGGCGGGGGCGCTCTATTACTGGGACAGCGCGTTCGGCACCATGCAGTGGCTGAGCTGGAACAACGGCCAGCTCAAGGGCCGTCGCCTGTCGCCGGTCCGTTCGCTGCGCTACCCCGCGCGCGACGGGACATCGATCGAGGCGGTGCTGACCATGCCGCGCGGGCGGGGCGACAAGAACCTGCCGCTGATCGTCCTCCCGCATGGCGGCCCCTTTGCCCGCGATTCGGAAAGCTGGGACTGGTGGACCCAGTATCTGGCCGAACTGGGCTATGCGGTGATCCGGCCCAATTATCGCGGCTCCTCGGGCTATGGCACCGCCTTTGCCAAGAAGGGCGAGGGCGAATGGGGCCTGAAGATGCAGGACGACCTGAACGACGCGGTCACCTATCTCGCCGGGCAGGGGATCGCCGATCCCAAGCGGGTGTGCATGGTCGGCGCCTCCTATGGCGGCTATGCCGCGATGCGCGCGGCGCAGCGCGACGGGGCGATGTATCGCTGCGCGATATCCTATGCGGGCGTGTCCGACCTGCAGGCGATCCAGCGCTACGACTCGCGCTTCCTGTTCAACCGGACGCGCGCCGACTGGCTGCACAAACAGGCCCCCGACTATCGCGCCGTGTCGCCGCGTTTCGGGGCGGCGAGCGTGTCGATCCCGCTGCTGATCGTCCATGGCAAGGAGGATCGGCGCGTGCCGGTCAACCAGTCGCGGATGATGGTCGCGGCGTTGAAGGCGGCGGGCAAGCCCTATGACTATATCGAACAGCCGCTGGCCGACCATCACTTCACCCGCGCGGAGGACCGGCTGGAATTCCTGAAGGCGATGGCGGCGTTCCTCGCCAAGTATAACCCGGCCTGACATCCGCGTCGGCGCGGGCCCGTCGACCGGGGGAGGGAAGGCTTGCCGAACCCTCCCCGCTTGCCCATATTCCGGTCGGAATCGGCGCGCCTTTCCTTTTGGGCCCATTGCGGCTATGGCGGCGCCTCTTCGACATACCCTAAAACAAGACGAACCGAGGTATTTTTTGGCCAAGGAAGAACTGCTCGAGATGCGCGGCCGCGTTGTGGAACTCCTCCCCAACGCCATGTTCCGCGTCCAGCTCGAGAATGATCACGAGATCCTGGGGCATACGGCGGGCAAGATGCGCAAGAACCGTATCCGTGTGCTGGTCGGCGACGAAGTTCTGGTCGAGCTGACGCCATATGACCTGACCAAGGGCCGGATCACCTACCGCTTCAAGTGAGCGAACGGCCCATTATGCCGCTCGTCCTTGCATCCTCCTCGCCGCGCCGCCGCGATCTGCTGGCGCGGATCGGGGTCGTGCCCGACCGCATCGCCGCGCCCGATATCGACGAAACGCCCGCGCCCCGCGAAACGCCGCGTGTCTATGCCCTGCGCCTTGCGGTGGAGAAGGCCAATGCGGTGGAGCGCGCGGAGGGCGAAGTCGTCATCGCGGGCGACACCACCATCGCGCTCGGTCGTCGCATCCTGCCCCCCGCCGAGACCGAAGACGTGCAGCGCAAGCTGCTGCGCCTGCTGTCCGGGCGGCGGCATCATGCGCTGTCGGCGGTGTGCGTCGTCGCGGCCGACGGCACGGTCCGAACCCGGATCGCCGACACCATCGTCGCGTTCAAGCCGCTCTCCGAAGAGGAGATCGATGCCTATATCGCCTGTGGCGAGGGGCTGGGCAAGGCGGGCGGCTATGCCATTCAGGGGCGGGCCGAGGCCTTTGTCCGCTTTTTGCAGGGCAGCCATTCGGGCGTGATCGGCCTGCCCCTGTTCGAGACGCGCGCGCTGCTGAAGGCCGCCGGGCTCGCGCTTGTCTGAATGGCTGTATGAGGCCGGGATCGGCGAGGCCCGCGCCGCGCTGATCGCGGATGGCCGGATCGTCCAGGCCGCGATCGAACCCGCCGGAACGCTGACCGTCGGCACGGTCGCGCCCGGACGGCTGGTCGAGCTGCTGCCCGGTCGCCAGGGCCGGGTGACGCTGGCGGTCGGCGGCGACGTGCTGCTCGCGCCCGTTCCCAAAGGCATGACGCAGGGCGCGGCGCTGACCGTCATCATCACGCGGGAGGCGATCCCCGAACGCGGCCGCCCGAAACTGCCCAAGGCGCAGATGGCCCCCGACGCGGGCGTGATCGGTCCCGGCCCCGATCTGCGCGCGCGGATCGCCGCCACCGGCGTCGCGGTCCGCGACATGCGCGCGCATCAGCCCGATGATCTGGAAGCCGCGGGCTGGTCCGAACTGCTCGACGAAGCGATGACGGGCGAGATCGGGTTCGGCGTGGGCGCACTGCGGATGACGCCGACCCCCGCCATGACCCTGTTCGATGTCGACGGCTCGCCCCCGCACGAGCCACTGGCGATCGCGGCGGTGCGCGCAGTCGCGGCGGCGATCCTGCGCCACGGGATCGGCGGGTCGATCGGGATCGATTTCCCGACGCTGGAGGGCAAGGGACCGCGCCAGGCGGTGGCGGAGGCGCTCGACGCGGCGCTGCCCCTCCCCTTCGAGCGGACGGCGGTCAACGGCTTCGGCTTTCTCCAGATCGTCCGCCCACGTCCGCGCGCCTCGATTCCCGAACGGCTGGCGAGCGATCCGGCGGGCGCGCAGGCGCGGGCGCTGCTGCGTCAATGGGAACGCGAACCGCCCGGCCCCGCGACCATTCACCCGGTGCCGGGGTCCGTTTACGATCGATTGATGGCCAGGCCCGACTGGCGCGACGAAATCGCGCGCCGGACAGGTCGGCCGCTGCAACTGGAACGACGCCCATGACCATTTGTCCGATCTGCGACAAGCCTGCCGCCGCCGACCACGCGCCCTTCTGCTCGCGCGGATGCAGGGATCGCGACCTCCTCCAATGGCTGGGCGAAGGATATCGAATCCCGGTCAAAGAAAATGAGGACGAGGGACTGGACATGGGCGGAAACCACCCGTAAAGGCACCCCTCCAATCGCGATCGCGGTGTGGGCCCAAGTAGCTCAGTTGGTAGAGCATGCGACTGAAAATCGCAGTGTCGGTGGTTCGATCCCGCCCTTGGGCACCATCTTTTTGCTGGTAACCGTGTCGTTCAGGACTGCACCAGCGCACGCTTTTCCTACAATCTTTCGTCCTTCAGACAGGTTTTGAGCCGTCTTGTCGCGCCACTATTGTGGCGAATGGGTCGCGGCACGGTGCCCCCTCATCGTTGACGCCGGCACGCTATGGCTTGCGGCAAATATGCAGCCCGAAGTGGAAAGGTCACGCCCGACCTCAAGTCCGCAACAGCGCCGCAATGCCGCGCCGCTTCGCCCCGACCTTGATAGAGCGAAATATGCTATCCGCGCATTTCCCGGATTGCTGACACTCTGAAAAATGTGATTGGCCGATCCGTCTATGGCCATTGGCAATCCCCCCTGGGCGCGCGGTCCATCCTTGAGTCCATCGGGATCATCCCTGCGGCTATGGCTCGCCTATCTGGTCGCTTTCGGCATCAGCCACGAAATCGCGGGCATATGGGACGGAGCCTATCTTTTCAGCCTGTGGTATCCCGCCGCCGGCATCAGGTTCGCCCTGCTCTGGCGCCATGGCGCGCGATGGACATTGCCCGTCGCCGCCGCCGATCTGATCGTGCAGAGCCTGTTGTCGACCGTCGTCGCCCATGAACCCCTCTCGCTGGAGATGGTGGTCAACGTCACCCTGCCCTCCCTCACCACCGGCCTGGTCATTGCGATCATAAGGCATGAGGGACGGCGCAACGCGTCGGAACAGGCGGCGGCGCCCTTGTCGCTCGGGCTTGCCGCCATGCTGGCCCCCACGGTCAGCGCGCTGGTCCGGGGCGGATGGGGATGGGTGTCGTCGCATTCCGACAGCGCGACGACCTTGCTGCCGACATCCGTATTCCTGCTGGGGGACATGCTGGGCGTTCTGATCGTCGCGCCCTTCCTGCTATGGCTGTGCGAAGGCAAAGAAAGGCTGCGCGAGTTGCGGCTGTCCTGGCCCGATCTGCGGCAGGCCGGCATCGTATTCGCAATGGGATGGTCGCTGGCCCTGTTGATGCCCGATCTCCGGCTGATGCCCATCATGTTGTCGATGACATGGCTGGGCCTGCGCTATGGCAGCAAGGTGGCGTGGATCGCCATCATCCTGTCCAGTGGCGTGACGCTATTCTGGTCCGCCACGGTGCCGGATATTCCCAGGCAGATCGGGCTTCACATCGGATTGGCCGTCGCCGCCGTCTCGGCCTATCTGGCGGGCAGCTATACCGACGCCCAACGCGCCGCGCAGGCGGTCATCGCCCGCCGCGACCGACTGCTGTTCCAGGCCGAACGGCTGAAGACCCTGCGCGCCATGTCGGTGGCGGTGATCCATGAAATCAGCCAGCCGCTGTCCACGCTGGCGATCGAAAGCCGTCATCTCGCCGCGATCAGCCAGGGCGATACGGAATATGCGAGAAGCGCCGCGTTGATTGCGCGCAAGGTCGAGATATTGTCCACGATGATCCGCCGCCTGCGCCGCTTCGGCGGGCGCGCCGTGGACGAACCATCGCCGCTGGCGCTGGGCCTGCTGCTGGGCGAGGCGATGCGATTGGCCCTCGGGGAAACCGGCGGAAAGCCGGGCCGGGTTCAACTGGCCGTACCCGAGGCGGCCATTTTCGTGATGGGCCAGGAAATCGAGCTGACCCAGGCCTTTCTCAATCTCGTCCGCAACGCGATCAGCGCGTCTCCCGCTGGTCCGATCACGATCCGCCTGACGACCGATGCCCAGGGCGCGAGCATCCTGATCGCCAACCCCCATGCGCATGGCGTTGCGGATTCGGGCGGATTCGGCGTGGGCAGCCTGATCGCACGGGCGATCATCATGGCCCATGGCGGCACCGTGATCCGCGAGGATGGGCGGGACGACCTGATCCGCCATACCGTGCGCCTGCCAACCATCGAGGCCCATCATGCGTGAGACCCCACCAGCCGTCATCCATGTCGTGGACGATGACGACGATCTGGGCGCGGCGGTCGCCCGGCTCCTGATCCGTCATGGCTATCAGGCGGAATCCTTCGTCGCGCCGGACAGGATGCTGGACGCCTGCGCCCGGCAAGAATGCCAGTGCGTCGTCACCGACATCATGATGGGTGAGATGGACGGGTTCGCATTGGCGGAATCGCTGCGCGCCCGCAATCCGGCGGTGGCGATCATCTTCATGACGGCATGGCCCACCACCGCCAACGCCGTGGATGCCGTGCGGCGATATGGCGGGCTGGATTATCTGGAAAAACCGCTCGACGAAGAGCGGTTGCTCGCCGCCATCGCCGAGGGGGTCGCATGGAGCAGGCGGCGCGGGGCCGCGTTGCTGCGCATGGATCGCCTGACGGCGCGGGAAAGACAGGTTCTCGACCTGCTCGCGGCGGGCATGAGCAACAAGCGGATCGCCGCCACGCTGGAACTCAGTATCAAGACGATCGAGGATCACCGCGCCGCCGTCATGGCCAAGACCGCGACCAGCAGCGTCGAGGATCTGATCGCGCTGGTCAGGGACATGGGATAGCGCGCGACACCCCTTGCCGGATCGGCGCGGCGCGATCGACAGCCATCACCGCCCATGTTCCCATTTCGTTCTCAATGCGATAAGACCGTGCCCATGGTCACGCGAAAGATCATCCATGTCGACATGGACGCCTTCTACGCATCGGTGGAACAGCGCGACGATCCTGCGCTTCGCGGACGTCCCGTCGCGGTCGGGCATGCCGCGGCGCGCGGCGTGGTCGCGGCGGCCAGCTATGAAGCGCGACGGTTCGGCGTTCGGTCGGCGCTTCCGTCGGTCACAGCGCTCAGGCGCTGCCCCGATCTCGTCTTCGTGCCGCCCCGGTTTGACGTCTATCGCGAGGTTTCACGCCAGATCCACGCGATCTTCGCGCGCTATACCGACCTGATCCAGCCGCTCTCGCTCGACGAGGCTTATCTCGACGTGACCGACGACCGGCAGGGGCTGGGAACGGCGTGGCGCACCGCCAAGGCGATCCGGGCCGAGATCCTGGCCGAAACCGGGCTGACCGCCTCGGCCGGCATCTCCTACAACAAGTTCCTCGCCAAGCTGGCGTCCGACCATCGCAAGCCCAACGGCCAGTTCGCGGTGACGCCGGACATGGGCGCGGCCTGGGTGGAGACGCTGCCGGTCAGTCGCTTCCACGGCGTGGGGCCGGTGACGGCGGAGAAGATGAAGCGGCTCGGCATCGAGACCGGCGCCGACCTCCGATCCAGATCGCTGGCGTTCCTGCAACGCCACTTCGGCAACTCGGCCCCATGGTATCACGCGATCGCACGGGGCGAGGACGACCGGCCGGTCAATCCGAACCGGGTCCGCAAATCATCGGGTTCGGAGACGACCTTCGATCGCGACCTGCTGGCACCGGACGAGATCGAGGCGGGGGTGGTGCGCATGGCGGACGATGTGTGGGCATGGTGCGAGGGGCGCCAGGCGTTCGGCCGCACCGTGACCGTCAAGGTGAAATATGGCGACTTTCAACAGATCACGCGCAGCCGCAGCCAGCCGACAGCCATAACGCACCGCGAGGTGCTGCGTCGATCCGCGCTCGACCTCATCCGAACCGTCCTGCCGCCGGAAAAGGGCATCCGGCTGGTCGGCGTGACCGTTTCCAACTTCGTCGACGCAAGCCCCGCGCCCGCGGGCGAACTGCCGATCTTCGCCTAGGCTTTGTCTGCATTTATCGTAGCCAGATCATGGCGCATGCGAGGTGAACGAAGCCCATGAAGGCGGCGATGGTTTTCTCGCAGCGCAGGGCGATACGGCGGAAGCGCTTGAGCTTGTTGAA